>NZ_PGEP01000001.1:0-300000 GCF_002797445.1 Acidovorax sp. 69 | reverse complement strand
GCCCGCGCTGCGCGGGGCGGTGCGTCTGCACCCGTGGCCCCGCAGCCGCGCAAGTGTGTGCAAGACGGCCGCATCAGCTACACCGACCAGCCTTGCCCCAAAGGCAGCCAGGAGCTGCCGGTGTACGGCGCCGTCACTTCCCTGCCGCCTTAGCAAGCATCGCTGGGCCGCAGCCGCCTGCAAGTGCCCAGGGTGGCCTGCGTCAGCACAACGCTTCCACCCCAGGCACTTGACGGACGCCGTCACATGGATGGCACCCCCCTTGGTTGCGCTGCCCTGATGTGGGCGATGGGCCTGCTTTTGCACGGGCGTCGCGCAGGTGTCTACCTGCTGGCCCTTGTCACCAGACTGCCATGGTGCGCCGATAGAGTCGGCCTCTTTTTCAAGCACTGGACCCGCCCGCCATGAACGCTTTTTCCTTCGCCGCAGTCTGCCTGTCCGCCCTCGTCCTTGCCGGATGTGGCGGCAACGATGACGCACCCGCACAGCCCCAGGTGATTGCCCACCGGGGCGCCAGCGGCTACTTGCCCGAACACACCCTGGGCGGCTACGAGCTGGCCATCCGCATGGGCACCGACTTCATCGAGCCCGATCTGCAAATCACCAAAGACGGCGCGCTGGTCGCCATCCACGACGACACGCTGAACCGCACCACCAACGTGGCCACGCTCTTTGCGCAGCGCAATGGCGCCTACAAAGTGGCTGACTTCACCCTGGCCGAGATCAAAACCCTGACCGTGGTGCCCACAGGCACGGGCAAAACCACCTACCCCAGTTTTACCCCCAGCGCCGCCAACCCGTTTGGCGTGCCCACCTTTCAGGAAGTGGTGGACTTTGCCAAAAAGCAGAGCAGCGTCGTGGGCCGCGAAGTGGGCATCTACCCCGAAGCGAAACAGGCCGACCCGGTGATGGAAGACGGCATCTTGAAGACGCTGAACGCCAGCGGCTACAACGCAGGCAGCAAGCTCTTCATCCAGTCGTTCAGCGACGCCACGCTGCGCAGCCTGCGCACCAAACAAATCGCGCAGAACAACAAGATGCCGCTGGTGCTGCTGGGCGTGGCCACCACTGCGGCCGACGGCAGCGCGCGCATGGGCGTAACGGGCGCCACGGGTGTGAGCGTGCTCACGCTGAAAGAAGTGGCTGCCTTTACTGAAGGCGTGGGCGTGCTTATCAACAACAGCACCTACCCCCTCACCAAAACCTTCATCGACCAAGCCCACGCCGCAGGCCTGAAGGTACACGGCTGGACCTTTGCCCAGGCCGACGCCACCCTGGCCGCTGCAGAGTTCCGCAAGTACCTCGACATGGGCATGGACGGCATGTTTGCCAACTACCCCGACCTGGCGGTGACCACGCGCAACGCCTACGTGCAGGGCAAGTAAAGCGGGCCCGAGGGAGTGCCGCCGGTGGCTTGGCTGCGGCGGCACGCTGAATCAGCGCACAGGCCACGCACGGGCCGCGGATAGGACATGTCCAGGGCGGGCAAGGCCTTGTGCACGCGCGGCCACGGCGCACATGTCGGTTTTTTCCTATCCAGCCGCTGGGCTCCCCGCGTCCAATTGCTGCATTGATTCACAACCACCCAGCCCATTCGTGGGGCTGATCGAACCGATGCAAAACAAGCACTTGCGCGCCTTCTTCCTGCTCCTGGCCGTTGTGGGGCTGGCCGTGCCCTGGTACTTCAACGCGGTGTACTTCTTGGCGGGTGGCAGCGTGATGCCCGATGTCTTCTGGCGCGACGCCTTTGCCAACCCCCTGACCACCGGCATCACCATCGACGTGTACCTGGCTGCCGTGGCGTTTGCAGTCTGGGTCGCGGCAGACCGCAGCCTGGGCCCGTGGCGCTGGGCTTGCATCGCGGCCTGCTTTGGCATCGGGCTGGCGTTTGCGATGCCGCTGTATCTGGCTTACCGGTTGCGCGCTGTGGCTGCGAACTAAGTTGGCTGGGGTGGCTGGTGCAGCGGTTTCGGCGGCGTCTGCGCACCCATCTGCAGCGGCCAGTGCGTGCTAAGGGGCGTGCGTGTGTCTTGCACCAGGATTTGCAGCGGCTGGCCCGCCAACCTGCGCACATCGCGCCCCATGTGTGACTGGTCGTAGTAGCCCTGGGCCACCGCCAGTTCGGCATTGTGGGTGGCTGGCTCGTTAGCAAGGGCGTGCCACAGCGTGCTGTTCAGCCGCGCAATCACCTGAAACTGCTTGGGCGCCATGCCCCAGTGCGCCACAAAGCGCCGCTCAAACTGCCGCTGGCTCAAGCCCATGTGCAGACCCGTGCCTTCATCGGCACTGCAGGCTGCGGTGAGCAGTGCCAGCGCGTGCCGCCGCCGTGCCTCGCAGTCAGACGGGGGTGCAGCGGTGGCGCGGATGAACTGGCACAACACGTCTATCCGGGCGTCATCGTCTGCCGCTGTCCGCACGTTGCGCTCTGCCGCAGCCCACGGCGCGCCTGCCAGGTCGGCCATGGGGCGCATGGCATTGGCGGCGCCGCGTGCGCTGGTAAACAGCGCTGCTGCCGCCTCGGGCCGCAGCACCAGCCCCACGGCGTGTACGCGGCCCTGGTGGGCATACGCGGTGGCACAGGTGCTGGCGCTCATCCATGCCGCCTTGGGCACTGCCACCCCTTGGCACGTCACTTGCCCTGCCAGCCGCACTACCAGCATGCTCGACACCATCGCCGGAAACTGCGACTGCGCCAGCTCGGCAGGGGAGTCCACCACCACGGCGGCCTCCAGCCAGGGCTGCAGGTCGGGCGGGGCGGGTACAAAGCGTGAGTGGGGCATGCCGCAATTTTGCACACGGGCCAACTTCCGTGGAAAACACAGACGACCCACGGGACACAGGCGCAGTGCCAACGCACCCGTCCAGCCATTCTCATCAGGCCACCCACCAGCAATCAGCCACCCGCGCGACAGGCAGCAGCCACACAGCGCGACTATCCTGTACCTCTCACCCACCGACCACGCCCCTCGCACCACCATGCCGCTGCCAGCACCCACCCGATCCCTGCCCATGATGGGCGCCACCAACTTTCGCGACCTGGGCGGCTACATCGGCCAGGGCGGGCAGCAGGTGAAGTGGCGGCGCATCTTTCGGTCAGACCACCTGGCGGGGCTGACCGCGCAAGACCAGGCCCTGCTGGTCGAGCTGGGCGTAACCCGCGCGGTGGACTTTCGGGGCCAAGCCGAAAGCGCCGCCTACGCCTACGCACTGCCCGGCATCACCTACCACCCGCTCGCCATCGAGCCCACCGTGGTGCAGCGTGCGCTAGAGCTGCAACGCACCGGCCGCCAGCTCACCGCGCAAGACGCCGTGGACTTGATGCAAGACACCTACCGCGGCTTTGTGCACAACAACGCCCCGCGTTTTGCCGAGCTGTTCAGGCTGCTGCTCGCCAGCGATGCGCCCACCGTCTTCCACTGCACCGCAGGCAAAGACCGCACCGGCTTTGCCGCCGCCCTCATCCTGCTGGCCCTGGGTGTGCCGCGCGACGTGGTCATGCACGACTACCTGCTCACCAACAGCCTCTACCAGCGCCCCGCCGGCATGGGCAGCCACGCGCCCGAAGAAGTGCTGGCCGTGCTGTGGCGCGTGCAAGAAGAGTTTCTGGACGCCGCGCTGCACAGGGTGGACAACGACTTTGGCGGCGTGCAGGCATACCTGATCGACGTGCTGGGCGTGGACGCCGCCGCGCAGAAAGAGCTGGCAGGGCGGTATTTGCAAGCAGTGTGATGGTGGCGGTGGATGCTGCCAGTGGCCGCTGTCAGTGGCTGTTTTGCTCACCTATTGATAGCTGCTGGCGCATGATCCATAAGCACCAGCGGCCCATTTGGCTTGAGAATCAGCCCGCACAGGCTGCCCAAGCCAATCAACGCCTTCAGCCCGCACCCGGCTGCAACCGCCTTGCCGCTGCCTGCCCCCGCACCCGCCAATACAGCCACCCGGTGATCGACAGGTTCAGCAGGTTCCACCCCATGCCGTTGATGAACGCCGCCTGGTAGCTGCCCGTCACGTCAAACACCCAGCCCGACATCCAGCCCCCCAGCGCCATGCCCACCAGCGTGGCCATGATCACCGCGCCCACCCGCGCGCCTGCCTCTTGCGGCGGGAAATACTCGCGCACGATGATCGCGTAGGCGGGCACGATGCCGCCCTGAAACAAGCCAAACATCGCCGAGATCACATACAGCGGCACCAGCCCGTCAAACGGCAAAAACAGCACCAGCGCCACGCCCTGCAGCGCCGAGCCCCACAGCAGCGTGCGAATGCCGCCAATGCGGTCGCACACCACGCCCGACACCAGGCGGCTGACAATGCCGCACGCCAGCATCAGCGACAGCATCTCGGCCCCGCGCGCCGCGCCAAAACCCAGGTCGGTGCAATACGCCACGATGTGCACTTGCGGCATTGCCATGGCCACGCAGCACGCCACGCCCGCCACACACAGCAGCAACTGCGCATGCGCCGGGTGCAGGCCAAACGGGCGGCTGCGGTCTACTGCCGGGGCAGCACCAGCGTCACCCGCACCTGCAGCCGCACCGCCCACCGGCGCCAACACCACCAACGGTGGCCGCTGGCGCATGCGCGTCGCCAACAGCAGCATGCCCGCGCCACACACCAGCCCCATCAGCACATAGGTGGTGCGCCAGCCCATCGTCTCCACACCGTGCTGCACGATGGGCGGCCACAGCGCCCCGGCGATGTAGTTGCCGCTGGCACAAATCGCCACCGCAATGCCGCGCCGTTTGTTCCACCACAGCGCCGTGTCGGCCAACAACGGCGCAAACGTGGCCGACGCACCAATCAGCCCCATCAACCCGTGGGCCAGCCCAAACATCCAAATGCTGCCCGACAGCCCCGCCCACACAAACCCGCCGCACACCCCCACCGCCCCACACACAGCACCGGCATCAGCCCATGCTTGTCAGCCAGCCGCCCCGTCCACAGCCCGCCAATCCCCAGGCACACCATCATCAGCGTGTAAGGCAGCGACGCATCCGCGCGGCCCACACCAAACTCGGCCTGCACGGCGGGCAGAACGACCGACACCACGTACATGCTGCTGTTGCCAAGCACGACCAGGCCCAGGGTGATCAGCAGGCGCCACGCTGCTTGGCGCGAGTCGATGAGGGATGCCGGGGCGGCGGTGGAGGTGGGCGAAGAGGTGTTCGGCATGCGGGGCAATTTACCCCACGGCACTGCAGGGACTTACAGGGCGGCGTCAGTCCTCACGGAGCGCAAGGGGCGCAGTGACTTGATCGATATGATTTTTATAGCTGCCAGTGCTTGTTGGATAAGCGCTAGAGGCCATTTAGGCTTGAATGGTCTGGGCGATGCATGTCTTTCTGCTGCGGCTCACCCACCCGCCGCTCGCCAACATGTTTGGCATCCAAAAGTTGCGCAGCGCTTCCACACCCCCTAAAGTGCATTCACAACTGCATACAAAGATATGCAGCGCACAACATAGGGGGGCAACTGGCGGCATGGCGACATTGATACCGGCGATAGGCTCGTCCGCATTTGATTCCACCGGCGAGCGTCGCCTGGCCGAGCGGTTAGAGCAAAAGCTCGATGACGACTACCTGCTGTGGCACAACGTGCCCATCGGCCCCAAACAAACCCACCCTGATTTTGTGGTGCTGCACCCGCGCCGGGGCTTGCTGGTGCTAGAGACCAAGGACTGGCACCTGGAGACCGTTCAAAGCGCCACCAGACAGGCCTGGACGATTCTTGCCAACGGCCAGCCCAAGGTCGTCATCAACCCGCTGGCACAAGCGCGCCACTGCGCCATTCAAGTGGTCAACGCGCTAGAGCGCGACCCGCAGCTGGTGCAAACCAGCGGCCCGCACCAAGGCAAGCTCGCCTTCCCGTGGGGGCACGGCGTGGTGTTCACCCGCATCACGCGCAAACAGTTTGACGCCGCAGGCCTGGGCGAAACCATCGCCGCCAACTACATCATCTGCAAAGACGAGATGGAAGAGTCGGCCGACCCCGAAGCGTTTCAAGAGCGGCTGTGGAACATGTTTGCCCACAGCTTTGGCGGCGCCATGAGCCTGCCGCAGCTAGACCGCGTGCGCTGGATCATGTTCCCCCAAGTGCGCGTGCAAACCACCGGCGACCTGTTTGACGACAACGATGCAGACGCCGAGATGCCCAACATCATGCGGGTGATGGACCTGCAGCAAGAGCAGCTGGCCCGTAGCCTGGGCGACGGCCATCGTGTCATCCACGGCGTGGCGGGCTCCGGCAAGACCATGATCCTGGGCTACCGCGCCGAGTATTTGGCCAAGGCCTGCACACCCACCAGCAAGCCCATCCTCATCCTCTGCTTTAACGAACCACTGGGCGTCAAGCTGCACAGCGTGATGGAGGCCAAAGGCCTGAGCGACCGCGTGCATGTGCGGCACTTTCACAGCTGGTGCCACCGGCAACTCACCGCCTACGGGCAAAGCCTGCCGCCGCAAAACATGCCCGTGGGCGCCAAGATGATGGACATGGTCGACCGCGTTATCCGCGCGGTAGAGCGCTGCCAAATCCCCGGTGGCCAATACCAGGCCGTGATGATCGACGAGGGCCACGACTTCGCGCCCGAATGGCTCAAGCTCATCACCCAAATGGTGGACCCCGCCACCAACAGCCTGCTGGTGCTGTACGACGACGCGCAAAGCATTTACGAACGCGCGCGCAGCAAACAGTTCAGCTTCAAGAGCGTGGGCATCCAGGCTCAGGGCCGCACCACCATCCTGAAGATCAACTACCGCAACACGCGGCAGATATTGCAAACCGCCAGCCTGGTCGCCGCCGACCTGCTGACGGCGGACGACAAAGACGACGACGGCATCCCGCTACTCAAACCCGTGAGCTGCGGGCGCGACGGGCAAGCCCCCGTCATCATCAAATTGCCCACCCTGCGCGACGAAGCCTTTGCCATTGCGGACCACTTGGCCAGCGCGCACAAAGAAGGCTTTGCGTGGGGCGACATGGCCATCCTCTGTGCAGACTGGAAAAACATGGACTTGTGCGCCGATGCGCTGGCGCAGCGCAAGCTGCCCTTCAACGTGCGAAAACGGTCGGGCGACTTCAACCCCGGCGCCAACGCCATTCAGGTCATGACCATGAAGGTCAGCAAGGGGCTGGAGTTCCCCGTGGTGGCGCTACCTGGCGTGGGGCATATGCCTGCGGCGGGGGAGGATGAGAAAGAGGCGGCGCGTGTGTTTTATGTGGCGGCGACGCGGGCTACGCAGAGGTTGGTTGTAGGAGTGTGCGGTCCATCAATGTTCGGAAGGCAACTGTGATCCACGTAGAGATTTTGTCGAACCTGCGACGTTAAAAAAACTTCTCAGCAGCGTTCGAGCTAACCGACTGAGCGGTTGCACTAGAAACTATTTAATCAATTGCGCTCGACCAAACCAAAAAATCATTCAAGGGTAAAAATATGAGCACACATACTATATTTAGAGCGTACCGCTATCAGCTGCTGCCCTTGGATCGAAATGAAACTAAAGATCTTTATCTCAATTTTTCGGTTGAGGAAATAGTTGCGCGTAAGAATGACTTTTTTGCAGAGGCACTTACTCATTTGCCCAAAATCAGTCACAAGCGGGTAGAGGTGAATATTTCAATTGAAGAAGTTCAGCAAGATTTTTTTCGTGTAAAGCTTGCCCCTAGCAGGCCATTAACCAGGGAAACGGCGGACTCCCGACGTGAGAAGATTGAAAATTGGCCGCACATAGAAGCCTACATTTTGAACAACCCGGACGATCAACTTTTAATTATTCAAGAGCGTGTCTCCGCCTTTGCTAACACCGATACAGTAGCAAACATCATTCTCCGGGGGACAAGAGTCGCCCTAGACCAAATTGGGCTGAGCCTCCAAATAGAATCAATGTTTAACGAGTCCTATTTTTGGGGGCTTGTGAATCAATACAGCAATCGAATAACTTGGGTCGAATTTGAATTTATAACGCCCAACATGGCCAATATTTCAAAAACTCTGGCCAATACGTTAAAAAACTTAGGAAAGCAAACAAATGCAGTAAAGGAGCAGCTTACACTCCGATCCGATCCATCATCTTCACTTGACATAGACCAATCAAACGAGACTATTCAAGGATTAGTCGAATACACCAGTAAGGGTGCTGGGGATATAAAGCTGAAAATTAAGGGTATTAGAAAGCGATTTCAAACGTCTACTTCGAGACGAGAAGTACATCTATCGGGAATTGAGATAACAGCCGATGCCAATGAAATTGTCGAAATAATTCGAGCCGCCTTGAAATGAGCGCTAATGTGTTGAAAACGGCTTTTGCTTGCTTGGGAATTGCATGCGCAGTGCAATTTTTATTAAATTATGTGCAGTCAAGTTTTATATTTGATTTTTTGAAATCAAATATTACAAATATACAAGTTGCGCTTCTGGCTGTTAACACGGCAACACTCGGCATAGTACTCACAAAAATTAGAGAAATAATTGATAAAACCGGACAGCGAGAAATTTTCAATTCCACTAGGAGAGAGATGTTTCTATCGATCAAAGAGCAAGTCACTTTGATAGCGATTTCGCTATTAATTCTTGCGCTCGAGTCCGCGAAGAATTTACCTATCCTAGTATCTTCAGATGTATTTCAAGCAGCATTGACGGCTTCATTTATTTACTCGATTCTCGTCCTCTATGACACTGCAAAGAGTGTGTTTGTGATCTTGGACTTTTAGTCGGTCCCATACAAAGGCAATAGCTTTTCCAGAACCCGCAGACTGCCACGCCTACGCGTATCTGAAGATGGTGTACAGGGTCCATACGAGTGCCTATGTGGCCGATAAAAATGACTTTCTGGTCAAATTCTGCGGGCACGTGGCTTAACCACGGCGCTTTTGATCGCTGGTTATAAATATTCGGCGAGAGGTAGACGCAAATTTCTCAAGAATAGCTTTTGTACGCCGCCTCGCGCTGATGATTAAGTGACAACCTCTGCCAGTCCGTTCAACAAGAAAAGGCTCAGTCGCCATGCGTGAAAACATCTGCCCTCACTGCAGCAAAGCCTTCAAGAGCGACGAAGCTGAATACGCCAAAGTCCTCAAGCAGGTGGGCGATGGCGATTTTGCCAAGCAGTTGCACGAGCGGCAGGAGCTGGCCGAGCGGTAAAAACGCGACGCGATTGCCTTGGCTGAGGCCAAGCTCGCCCATGAGCTGCAAAGCGCAGCGGCCCGCAAAGATGCAGAGATTCAGGCCTTGCAGGCCCAGCCCGCTGCCGGTGAGGTGCGCCTGCAAGCTGGCGGTGTTGGGGGCTTTGGGCGCGGTCAGCAACGAGCGCGATGGGTTGGCGAACGCGTTGGATCATGCGCGCGACGCGCAGCAAGCTGCTGCGCAGTTGGCGGAGGCCAAGCATGTCGCCACCGCAGGCGACCCGTCGTGGTTTGATAACGTGTGCCGCGTGGCCAATGTCATGCGGCCGTATCTGTAAGGCTCCGCCTCCGCAGAGCTGCCAATGGCGCAATTCGCCAAATCGCGCCACAACGTCTGAAATCGCGCCACATGCATCAACTAGCCTGCTAACCGACAGTTAGTGCAAACCAGCCAAGGCAGCCGATCAATTTGACCCCGACCGAGCCGTTGCGGCTGGCCTACCCCGATCTGATCAAGCAGACCACCCACGCGGTGGTGATGCACTCGGGCAAAGACGCCTTGCACGCTATCGCCCACGCCGTAGCCGCGCGGGTGCCCGAGCCCGGCGGCGCTGCCGTGCATTTGCTCATCGTGGATGAACTGTGTCGCTTGCATGAAGGGGTGTTGGCGCGGTACGGTCTGCGGCCGTCGGGGTTTGCGGCGTGGAAGACGCAGGCAGTACGCCGAATATCATTTTGATAGCTGCTAGCGCTTTCTGCATAAGCGCTAGCGGCCTATTTGACCAAAATATAGGCAGTGTTCCGTCCACCACCCTCCAGCCGCGCCAGCACACCTTGCTCCAACAGGTCGTTGATATCCCGCAGCGCCGTATCCGATGAGCACTTGCCCATCGCCGCCCACTTGGCATTGGTCAGCTTGCCCTCCATGCCATCGAGCACGCGGTTCAGCACCAGCGTCTGCCGGGCGTTCATTGGCACGTCGGCCCAGCGTTGCCAGAACTGTGCTTTGCCGAGCACGCCGGCCAGCAAGCCTGCTGCGCCTTGTACAGCGCGCAGCAGGCAGCCCAGAAACCAGCTCAGCCAGGGCGTTACATCCAGCGGGCCGTGCTGGGTGGTTTCCAGTTGGTCGTAGTAGTGCTTGCGCTCGCGCTGGATCTGGGCGCTCAGGCTGTAAAAGCGCTGTGCAGTCCCTTCGGCGCGCGCCAGTGCCATGTCGCCCACGGCGCGGCTGATGCGGCCGTTGCCGTCGTCAAAGGGGTGCAGCGTGACGAGCCACAGGTGGGCCAGACCGGCGTGAATCAGCGGGTCGCCGGTGGGCGCGGCGTTGAACCATTGAAAAAAGGCGGCGGTCTCTGCGGGCAGTTGCGCAGCGGGTGGGGCTTCGTAGTGCACCTTTTCTCGGCCCACAGGGCCAGAGACAACCTGCATGGGGCCTGCGGCATCGTTGCGCCACGCGCCCACCTGGATGCGCGTGCGGCCGCTGTAGCCGGTGGGGAACAGAGCGGCGTGCCAGCCAAACAGGCGCTCTGCCGTCAGTGGCTGGCTGTAGTGCTGGGTGGCGTCGAGCACCATGTCCACCACGCCGTCCACATGCCGGTCTGCCGGGGCCAGCGCACCAATGTCCACCCCCAGCCTGCGGGCGATGGAGGAGCGCACGGCGTCCAAGTCCAGCGCCTCGCCTTCGATGGCGCTGGTGGTGATGACCTCTTGCGTCAGGGCTTGCAGGGTGGCGTGGTCGCGCTGCGCCAGCCCCACGTCAGCCATGCGCCCTGCCAGGTGGCCTTGGGCGCGGTGCACCTCTGCCAGGGGGGCGGCCAGTGCGGCCGCGTCAAAACGCCACTGCGGCCAGTCAGGGCGTTGCCACAGGTAGGTGCGGCGGCGGGGGGCTTTGTCGGTCCACATGCGGCGATTATGATGGTTATTCACCGCAAATTGTGCGGCGAATAGGTGTGCCTTTCACCGCTTTACGCGGTGCCACAGAGTAGGCTGACCGGAAAGCGTCATCGCCCGAGGGCGTGAGCGTGTCCGGCGCCACGTCGCTTTGCCTGGTGCCCGCTATGCTCCCCCACCAACCAAACACGACACACGGTAGCCGCCATGCACGACATCATCTGCCCCCATTGCAACAAAGCCTTCAAGGTAGACGAGACCGGGTATGCCGACATCCTCAAGCAGGTGCGCGACGCGGATTTCAGCGCGCAGTTGCACGAGCGGCTGGAGCTGGCCGAGCAGGACAAGCGCAATGCGGTGGCGTTGGCGCAAGCCCAGGTGGCCAATGAGTTGCAGAAGTCGGCGGCCGCCAAAGACAGCGAGATTCAAGCCCTGAAGGCCCAGCTGGGTGCGGGCGCGGTGGAGCGCGACCTGGCGGTGGCGCAGGCGCTGAGCGCGGTGGAAAAGCAGCGCGATGCCATGGCGAACGAGCTGGATCGCGTGCGGCAAGCGCAGCAAACGGCGGATCAGTTGGCGCAAGCCCGGCTGGCGCAGGAGCTGCAAGGCGTGGCGGCCAAAAAAGACGCCGAGATCCAGCACCTGAAAGCACAGTTGGATGCGGGCGAGGTGGCGCGCAGGCTGGCGGTGTCTGAGGCGGTGACGGTGGTGGCGCGCGAGCGTGACGAGCTCCAAAACAATCTGAACCTGGTGGTCGTGAAAAAGCAGTTGGAAGAAAACGCCATCAAGGAGCAGTACGCCCTGCAGCTGCGTGACCGCGACGGCGAGATTGCGCGCCTCAGGGACATGAAGGCGCGGCTGTCGACCAAGATGGTGGGCGAGACGCTGGAGCAGCACTGCGAGACGGAGTTCAACCGCATCCGCGCCACGGCGTTTCCGCGCGCGTACTTTGAGAAGGACAACGACGCTCGCAGCGGCAGCAAGGGCGACTTCATCTTTCGCGACGTGGACGAGTCGGGCAACGAGATCGTCTCGATCATGTTCGAGATGAAGAACGAGAGCGACGAGACGGCCACCAAAAAGCGCAACGAAGACTTCTTGAAAGAGCTGGACAAGGACCGCACCGAAAAGGGCTGCGAGTACGCCGTGATGGTGTCGCTGCTGGAGCCCGAGAGCGAGCTGTTCAACACCGGCATCGTGGACATGTTCTACCGCTACCCCAAGATGTATGTGGTGCGGCCGCAGTTCTTCATCCCCATCATCACGCTGCTGCGCAACGCCGCCATGAAGTCGCTGCAGTACAAGTCAGAGCTGGCGCTGGTGAAGGCGCAAAACCTGGACATCACCAAGTTTGAAGCGCAACTGGAGGACTTCAAGGGCGCCTTTGGGCGCAACTGGCGCCTGGCGTCGGACGGGTTCGAAGAGGCCGTCAAGCGCATTGACGAGGCCATCAAAGACCTGGAGAAGACCAAGGAGGCCCTGCACAAATCGGCCAACAATTTGCGCCTGGCCAACGACAAGGCCGAAGACCTCACGATCAAGAAGCTGACACGTGGCAACCCGACGATGGCAGCCCAGTTTGCGGAATTGAAGCAGGTGGGGCTGTCAGACATGGAGTGATGCCGGGGGCCGCCCCAGTCGATTGGCGGGTAGATGCCGCTGCGCCGCAGGCTGCTTTTTGCCCGGCTGTGTCAGCCAGCCCCCCACAGGGCGGTGAAAGACACACCCGTTCACCAGGGGGTGGGAGGGGGCTGGTTGGGCGGTTGAGGGGCGCACGATGCTGCGCCCGAATGCTCATGGTTTGATAGCTGCTGGCGCTTGATGGATCAGCGCCAAGGGCCGATTTGGCTTGAAGTTTCTGCCATTGCCCTCACACGCGGGCCTTCACCCGGATGTGCACCGCACGTTCACCGCACCTTCATACCCTCACCGAAGCGCCTGTCGCATAAAACTGCCCGCCCGCCACGTAGTGCAGCGTGCGCAGTGCGTCGGGGCGGTGTCGAACTCCCAGTGCCCGTGGCGGAACACGCGCGCGTCGGCCCAGGCGGCCACCACTTCGCCAATGAATAGGTCGTAGGTCTGCTGGTTGTGGGGCTCGGGGATGACGCGGCACACCAGCCAGGCGGCACAGCCCTGCACCAGCGGCACGGCGTGGCCGGGCGTGTGGAACAGCTCTACGCCGTGTTGCTGCAGTTTGTCGGGGTGGGTTTTGGCGCTGTCGGTGCCGATGGCCACGGTGAGCGCAGCCATGGCCAGCGTGGGCAGCTGCAGCGCAAAGGTGCCGCTGCCCTCCACCAGTTCGCGGGTGCGGGTGGCTTTGTCGAGCACCACCGTCACCTTGGGCGGCGCAAAGTCCAGCGCGCAGGCCCACGATGCGGCCATCACGTTGTGCTGGCCTGCGTGCGTGGCCGACACCAGCACCGTGGGGCCGTGGTTGAGCAGGCGGTAAGCCTTGTCGAGCGGGACGGGGGTGAAGTGCGCGGGATGGGTGGCTGAAGGCATGGTGTGTTCAGTGCGAAGGCGGATGTCTGCACGCCGCAGATTTCGTCTGGAGGAATGCGATTACTCTGTATTTGATAGCTAACAGCGAAGATTGAACAAGCGCTCCGGGGCATTTTGGCGCAAAACACACCCTGCGTGGTGGTGCCGCACCGGTGATGTGGCGCTGGCGGCCGTCTGTTGTGCGACAGCGCGCCGGTGGCCAGCCGGTAACATCGCTTCGCCTTTCAACTGCCCTACCTGGGCCCCAATGGAGACAAGCAATATGTTCAGTCATGTGATGGTCGGTGTGAATGACCTGGAGGTGTCCAAAAAGTTTTACGACGCGCTGCTGGGCACCTTGGGTGTGCCCCCCGGTGTGGCCAATAGGAACCGCTACTTTTACCGTGGGCCCACGGGCACGTTTGGCATCACCACCCCCATCAACGGCGAGGCCGCCACCTTTGGCAACGGCGGCACGATCGGCTTTGCCATGCAGTCGCCCGAGCAGGCCGATGCGTTCCATGCCGCCGGCGTGGCCAACGGCGGCACAACCTGCGAAGACCCACCGGGCTTGCGTGAAGGCCCTGGTGGCAAGCTCTATCTGGCCTATCTGCGCGACCCGGACGGCAACAAGATCTGCGCGCTGCACCGGCCTGCGCAGTAAACACAGGGGCGCAGGCCTCAAGGGCGCAGCCCGGGTCGCTGCCACAGCGGTGCGGCATGGCGCCCTTCGGGCCACACCACACACACCACCTCCGGGCACCCGGTACCGGGCGGGCACCCACTGCGCGATACTCCCCCGCAATGAACAACAGGTGCCCGGCGCCTGCCCTTGCAGGGCGGGCCGTGGCGGAAGGAACAGCCAGTGAAACCAGTGAGCAGCGCGGGCGGGCAAGGCGTGGGCAACGCCCCGGCCAGTGCGCAAGCAACCCTTTTTGACGAGGCGTACTACCAGCGGTTTTACTTCGACAAGAAGACCAGCGTGGTGGACCCGGCGCACACCGAGCGGCTGGGCGCGTTTGTGTGCAGCTACCTGCAATACCTGCGCGTGCCGGTGCTGCGCGTGCTGGATGTGGGCTGCGGCATTGGGCTTTGGCGCGATGTGGTTGCGCGGCATTTTCCGCAGGCGCAGTTCCATGGCGTGGAGTTCAGCGAATACCTGTGTGGGCGCTTTGGGTGGGAGCGCGGCTCGGTGGTGGACTACAAGGCCCGCACGCCCTATGACCTGGTGATCTGCCAGGGCGTGCTGCCCTACCTGAACGAGGCTGACGTGCAAAAGGCCCTGCGCAACCTGGCCCGCCTGAGCCGGGGCGCGCTGTATGTGGAGGCCGTGGCGCGCGAGGACTGGGAGCAGGATGTGGTGGACGAAGAAGTGACCGACCCGCGCATGTTCAAACACCCTGCGCAGCTCTATCGCCGCACGCTGGGCGAAGGGTTTACCGAGCTGGGCGGTGGCGTGTGGCTGAGCAAGCGGGCCGAGCTACCGCTGTTTGCGCTGGAACGGGCAGGCGGGCAGTGAGCCCGTCTGTGCCCGACGCAGCGGCCCGAGCCATGCCACCCGCCACCTCCAGCGCCCTTCCCCATGCCGTTTCGCGCCTGCGTGCAGCGCGGCTGGCGCGCAGCGCCAAGCCCTTTTTGGCGCGCGGCGGCCCGCGCGGCGAGCGCTGCCCCGGCTGCCGCCTGGTGCCCAGCCATTGCCTGTGTGGTGTGCACCCCATGGTGCCCACGCGCGCCGGTGTGTGCCTGCTGATGGCCGACATCGAACCGCTCAAGCCCAGCAACACCGGCTGGCTGATTGCCGATGTGGTGCCCGATACCTTCGCCTTTGGCTGGGCCCGCACCGAGGTAGACCCGGCACTGCTCACACTGCTGGCCGACCCGCAATGGCAGCCGTATGTGGTCTTTCCCGGTGAGTTCGTGGCGCCTGAACGGGTGGTGACCGAAGTGGCGATGGACAGTGTGGCGGTGCCCCGAGCCGGGGTCGAACCTGCGTTGGCCAAGCGCCCTTTGTTCATCCTGCTCGACGCCACCTGGCCCGAGGCACGCAAGATGTTCCGCAAAAGCCCCTACATCGACCGCTTTCCGGTGCTGAGCCTGGAGCCCGAGCAGCTCTCACGCTATCGGCTGCGCCGCTCACGCCGGGACGACCACTTTTGCACCTCGGAGGTGGCGGGCCTGTGCCTGGATCTGGCCGGTGAGCCGCTGGCCGCGCAGACGCTGCAGGCCTACCTCGATGTGTTCACCCACCACTACCTGCAGGCCAAGCACCAGCTGCCACCCGACTGGCAAGGGGCCGAGCATGAGCGCCTGCGCAGCCTGACCGCTGGCGGCTGAGGGGAATGCGCCCCGGGCGCAAAATGCACGCATGAAAGCACCTCCCCGCCTGCAGTCCCTGATCGAAGAAGGCCTGATCGACACCGTGGTCCGCCAGCTCATGAGCGGCAAGGAAGCCATGGTTTTTGTGGTGCGTTGTGGCGACGACACCCGCTGCGCCAAGATTTACAAAGAAGCCAACAACCGCAGCTTTCGGCAAGCGGTGGACTACACCGAGAACCGCAGGGTCAAGAACTCGCGTTCGGCCCGCGCCATGGCCAAGGGCAGCAAGTTTGGCCGCCAAGAGCAAGAAGCCGCCTGGCAAAGCGCCGAGGTCGATGCGCTGTACCGCCTGGCCGCTGCCGGCGTGCGGGTGCCACAGCCCTACAACTTTCACGACGGCGTGCTGCTGATGGAGCTGGTGACCGACGCCCACGGCGATGCTGCCCCGCGCCTGAACGATGTGAGCTTTACCCCCGAAGACGCACGCACGCACCACGCGACGCTCGTGGCCGAGGTGGTGCGCATGTTGTGTGCGGGCGTGGTGCACGGCGATTTGTCGGAGTTCAACATCCTGCTGGCGCACCTGCCGGGCGTGGACGGTGAAGAGGGCCACGCCGGCCCGGTCATCATCGACCTGCCCCAGGCGGTGGACGCGGCGGGCAACAACCACGCGCAGCGCATGCTGCTGCGCGACGTGGCCAACCTGCGCGACTTCTTCGGCCAGTTCGCCCCCGAGCTGCGCAGCACGCAATACGGCCCCGAGATCTGGAGCCTGTACCAAAGCGGCCTGCTGAGCAACGAGACCCCGTTGAGCGGCGTGTACGCGCCCACACATGCCGACGTGGACATGCAAGCCGTGATGCGCGAGATCGACGACGCGCGGGATGAGGACGCCGCGCGCAGGCTGCGCATGGCAACAGCGGCCTGACGCCGTTTGGTCCGGTGCAGCGGGCCAGGGAGCGCCCACCAGGGGTGCGTGCGGGCGCGGTGCTGCGCAATGCGTGCATGGCCAAGGCCCTGGCTCCTGCAGGAGACTGAGTCCTGATTTGATAGCTGACAGCGCTTACGGATAAAGCGCTAGAGGCCAATTTGGCTTGATTTCTCATGGCCGCGCAGTGTCATTCCGGGCGCAGGTGCCTTACAGTAGCCGCCCGCAGCACGCAAACCCGCCCGCTCGTCCACACACTACAGCCCACCAGGGCTGCCCCCACATGCTGACCAAAGACATAGTCCGACAGAACGATCTCAAACCCATGGTGCTGTGCGAGCCTTGCCAGGGCATCCAGCGCAACTGGCGCAAAGCCCCCGGCCACGCCGAGCTGGTGCAGCGCGGCAACCGCAAGGAAGAGCGCGACGACGGCAACGTCACCATCACCCGCTACGTGTGCGACCGCTGCGGCACGGGGTGGGAGTATGAAAACGACAAGAACAACCAGAAGGCCGGTTGGTCGGTGGTGGGGCGCTGAGCCCCCAGATATTCAATAATGATAGCTACCAGCGCTTTATGAATCAGCGCTAGCGGCCGATATGGCCCGCATTCTGGGCTGCAATGGCCCGGAAGTCTGCCGACACCCGTTCGTCCTGCGCCGCCGCCTGCCAGAACGCCAGCGCCAGGCCCTGCGCCTCGGTCCATTCACCCAGCGTGGCGGCAGAGGGCTGCTGCGGGCGGCTGGCCACATCGCGCGGCACCAGTTCGCCGCCCACCGGCGCATACAACATGGGCAGCATGTCGTAGGTGGGGGACAGCGCCCAGTCGTCGCCCTGGAGCACCAGCGAGATGTTGCCGTAATGCCGGTCGGTGTTGGCGATGAGCTGGCCGTAGGCCTCCAGCAAACGCAGGGTGCGGGCATCGGCCTGCGTCAGCAGATGGCGCGCGGCCATGCGGTTGGCGGTGGCGGCCCAGTTGTCGATCTCGCCCACGTATTCGGCGTTGTAGACCTGCAGCGACACCATGCCGATGCGTCCGCCCAGACCCTGCGGATCGTTCGCAGGCAGCGATGAACGGTCAAAACGCTCCGACTCCAGAAACACGCGCCCCGCGCCGGTGAAGATCTGCGTGGGCGCAGCGGGCAGGCCCGCCTGTGCCAGCGTGCGCAGTGCCAGGTGCTCACACACCAGCAGGTCGCGCATGCGCTGGTCGGCGGGTGCGTCGCCCGCAGGCGAGAATTTGACGATGACATGCCGCCCGGCGGTGATGGTACAGAACTTGGGCTGCTCGCCGCCCGCCGATGAGCCAGGGTGGGTGCCCCGCATGGCCTGCTCGGCCAGCTGTGGGTAGTCCGCGGCAGACGCCACCCGCGATGCGCGCGCGGGCAGGGTGTGAAAGCGCTGGAACGCGGCCTCGCCCATGATGAGGTTGCCCGGCAGGTCGTCGCCATACAGCGTCATGGCGCGCAGCACGTCGTCGTCGCTCCAGTGGCGCGGGTCATGGCCCAGCTGCAGCTCGGGGTGGGCATGGGCAAAGGTGCGGCCCATGAAACCCTGGGGCCGCATGTCGTCCAGAAACCAGGGCAGGCCATCATGGCGGCGATGTTCGCCATCGACCTCGTCCACCCAGAACGCCCCGCCCTCCAGCGGCACCAAACGCGCAAACGGCGAAGGGCGGCCTTGCGCATCAATGTGCATCACCAGCACCTCGTTGCCCACGCCGGGCACGGTGCGGGGCAGCACATAGCGCTGCGAGCGCGCTGCGCCCACCTTTTGCACCTGGCCCGCCTGGATCAGCGGCGCCAGCGCGCGCGACACGGTGGGCTGGCTCACGCCCAGCAGCTCCTGCAGCTCCGCACTGGTCAGCACGCCACCCTGGCGGCGCAGGGCTTGCAGGGCTTTGGGGGGCAGATCATTGAGACGGCTCATGAATCATTATATGAATAGATATTTTTTACAAAATCATCTATCAATTCATATGTCTATGAGAATTCAAGAATAGATAATTTCAAAATGGATTGAAGAAAAATTGGGCACAAGACTCCCAGGGCCTGGCACCTTTTCTGCGCATCCGCATCCCACAGCCCTTCCAGGAGACCAGCCATGCTGCACCGCCGACAATTTTTGACCAACGCCACCCGCAGCGCATGGGCGCTGGGTGGTGGTGTGCTGCTGGCAGGGCGTAGCGCGCGGGCCCAGCCCAGCTACACCGTGCCGCTGGCGCAGTTGCAGGACATGGTGGCCGAGAAGTTTCCGCGCAGCGTGCCGGTGCAGGGCTTGTTCAATCTGAGCCTGCAAGCACCGCGCCTGCGGCTGCTGCCCGAGGTCAACCGCCTGGGTGCAGCCATGGCGGTCGATGCTGCCGGCCCCGCGCTGCGGCGCAGCCATGCGGGCAGTTTTGAGGTGGAGTTTGCGTTGCGCTACGAGGCCAGTGACCGCAGCTTGCGCGCCCACCAGATCCGGCTGGGGCGGCTGGACTTCCCCAGCCTCAAACCAGCTGTCACCGACCTTCTCAATGCCTACGGCCCGGTGCTGGCCGAGCAGTCGCTGCGCGAAGTCACGCTGCACCAGCTGCGCCCGCAGGATACGGCCGTGTTCGACGGCCTGGGCTTGCAGCCGGGGCCCATCACCGTGACGGCCCAGGGGCTGACCGTGGCCTTTGTGCCCAAGCAGCCGTGAGCGCGGTGGTCGATGGGATTGCTCAAAAACTATAGCAGTCACCGCTTGATATACCGGCGCCTGTGAGCAAAAAGGTCAAAAAAACAGGCCGGGGCCCCAGCAACCACCACCAGGCTGCGGCGCTCAGCCCTCTGCAACGGCCCGCCGCAGCGCAGCGCGGGCCAGCAGGCGGGTGGAGTCGAGCGTGGGCAACGGCGAGTTGGCGTCGCTGAGGAGGAGCGGAATCTCGGTGCAGCCCAGAACCACCGCATCGCAGCCGTCGTCCTGGCGCATGCGGGCGATGATCTGCTGGAACGTGGCCACGGCCTCGGGCCGGACCACGCCAGGCACCAGTTCGTCCATGATGATGTGGTTGATCTGGCTGCGCTCGGCCTCCGTGGGGCGCACATACGCCAGCCCCAGGGCCGCCAGCTTGTCGGGGTACACGCTGCTGTCCACCAGCCAGCGCGTGCCGGTCAGCGCCAGGCGCCGGTAGCCCTGCGCGGCGGCTTCGGCGGCCACCACCTCGGCAATGTGCAGCCAGGGCAGCGGCGAATGCGGCAGCACCCGGTCCAGCGCCTGGTGGATGGTGTTGTCAGGGCAGATCAGAAAGTCAGCCCCCGCGCGCGCCAGCTTGTGGGCCGACGCCAGCATGAGATCGGCCACCCCTTGCAGGTCGCCCCGGTCCAGGCAGTCCACGTAGTCGGCCAGGGGCGGCGTGTGCATCGACACCTCAGGGTGCGCGTGCGGGCGGCCGAGCAGCGCCGGGCCTTCGGTACAGAGGGTGCGGTAGCAAAGGGCAGCGCCCTCGGCAGAGCAGCCGACGATGCCAATGTGTTGGGGCATGGTGTGAAGAGTGGGAAGACAAAGACGAGAGGCCGATCGGCGTGTCCATTATTGCCAGCCGCCCACAAGGTCTTCTGCAATCAGGCCCCTGTGCAATGACACACCCATGCACGCAGCTGACCGGTCAATCCCCGCGCACACGCTGTGCAAAGCCGCGCTCGCTGAACTGCGCCACCACAAAGTCCACAAACACCCGCGTGCGCGCAGGCAGCAGCTTCTTGCTGGGGTAGTACAGCGAGGTGGGCCCGGCATCGGCCCACCAGCCCGGCAGCACCCGCACCAGGTCGCCCCGCGCCAGCCAAGGCAAGGCAAATGGCATGGGCAGCACCGTGAGGCCCAGTCCCATCATGGCGGCCTGGCACATGGCCTCGGGGTCGTCGAACACGAGGCGCGGGCGCAGTTCGGCAGCGGCCACTTCGCCCGCCTTGTTGCGCAGGGTGATGACCGCAATGCGCCCTGTGCGGATGGTGCGCCGCGCAATGCCATCCCACTGCGCCAGATCGGACGGGTGGCGCGGCGCCCTGCGGCCCTTGAGCAACGCGGGTGAACCCACGGCGACCAGGTGGACGGGCCCGAGCGTGCGCGCCACCATGTCCGGGTTCAGGTTCAGCCCGCCGCCAATGCCGGCGTCAAAACCCTCGCCGATCAAATCGACCTGACGGTTCTCAAAGCGCCAGTCGGGCTGGATGGCGGGGTAGCGCTGCAAAAACTCGGTGAGCAGTGGCACCAGGTAGGCGCGGCCAAAGGCCTGGCCCATGCTGACCTTGAGCGTGCCCGCAGGTTGCTGATCGGTCTCTGCCGCATGGTCTACCGCGTCGGCCAGAGCAGTCAGTGGCTGGCTGATCTGCGCCAGCAGGCGCTGCCCGCCCTCGGTGAGCATCAGGCGCCGCGTGCTGCGCTGAAACAGCCGCACGCCCAGCCCGGCCTCCAGCCGCGCCACGTTCTTGCTCACGGCGGCGGGCGTCAGGCCCATCAGCCGCGCAGCGGCCGAGAAGCTGCCGGACTCTGCAGATTTGACAAAGGATTCGAGGTGACTCAGCGGTTGCATGGCTTGCATTTTCAACCATGGGTTGAAACAAATGCAGCCCATTCATGGCTACCGACAGTGCAATGTTTTTTCGACACTACAGGTGTTCCCGGTTTCGGCTCTTTCCTTCTTATCCCTTGTCTATTGGAGAAACACCATGTCTACGGCGTCCCTTTCTGCTGCGTCAGTTCCTTCATCAGCCCCTTATGCACCGACCCCGCGCGCTCTGGCCGGCAAGGTGGCTTTTGTCACCGGCGGCGCGCGCGGCATCGGCGCGGCCATCGTGCGGCGCCTGGCGCGTGACGGGGCCGCTGTGGCGTTCACCTACAGCAGCTCCGAAGCACCCGCGAAGGCGCTGGCCGCCGCCATTGAATCGGAGGGTGGCCGCGCACTGGCGCTGCATGCGGACAGCGCGGATGCCGCCGCCCTCACGCAGGCGGTGGACCAAGCAGCGCGCACGCTGGGCCGCCTCGACATCCTTGTCAACAGCGCTGGCGTGGCTGTGGCCGGAGAGATCGACAGCTTTGCGCTGGCCGACTTCGACCACACGCTCAATGTGAATGTGCGTGCCGTGTTCGTGGCCACACAGGCGGCCGTGCGCCACATGGGGCAGGACGGGGCCTATGGCCGCGTCATCACCATTGGCAGCACCAACTCCGACCGCGTGCCATGGGCGGGTTTCAGCGTGTACGGCATGAGCAAGGCCGCTATCGTCGGCCTCACCAAGGGCCTCGCCCGCGACCTGGGGCCGCGTGGCATCACGGTCAACAACGTGCAGCCTGGCCCGGTCAACACCGACATGAACCCCGCCGATGGCCCCATGGCCAGCAACATGCACAGCCTGATGGCGCTAAGCCGCCACGCGCACCCCGATGAAATCGCCGGCATGGTGGCCTACCTGGCAGGGCCGGAGTCGGGCATGGTGACGGGCGCCAGCCTGCTGATCGATGGCGGATTTGCAGCCTGAAGCGAAGCACTGCCAAGCGCGTTTGAACATGCACAGGGCATGTCCACCCACCTGCGCAGACCGCATCGGCGCGTGCGGAAGCTGGAGGGCGCAGGTCTGTGATTCGCTGGACGGCCGACACGCGGCCCCTGGCGCCGGTCCGTGCGAATCAGGCCGACAGTGCAGCGCTTGCGGGTGCCTGCGACGAGGTCTCGATCTGCGCCTTGGCCAGGCGCAATGCCTTGCGCATGTAGCCGCGCCACAGCACGTTGGCCAGCAACCACAGCACCGGGGCGGCCCACTGAGAGCGGGCGTGAAAGGCGTGGCGCCAGCGCACCGTGGTCTGCGTGCCTTCAGCCTGCGGGTCAAACCACCAGGCACCATTGGCGCCTGTGGCCAGCCAGCGCAACGCCCCCGTGAAGTTGCTGACCGTGTAGCTGAAGTACTGGGCAGGGTGGTAGTGCTTGAGCCCCTCCTGCGCGCTGCTGCCGTCAGACAGCGCCACCGTGCGCGTCTGGCCCGGAGCATCCCACGCACCGGTCTGGTCGCTGGTTCCGGTCACTGCGGGCAAAGGCCCGTAGCCGGTGAACAGGGCGCGCGGGTCCATCGGCGCAATGTGCTGGAACGCCAGCGCAGGGGAGGCTTTGATGCGCGTCTGGACGGTGGCGGAGAAGGTGGTCATGGGCAGGTGCAGTCGTTAAATCCCACCTTGTCAGGCAGTGGTGCCACTGTAGTGCGCAGCAGAAAAGCGATAAATACCCTTCTTCAGAACGGACTGTTTGCTGAATTGCCAACAATCGCGTCTTGCCCCGACGGGCTGGCTGTGTACCAACGCGCTGTGGCGCGCGCTGGTGGCATCCACGGACGTCCCCCTCTGGCGCATTGGCGCAGGGCCACTACGCAACAGGCCGCGCGAACTCCATGACCCAGTTGACCTCCCAGGTGGCGCCATCGTCATCGGAGAATGCCTGCTCCCAGCGCGGTGCGCCAGAGTGCCGTTGCGACCACTCGAAGCGCACGCGCACCGGGCGGCCCTCAAACGTCTCCGTGCCATAGAACAGGCCCACACCATTGTCAAAACCGCCCACCACGGGCGGGTACAACAGGCCCGTGGCCGGGTCCAGGCCGCCGGTGGTGTTGTCGAGCCAATAGATGCTCCAGCACTGCGTGACAGGGCTGAACACGCGCAGCGCCATGCCCACAAAGCCGGGCTTCCACGCCAGGGGAGTGAAGTCATCGCAGTTGCCAATGCCACCGGGCAGCGGGCCTGCGGTGCCGGTGGCGTCGAACATCTCCCAGTCGTTGCAACCCGCCAGGCGGTGCACCAGACGTGTGTTTCGGATGCGCCAGGGGCCCATGAGGAAGTCAAAGTCGCGCGCGGCGCCGGGCGCCATGGCGGGCGACGCAAGGGTGATGGGCTGGGGAGTGTGCATGGTGCGGTCGCCTTGTGATGGGGGCTTGTGGTGTCAGGCGTGCAGTGCAGACCGCGCCGTGGGCTGCAGGCGGTGGGTCTCTGGTGTGGTGGCGAGCCAGGGTGCCAGCCCAGGGGCCACGTCGCGCGCCCACGCGCCGCTGTCGGCCAGTGACTGCAACGCGCCTTCGTTGCCAAACACCGCCAGCACCACCAGAACAAACTCGCCCTCACGCACAGGCAGGCGGGGGAAGGTATTGGCGCTGGTTTCGGTGCAGTACCACGCCACCTGGCGTGCACCCCCACGCAGCAGCGTGGGTGTCATGCGGTGGCGGCAGAAGGCCAGCAGCGCTGGTGTGGCAGGTTCGCGCAGGGAGAACACCGTGGCGTCCACGATGCCCGGCGGCGCACTCTGCGTGCTTTGCGTGGGGGGCTCAGGGCGGGCATGCGTTGGCAGTGCAGCATCAGCGCCGGGCCAGGCCGGGCGCAGCAGCAGCACGTTGCTGGAATCGATCATGGTGGCGTTGGCCGCAGCGCGGTGTGTAGCCCACACAGGTCCACCATAGAACGCCTCCAGGGCCTGGCGACGGGTCTCCATGGTGGCGAAGCCGCGCAGCCACACAAAAAGATCGGGCTGGTCCAGGTCGCGAAACTGCCCAAGCACCCGCATGCCCTGGGCCTCCTGGGCCTCGATGAATTCGCGGTCGAACAGGTTGATGAGCACGTCGCGCTGCTGCGGCTGCAGCGTGTACTGGCGCAGCTCAATGACCTGGCAGTCCTCCAGAACAGACGTCGGACGGGCATGGATTGCGGCCAAGGCGGTATCGGGCATGTGGGTTCCTGCTGGTGTAGGAGAGGGAACAAATTCAGGGGGCAGTCTGCGCCGCAATACCTGCCACCGTATGGCAGTTATTTGGGATATCTTTGGGCCCTGTTCATTTTTTCGGTGGGGGCACTTTCAGGTGGCCCGCGTTCACCGCCCCTGTCACCATGCGCGCCAGCCGCCTGTTGTCGATCCAGATGCTGCTTGAAACCCAGGGCCGCATGAGCGCGCAGGCGCTGGCCGATGCGCTGGAGGTGTCGGTGCGCACGCTCTATCGGGACGTGGACCAGCTCAGCGCGGCCGGTGTGCCCATCTATGCCGAGCGCGGGCGTCACGGGGGTTTTGCTCTGCTGCCAGGCTGGAAAACCACCCTGACCGGGCTCACGCCTTCGGAGGCGCAGGCGGTCTTTCTGAGCGGTCTGCCCGGGCCTGCGCAAGACCTGGGCATGGGCGGCGATGTGGAAGGCGCGCGGCTGAAACTGCTGGCCTCGCTGCCCGCGTCCTGGCGCGAGGACGCACAGCGCGTGAGTACCCGCCTGCACCTGGACCCGGTGGACTGGTACCGCGAAAGCGACCCCACGCCCCACCTGCCCGCCGTGGCTGCCGCCGTGTGGGGCGGCTATCAGGTTGCGATGCGCTACGAGAGTTGGTCTGACACCGTGCAGCGCACCGTCAGCCCGCTGGGCCTGGTGCTCAAGGCCGGCGTCTGGTACCTGGTGGCGCTGCCGGCCAGTCCGGGCAAGACACCCGCAGACGTGGGTCCGCGCACCTACCGGGTGTCGAACATCCTGGCGGCACAGGTGCTCGATATGCCGGTGCGCCGTCCGGCGCGGTTCGACCTGCCGGACTACTGGGCCGAGTCGATCAAACGCTTTGAATCGGGGCTCTACACGGGCGAGGCCGCGCTGCTGGCCACACCCGCCGGGCTCCAGGGGCTGCGTTTGCTCAGCAGCGCCGTGGCGCGTGCCGTGGCAGCCGCACCGCCGCCACGCCGCAAGGACGGGCGTGTGGCCTTGACCATTCCCACGGAATCGGTGGAACACGCCTGCGGCCAACTCATGCGTCTGTCGCCACAGGTGGAGGTCCTGCGGCCCGCCGTGCTGCGCCGCGCACTGGTGGAGCGGGTGCAGGCCACGGCACGGCTGTATGGGATGAACAGCACATGACGGGCCGCGCACGATCCCGTTGTGTGATGGGTTCTTGCTATTTATTGAGGAGCTATCAGCGCTTATTGCATAAGCGCTGACACCGAATTTCGTCCAAAAATCGCATCCACAATGCGTTCCATCGGCGTTTCATTGTCCTGCGTGGTGCATCGCACTGTCCCATCTGAGGCCCTTCTTTTGCGGCACCATGGACCCCATATTTCAATGGCATGCCACCCGGTTGGGGTGGCGCCCATCCAAGGAGTCCCTGATGCCGTCCTCCCCCACCGCTACCACCTTGATGCCCATCGTGCGGGCCCAGTTGCTGGGCCCGCAATGGCCCACACTGGACCCCTTTTTGTTCTGTGCCCACCATGACGATGCCTACCCGGCCGGCAATGCGGCGTTCGGCCCTGCCGTGCCTGTGGAAGACCGCCAGATCGGCAGCGACTTCAGTCGCAAGGACGGCTGGAGCATGTACCACGGCGAGACCGTGCCGGGCTTCCCAGGCCACCCGCACCGTGGCTTTGAAACCGTCACGCTGGTACGCAAAGGCCTTATCGACCATTCCGACTCGCTGGGTGCTGCCGCGCGCTTTGGCGGCGGCGATGTGCAGTGGGTCACGGCTGGCAAGGGCATCGTGCATTCCGAGATGTTCCCGCTGCTCAATGCCACCGAGCCCAACCCGCTGGAGCTGTTCCAGATCTGGCTCAACCTGCCCGCGAAAAACAAGATGGTCGAGCCCCACTTCACCATGCTGTGGAACGAGCGCATTCCGCGCCTGGTGCACCACGACGCCGCCGGCTGCGCCACCACGGTGACGGTGGTGGCGGGCGCGCTGCCCGGCGCGCCCGAGCCGCTGTCGCCGCCCCCCGAATCCTGGGCCTCCCAGCCCGAAGGCGATGTGGCCATCTGGACACTGCGCCTGGAGCCGGGCGCCGAGTGGACGCTGCCTGCGGCAAGGGGCTCCGACACACAGCGCATGCTGTACTTCTTTGTGGGTGACAGCCTGCGCGTGGGCCCGCAGGACGTAGACCGCCACGCCGCACTGGAAGTGCGCGCCGGGGACGACTGCGTGCTGACCAACACCGGCGCCACTGCGGCGGAATGCCTGGTTCTTCAGGGTCGGCCCATTGGCGAGCCCGTGGCGCAATATGGCCCCTTCGTGATGAACACCCAGGCCGAGATCATGCAGGCCATGAACGACTACCGCCGCACCCAGTTCGGCGGCTGGCCCTGGCCGGAACAGGACCCCGTGCATGGCACTGCGGCGCGGCGCTTTGCGCGGTATCCGGGGCAGGCCGAGGAAGAGATTCCCGCTGGCACGGGAGCTTGAGCGCGTAAGGGGCTGTCTCTGGCGAACCCCCATCGACTCCAGGTCACGCACCAAACGCGCACTCAACGCCTGTTCGAGGGCGCCGTGCGACGCGCGGTTCTGATGCTGAATTGGTCGCCGCTCGCAGCTCCACTCATCGTTGCTTTTGCCGCTCAACAAGGGATGACAGGACCCCAGCTGCTGTCAGCTCTTGAACCAGCGCTTGGGTTCTTACATACCCGCTTCTCAGCTTTCTTTGTAGCCATGACACCGCATCAGGAATCACTCTGTTGTCTGCGCTGCGGCAGCGTTCGCGCAGAAGTTCTGCTGCTTCCTGGAGCGGCGGGTCCAGAGGAGCGTCCTCTCGCAGTGCGTGAAAGAAGGGCGCGCCGCCATTGCCGATGGCTGGCAGGAAGTACCGCCAAGAGGTTGTCTCACTCAAAAAATGCGCGAGCCGCACCATCGCCAGTGTGTCGAGCTTGCAGTACTCGCGCAGCCCTTCGGTCAGTAGCTGCCGTCGCGCGTCGGTGGTTTCGGGATGCACAATTTCGGCATACGCAGTCTGCGCGGCTGTGCCGTTACTCACGGCGATCTGCCCGTAGTCCAGATCGGGGGCGACGGTGGGCAGCACCGCCTTGATAGACCAAGACCCGCGCATGTTGGGGTGGTAGTAGCTCTCCCGGGTGAGCGGAAGCAGATCGATAACTCTGTCGTTGATGGCTTCCAACTGTGCCGCCAGATCCGGGTACAGGGCAGCCAGTTCGGCAATGCGGCTTTTTTCAAACCCTTGGAAGTACACCAGTACCGGGCCCTTGTCGCCCACCACTTCCACCAAGCTCTGCGCGAACTGGCGGCGTGGGTCATTGCCTGTCACGTCGAGGAACATGGCGTGCCGCAGTTCTCCTGATTCCTCTTCGATGTGGCAAGACCACTGAAACGGCACCTGCGTGCGGTGGGGACTCGTATTCGCCCAGCGTGGCACGGCCAGTTTGATGGTCTCGAAATCTAGGTAGTAGCGTGGGTAGGGCAGGCCTCCCAACACCCGGGCAGCAGCGTCTGACAGCCACATCTGACCGGTGCGGCTGCACTCTTGTACCCGCAGTTGCGTTTCGTTGAGATGATCCTGGGGCACCAGCAAAGCGTCGAAAACACCTTGTGCTCGCAGCTCGTTTTTGAGGGCAGATCGCATGCGTGGAAACACGTCTAGCGTGTAGTCGGGCTCTGGCATTTCCTCTGTGGCCGCCACGCCGCAGTGCGACTTGAAAGGGCATTCGACAGGATCGTCACATTGCGCGCCGGTGGCCGTTGCAGGCTCAGTCCCTTGCAATACCAGGCGTGCCTGATCAATCCAATGGGCAACGCTTTCCATCATGGGCTCAATGTCTGCATCCAACGGAGCATGGTGCAAGAGCCCTTGATAGTCGCCGTTCCCTTGGTAAACGAAGGCGGTGTCGATATGGGCCAGTTCGACGGTACTCAGCGAAACGCCGCTTTGCCGGAGCACCCAGGCTTGCAAGGCGCAGTCGTCCCAATGGCTGGGCTTGACGCTGGCGGAAGACTTTACCTCGACCATCCGGTAGCCCGTTGGCGTGGGCAGCAAGAGATCGGCCCGCACCAGGACGTTGTCGTGCTGGAAAGTCGCTTCGTAAAGGGGGCGGTCCGGGAATTGCCGCATGGTGCTGTGCGTGGCGTCCAGCGCAGACTGCAAATCGGTTTCACCGTCAATGAGAACGCCGTTCGGAAACAGCGAGCGAGCGACCTCTGCGACTTCATAGCCAATTTGGTGTCCGCGCTCTACTTCCTCAGACACTTCTAGGAGATCAGGCCGGTGCACTTGCAGCCACAGCTTGCGCGGGCACTGCCGCCAGGCAGCGATGCGGGACTTGGAGAGGCCAGGAGGTTTCATCGTTATGGAGCAAGTAGGTGCTGAGGGGAGTGTTTGCCGTGCTACAGCGTCCGTTTGAGCGAGCCCGTTCGTATTTCGTACACACGCACCTTGCCGTCACCGCAGGTCACTGCCGCCAGATCGCCGGTGATGTTGACGGACTTGGCTCCCTTGTAGTTTGCACAGCCCAAGGTGCGCTTAGTGCTGTTGGTGCGGATCTCAACGATCTTCACGTTGGTGCCTTCGATTTTTGCGGCGTAGGTCATAGGGTTTGGGTTGGTTGAATGCAGGATTCAGCGGCTGGAAATGCTGTTGACAGACGGATTCAATAAGGCCTGCACCCGTTCTTGGAAGGGGTTGAAGATGGCCCAAACCTCCTCCGCCAAGCGCTGGGCAAGAGGGTGATCTACATCACGGTTGTCTTCGTGGAGCTGAAGAAGATTTTGGGCTGTCGCGTTTAGCAGAGGGCTTGCCTCTGGGGCGTTTTTGAAAAGCGCTTTCGTGCAGAGCCACCAGTCTTTGTCTGTCCAGCCCCCCGTTTGCTGCACCATCTCGTCTTGCAGTACTACGTCTTCACAGATTTGCCGTCTGTGGGCGTTTAGCCACCCCACGTTAATCCATCCTTTGAATTGGTTCTCAACCACGCATCGGTAATTTTTGCCAAACGCGCCGTCTGCCCCAATGCCGTAGATGCATTCGTTGCCTGGCTCAAGGCTGGCGATCCATGGTTTCTGGTGGAGGTTTGCCCCTTGCAGTTCTTGATTCAACAAGTCCACTACATGGAGAGAAAAGTTCTTCAGGATGGATTTTTTCTTTTCTTCCAACTGCTCTGCAAGGGTGAACGCAGCTTCAAGCTGAGCAGGGTCATCCAGCAGGTTTTGAATATCGCTATTGGGCTTGGTCATAGTCGCGTTTCCTGTTGCGATGCTTCGGCACAGATGGGTGTACTGGGATACTGATTGAAGCAGAGAAATTGCGGAGGGCGGGCACCCGGCACCCCCTCTCTCAAGCACTTGCGCTAAGTGTGCGTAGGACATGCACACAACGGAATCTCCGGCCGCAGACGTCGCACCCGCTCTGCCATCAGGGGTGAGAAAAATGAGTGCCGTCTGCTCAGCAGAACGTCCGGGGCGTGATCGCAGCCACTGCCAGTACCTGCTCAGCTGCCTGTCTTGCTCGCCTGCGTAGACCTTGTTTTCGATGGCGACGGTGGTGCCACCCGGCAGTTCGATCACCAGGTCAACACGCCCGTATCCCCCTGTGTCCAGCTCCGTGGTGACTTTGGCTTTAGCGCGATGCAAGGCACCACCCAGATAGGCATCTATTGATACGCGAACAGCCGATGAAAGATCGATCTGCAGCGCTACCCACTGCAGTAGGGCACGCAAGAACACATCGTTTTGGTCGTGCTCGCCACTCGGGTTGAAGAGGTAGCCGATGAAGCGGGAATGGTAGTTTTCTTTATGGGCAACGCCCAGTGCTTCAAAGATGTTGTGGCGCGCACTGGTCAGCTGCCTTTGAACCTTTTCCGTCAGCACCAGATCATGCACAAGAGGATGCTGCAGCAGCTCGCGCGCTCTGCGGGTTTCTCGGGCTTGCTGGCGTCCTTGCAGCGCCAAGACTTCACTCAGAAGGTCCCGCACTGGATGGAACTGTGGGCTGTTGCTCGCTGGCAGGTCGGGATTCAAAGGGGGCATCGTTGCGGGCGCTCTGTTCTTGCTGAGGTGTCATGCCGCTTGCAGGCATGTCGGAGCGATTGCGCGATCGCCTCCCGCAAAGCATCTGTTCCAGGACATCAATTCTTGGCCCAGCTGCTGACGGACTTTCCCGAGCCGCTCTTGGGTAGCCATTTGAGCAGTTCGCATCGTATTTCGGGACGTTTGGGTAGGCATGACGTAACGTTTTGATACGTCGCACTATAGCCATGCGCTGCGACGAAATACGTCGCAGCGTTTCCGAGCTATTCCTGCGTGCGCAGGTCGGGGAAAATGCGCATTGCGGATGCAGCCTAAGAACTAACAGCGATTCCTTTGCCAGGCTCTTCTGCCGACACCGGTGGCCCCCAACGGCCTTGCAAACGCGGAAACTTATAGTCCCGGTTGGGTGCCTGCAAAGCCCCAGAGGCCATGTCGTAGACAATGCCCACTTTCTTTCGCTGGTGCGTGGCCCTGCGCTGCTCACCCCAGTAACTGAGCCCAAGCGCATACCTCATGACCACCATCACCAAAGACTCCGCCGTCACCATCACCTACAAAGTCACCACGCCCGAAGGCAAGCCGCTGGACGGTGGCAGCCTGTCGTACCTGCACGGCGGTTATGAAAACATCTTCCCCAAGGTCGAAGCAGCCCTCGGAGGCCAGACCGTTGGCTTCAGCACCGCGCTGGACCTGGCCGTGGAAGACGCCTTTGGCGCCCGCGACGAAGGCCTGGTGCGCACCATCCCCAAGAGCGAGTTCCCCCCGGGCGTGAAGGTGGGTGGCCAGTTGCAGGGTGTGGGCAGCGACGGCCAGCCCGCCGTGTTCAACGTGGTCAAGATCAAAGGACCAGAAGTGCACCTGGACGGCAACCACCCGCTGGCGGGCCAGGCCCTGAAGTTCAGCTGCAAGGTCACGGATGTGCGTGCGGCAAGCGCTGAAGAAATTGCACACCGCCATGTGCATGGTGCACACGGGCATCAGCACTGAGCGCACACACCGCCAGGCGCACGCAGCGGCGCAGGTAACAAGGCTCTGATGAACTCAGAGAGTTTCCAGCACCGCCGCCTCTTGTGCCAGCCGCCGATACACGGCGTAGCCAGCGTGTAGCGGCCACTGTCCCGCTGCAACAACGTAGCCTCCTTGCCGGAGACGCGGGCACCTGTGGCATCCAGCGGGTGGCCGATGGCGAGACCCATCCCCATCCCGATGGACCGTGCATTCGTGCAGGCCCAACGCGCGGATGCAGGCAATGGCCTGTGAGCCAAACGCTTTGTTGATCCAACAAAAAAGCCCGCAACGCGGGCTTTTTTTGGCGCAGAAATCTTCAGAGATTATTTGGCGGCTTCGGGCTTGGCGGCGTCCATTTTCTTTTCTGCCGCTGGCTTGGACTTCTTGGCCTTGTGTGCCTTTTTCTCCACCTTCTTTTCTGCCGGTGCAGATGCCGTGGCGGCAGGCATTGCTACGGCAGGTTTGACCTCGGCTTTGGCGGCAGGCGCTGCGGGCATGGCTGCCGTGGCGGGTGCCGCTGGCGTTGCAGGCATGGCCGTTGTCGCAGGGGCTGCAGGTACCGCAGATTTCGCAGGCGTCGCTGGCGTCGCGGGGGTAGCAGGTGCCTGGGCAAAGGATGCGGTAGCGAAGAAACCAGCGAGCAGGACAGCGATGAGCTTGTTCATGAGAAATCCTTTCAGATCGGATAAACCGCCCGACAAAACGCCGGACTTGTACCTACAACGGCACGCCGACAGGCGGCGATGACAGGTCAGAAAGTTTGTGGCAACAAGGTGTTACCGCGCCCCAGACCGCGACCGTTCAGTACCGGCTCCTTCGCCAGCCGCTCGCGCGCAAACTCCACAAAGGCGCGCACCTTGGCGGGCGCCTTCCGCCCAGCGGGGTAGACGATGTGCACAGGCACCGGCGGCAATTCGTGTTCGGTCAGCACGATGCGCAGCCGTCCTGCGCGCAATCCTGCTGCGGCCTGGTAGGCCAGACACCGCGTCAAGCCCAAGCCTGCCTCTGCCGCCGCAATGTCCACCTCATTGCTATTGCTGATCCAGGCGAACTGCGGGTGGCCTGTGGCGCCATCACGAAACTTCCAGGGAGCAGCCGTTCGCGCGTCGAACGAAAAACCGATGGCTCGGTGCGAACTCAGTTCTGCCGGATGCTGCGGCCTGCCGTACTGCGCCAGATAGGCGGGCGACGCCACCACAAGGCGGCGCAACGCACCCACTTGCAACGCGGTGAGGCCGGAATCTGGCAGGTGCGCGATGCGGATGGCAACGTCCATGCTTTCGTCCAGCAGATGCACCAGGCGGTTCACAAACAGTGTGCGCACTTGCACGCGCGGCTGCGCCCGCAAAAAGCCCTGCACCAACGGTGCCACATGCTGAATGCCAAACATCTGCGGCGCGGTGATGGACAGCAGGCCTTGGGCCTCCGCCTGCGCGCCGCTGGCGGCTTGTTCTGCCTCATGCAGGTCGTTGAGGATGGGGCGGCAATCGAGCAAAAACCGCTCGCCCGCTTCGGTCAGTCGCACCATGCGGGTACTGCGCTGAAACAGCAGCACACCGAGCCGCGTCTCCAGCGCTGCGATAGCGCGTGTGACAGCGGTGGCAGAGCACCCAAGCTGCCGACCCGCCACGGCAAAGCCGCCCGCGTCGGCCACAGTCACAAAACAACGCAGGGTGTCGAGGTGGTCCATGGGGTGACTATTTCAATTTTCGCAATTTTGAAAGTTGAACTATGGCTATTCACTTCAGATATCGCAATAGATATCGTCAAGGCTTCTTTCACCCTTCAGACAAGGACCCTCGCCATGCTGCCCACATCCCCCCTCCAGCTATATCGCATGCCTATCTCGGGGCACTGCCATCGGGTTGAACTGCTGCTGTCGATGATGGGTCTGCCGTACGAGCGGATACCGGTCAACCTGCTGGAGGGCGAAAACCGGCACGCGGATTTTCTGGCGCTCAACCCGCTGGGCCAGGTGCCCGTGCTGGTGGATTCAAACCTCGTACTGAGCGACAGCAACGGCATCCTGGTCTATCTGGTGCAACGTTACGCACCAGACAGCGCATGGATGCCGCAGGATCCCGAAAGCCTGGCCCGGTTGCAGCGCTGGTTCAGCCTGGCAGCGGGCTTGCTCGCGCAAGGTGTTGCGGCGCCGCGTTTTGCAGCCCTGTGTGGTCAACCGGTGAGCGAAGCCGCACAGGCCACCGGCAGGCGCCTGCTGGCGTTCATGGAGCAGGAGCTTCAGGGACGCGCCTGGTTGCTGGGGGGCACGCTACCGAGCCTGGCCGATATCACGATGGTCAGCTACATCTCGCAGGCCCACATTGCGGGGCTGCCCCTGGAGGTTTACCCCCGCGTTGCGGCCTGGGTGGCACGCATGCAGGCGTTGCCTGGCTACTTGCCGCTGGCCGACCGGTTGCCCAATGCAGCGCAGGTGACGCAATGACACCCGCAACGCCCATTGAAGACCCCGTGGCGGATGTCTTCCACCCGGGTGAACAGGCGATGCAGGCGCGGGTGGGCATGCGTGAACGCATGGCCGCCATGGGCGCGGTGGTGATGCGCGACCACATGCCTGACCAGCACCGCGAACTGTTCGAGAAGTTGCCGACCTTGCTGCTGGGGGCACTGGATGCACAAGGCCAGCCGTGGGCCACACAGCTTGCAGGCCCCCCTGGCTTTGCCCATACACCGGATGCCCGGCACATGCAGATCGCCACGGCCCCCGACGCCGCTGATCCAGTGCTGTCGCAATTGGCGCCCGGTGATGCGGTGGGCGTGCTCGGCTTAGAGCCCCACACGCGGCGGCGCAATCGCATGAATGGCCGGGTGACGAGCTTTGGTGATCAGTGCCTGTCCGTACAGGTGACGCAGAGCTTTGGCAATTGCCCCAAGTACATCCAGGCACGCCAGCCGGGCCTGCGCCCCGCGCCAAGACCCCCAGGCCCACCCCAGTGGCTGGGCGCTGACCTGGATGCCGCCGCGATAGCGCGGGTGCGACAGTCCGACACACTGTTTATAGCCAGTGCCTCGGCGCCGCGGCCCGGTGCTGCGCGCGGCGAAGGGGTGGATGTGTCGCACCGTGGTGGCGAACCCGGGTTTGTGCAGGCCCTGCAGACCGACCACGGCGTGGTGCTGAGCTTGCCGGACTACCCGGGCAACCAATTCTTCAACACCCTGGGCAATCTGACGCAGCACCCGATGGCCGGGTTGCTGGTCGTGGACTATGAAGAAGGCGGCTTGCTCCATATAGCGGCCCGCGCCGAAGTGCTGTGGGGCGCCACAGCCTGCGCACCCTGGCCCGGCGCGCAGCGTGTGCTGCAGCTCACGGTGCAGCGGGCCGTGTGGCGGCCCCAGGTGCTGCCGTGGCGTTGGACGCCACCGGTCGCTGCTCCGCAGTTCCGGGCAATGCGCGCGCAGGGCCCTGCCTCTGTGTGACTACACCGTTTCCAAAGCCATTACCGCCGTGGCCGTATTCGAGATAGGGATGTGGTAGTTGCTGTGCACGCGGCGCACACCCGCACTGGCGGTGGACAGCGCGCCGCGCATGGCCAGCCACATCAGCAGCTCCACGCCCTGGGTGCCGGTTTTTTCCACCAGCTCGTGCACGCTGAACTGCGTCGCCCACTCGGGGTTGCTGGTCAGGCTCTCGATGAACTGCAGGTCAAACGCCTTGTTGATGAAGCCCGCGCGCTCGCCATCGAGCTGGTGGCTCAGGCCCCCCGAGGCAATCACCGCCACCTTCTTGCTGCTGTCCCAGCTCTGGATCGCCTGACCCACGGCCTTGCCCAGCGCGTAGCAGCGCTTGGCCGATGGCAGTGGAAACTGCACGGTGTTGATGCACACCGGCACCACCGTCACGGGGCAATCACCCTCGGGCCAAAACAGCTTGAGCGGCAGCGTGCAGGCATGGTCTACCAACATCTCCTGGCAGGTGGTCACGTCAAACTCCTGGACGACCAGCGTATTGATGAGGTGCCACGACAGGTCTACCTCGCCCTGGAACGGTGGCAGCGTCGGGATGCCCCAGCCTTCATCCGCGTTGTGATACTGCGCCGCCGCGCCCACAGCGAAGGTCGGCATCTTGTCGAGGAAGAAGTTCAGGCCATGGTCGTTGTAAAACATCACGACCACGTCGGGCCGCTTCTCGCCCAGCCACTGCCGGATGGGTGGAAAGCCGTCGAAAAAAGGCTTCCAGTAGGGCTCGTTCTGCAGCCCTTTGTGGATGGCGTTGCCAATGGCCGGGATGTGCGAGGTGCCGAGGCCGCCGATGAGTTGTGCCATGTGTGTCTCCCTTTCTATTGTCCAGCGGCCACCAACATGGCCTTGAATGCGTCCTTGGTCATGCCGGTCTGCTGCGCACCGATGTCCTGCATGTCCAGCTTGAAGATGCCCGCGAACTTGGCCAGGTAGTAGGCGTTGCCGCCCGCCGCAATGAGCTGCAGCACGTTCTTCGCGCGGATGGCGGCGGCCTGCTGTTCGTTCAGCCCGTACTTGCGCATGTAGCCCTCTTCGTCGGCCAGGAAGGCCTCTCGGTTGGCTGCAACGTTGAACGAAAAGCACATCTTGTTCAGCGCATAGCCCTTGCGGGCCTGGTCGCCGTCGAACGGTGTGGTACCGGGGATGGGGGGCAAGGCGGTGGTCACGGTGTCTCCAAGGCTTGATGTAAGTCAGGTCGCAGTGTCGCGACACCATTGCCAAAGATGAAGGGGGCACAGATCATCGAATGCATGAGCAAAATCGATGGGTCTGATCTGGACGGGCGCCTCATGCATTTGCTGCTGGCGGTGCTGGAGACCGGAAGCATCACTGCTGCCGCCGAGCGCCTGGGCGTCACGCAGTCGGCCGTGAGCCACCTGCTTGACAAACTGCGCACCATCACGGGCGACCCGCTGTTCGTCAAGCGTGGGCGCGGCATTGTGCCCACGGCGCGCGCAGAAGGCCTGGCCACCCCGGCGCGCGAGCTGTTGCGCCAGATGCAGCAATTTGCGCAAGGGCCTGTCTTCAACCCCGCCACGTGGAGCGCCCACCTGACCATCGCGGCCAACGATTTTCAGCGCGACCTTTTGCTGCCCGCGCTGGCAGCGCGCCTGCGTGATGCGGCTCCCAACGTCACCTTGCGCATCGTGCCCAGCGGCGCACCCAGTGCCGAGCTGTTGCGTTCGGACGCCTGCCAAATGGTCATCAGCCCGCGCCCACCAGATGGCACCGACATCGTGCAAAAGCGCTTGTTTGAAGACCAATACCGGGTGTTTTACGACCCCACCGTGCGCAATGCTCCCACCTCAGAAGCGGACTATCTGGCGGCCAACCACGCCACTGTGGCCTACGAAGCGCACCGGGGTCTGGACCTGGACCGGCAGCTTGAAGCCCGCGGCGTGCACCGGCGCTTTGTGATCCATGTGCCAGGTTTTTCCGCACTGCCCGCGTTTGTGTGTGGCACGCCGCTGCTCATCACGGCACCATCGCTGCTGGGGCGCACTGCGCTGGCTGCGTTGGCCAGTTCGCCGGTGCCGGTGGCCTGCCCCGGCCTGCCCATGTACCTTATCTGGCATACACGCTACCAGCAGGACGCCGCGCACCGCTGGCTGCGGGAACAGCTGGAGTCTGTGGTCGGCTGGGCTTTGGCGGGAGTGAACACCCAGGGCCACTGAGGCGCACGGGCGACTTCGGCGCCCATACGTACCCTTACGTCCGCTGCCTCGACAATGCGTGCCGCAACAGCCGCGTAGCCCTCCCTCGCAGGGAGGACGACGCCGCATGTTGCACAGACCTGGGGTTCGCTTTGGCTTGCTCACATGCGGCCAGAAAGTCGCTCAAAATGGCCGTGTCATCCAGCGTGTCCGAGCCGACTTTGTGAAACTCAGGGTGCCATTGCGTGGCAGCAATATAGCCCCGCCCAGGCGCTGGTTGCAGGCGGATGGCTTCTGGAACTCCGTCCGGTTCACTCAGGGCCTCAACCACAAAATCCGGCGCCACCCGCTTGATGCCCTGGTGGTGGATGCTGTTGACCCGTGCGCGCAGCTGTTTCGGGTACAGCGTCGCCAGATGGGTGTCGGGCACGATGTGAATGTCGTGGAAATGCTGGTCGTAGGTCGTGGCATTCCGATGCTCCTGCGCGCCGGGGTGCTGGGTCTGCAGGTCTTGGTACAGCGCCCCACCAAAGGCCACATTGATCAGCTGAAGGCCCCGGCACACGCCAAAAATGGGCTTTCCGACCTGGGCAAATGCTTTCACGACGGCCAGGTCGTAAAGGTCGCGCACACGGTCTCCAACCCACTCCTCGCGCAGGGGTTCTTCCCCGTAGTTGCCCGGCCAGACATCAGCACCGCCGTGCATGACGATGCCGTCCAGCCACTCGGCATAGTGATCAAGCGTCACGTCGCCACGGGCTGTCTCCCCGGTAGGGCAAGGCACCATCACCACCATAGCCCCTGCCGACATGAGCCAGTGGGCAATGGACTGTTCGACGTACTGCAGGGTTTTACCGGTGAACAGCGGACGGGAGGTGTCGGCGTGCTGGAAGCAGGCAGACAGACCAATCTTGAGGCGGGGGGCGGAGGGCATATTTTTGAAAACTCCAGGCAACACACGCAGAGTGTGTGATCAATGCAATCTTTGAACCGCTCAGGCTCTGAACGTTGTCAATTTGTAGCACTACGCCCGCACGGCGTCTGTAGGAAAGGGCCGTGCGGGGTTTCTGTGGCGGCTACGCGGTGCGACCAAATGTGGCTTTCTTCATGAAATGCACTGTTCGGGCCGGTGCCAGCCAGCGCATTTTCGGCGCCTGCTCGCGATAATTTCCGTTCGCCAGGTGCCAGGGAGGGTCGCCTGGTGACGCGTTTTCCTGCCTTCCTCGAAAGCCACGATATGCCCCACCACACAACCCGCTTGCCAACGCTCACCGCCATGGCCGCATTGATGGCCCTGGCCTGGCCTTTGTGGGCCCACGCCACCATACCCACTGGCGCTGCCGCCGAAATCGTCAGTCTGCAGGGCGTGGGTGACCAGCGTGCCGCAGCAGCCCCGGACTGGGCGCCTGCCCGATTGGCACAGGCACTGGTCACCGGTGACTTTGTACGCACGCGCCAGGCCGCCAAGATGGCCTTGCTGTTTGCCGACGACACCCAACTGCGCCTGCACCAGAACACGGTGCTGCAAGTCAAAGGGGTGGCCACCCCTGCACAGCCAGTCACGACATTGCTGCTCAATGCCGGCCGGGCGTGGACGCAGACCAAGCGCTCCGATGGCAGCCGCCTCAACCTGGAAACCCCAGCAGCCACCGCCGCCATTCGGGGAACCGACTGGGACATCAGCGTGGAAGACGATGGCCGCACGCTGATCACGGTGTTGTCGGGCACGGTGGAGTTTTCCAACGCACAAGGAGCGGTGTCGGTGGGGGCCAACGAAGCGGCGCTGGCCGAAGTGGGCAAGGCCCCGGTCAAGCTGGTGCTGAGCCAGCCGCGTGACCGCATACAGTGGGTGAACGCACTGCGTGCCGACCCCCTGCCACACCTGGCCGCCGAACCCGTGCCCACAGCACTCGCTCCGGTGCGTGCAGCGCTGGAGGCGCGCGACCAGCCAGCCGCGCGTGTCGCCTTGGCGCAGGCCAGGGGCACCGCGCCCGGGCCCTGGGTGGCGGCGCTGGAGTCTGCCACCGCGCTGCAGTCGGGCGACCTGCTGGCCGCGCGTGATCAACTGGCCGGGCAAGTGGCGGCGCCATCGGCTGCGCCCTTGCCGGTCTGGCTCATGCAATCCGATGTGCAGCTCATGGAGGGCGAAGGCGCTGCTGCCACGGCCACGCTGCGCACCGCCCTGGAGCGCTGGCCTGCACATCCCGCCTTGGTGGCCCAGTTGGCCCGCGTACAGATGTTGACCGACCGGGTGGACGACGCCATCGCCACGCTGGCCCCGATGCAAGGAACGGCCCATACCGAGCTTGTCATGGTGCGCGCCGAACTGGCGCGGCGGCGTGGCGATGCGCCGGGCGCGGTGGCCGCATACACCGAGGCCACGCAGCTTGCCCCAGGCGACGCCCGCGCCTGGCAGGGCCTGGGCAGTGCCCATACCGAACGCGAAGACACGCGCCCCGCGCGTGCCAACCTGCAGCAGGCACTGGCCCTTTCGCCACAAAGCCCAGGGGCCTGGGGCGAACTGGGCACGCTTGAAACCTTCGCCAACCAGTTCACCGATGCGGGCCAGGCCTTCGCAACGGCATTGGGCGACAACCCGGCGGACTACGTGGCGCTAACAGGACAAGGCCTGTTGCACCTCAAACGAGGGGATCCGCAAACGGCACTCGACGCCCTGCTGCGCGCGGGCGTGATGGAACCCCGCTACGCACGCGCCAAGACCTGGACGGCCGTGGCCTACTACCAGCTCGGCCGCCATCAGGATGCGCTGTCCACGCTGGACCAGGCCATTGCACTGGATGACAAGGACCCTGTTCCCCACATGCTGCTGGCACAGATCCACACCGACCTGTTCCAACCCGGAGAGGCTGTGGAGGCCGCCCGTGCTGCCGTGCAGCGCATGCCCTACCTCAAGTCGCTCAACCAGGTTGCCAATGACCAAAAGGGTAGCGCCAACCTCGGCGCATCGCTGGCGTTTTTTGGCATGGAAGACTGGGCACTGGAACTGGCCCAGCAAAGCTTTTACCCGTACTGGGGCGGCAGTCACCTGTTCCTGGCCGACCGCTATGCCGGCGAGTTCAACAAGAACTCCGCACTGTTTCAGGGCTTTCTGACGGACCCCATGGCTTTTGGCGCGAGCCAGCGGTACTCGTCATTGCTGCAGCGGCCCGGCGGCCATGGATCGGTGGGCATCACGATGGACCGCGACACCTACCGCATGCGAGCGCCAGCGGTCACGCTCAACGGCATGGACAACAGCCATGTTCCGGTGTCATGGTTCTTCAAGGCGCAATCGGCCAACGCCAGCGAGTTTCCGTTCGATCTGCAGGTCAACAATGTCCCGGCCATGCGCGCTGGCTATGGCAAGGTGCGCGCACGCGCCGTCACCGTGGGGGCGGGCATGCAACCGACCGAGCGTATCAACCTGTTCGCCTACGTGAACCAGTTCGACATGCGCCTGCGCAGCCAAAACCTGTTCGAGACGTCCATGGACAACACGAGCACACAAGGCGCAGTGGGCATGTCTTACCGCTGGGGCCCCACCGAGCAGACCTGGGTCAAGCTAGGCCGCAGTGTGGAGAACATCCTGTTGCTGCGTTATCCCACCGCATACATCGAGCCCCCGTTCGTGAGCCTGATGGGCGTGGGCAGCGAGCCCAAGAAACAGTTCAACGACCTCCAGCTGCGGCACACGCTGGACACCGCACCGGGCAGCCGCTGGAGCGTGGCACTGGAGCACGTGCGTGAGCGCCAGAACAATCTGATCGGCGGCGAGGCTGCCGTGGGAGCCGACATTCCCGGCGTAGGCCCCTACCGCGACTATTTGCTGCTCGGCGGCTACAACCATGTGGACCGGCGCTATACAGGCCTTACTCTGGCAACGACCCAGCAGCTGGACAAGGCGCTGAGCCTGGACGCCGCGCTGGGCCTGCAGCAGATTCGCCATCGGGTGGACGGCCTGACGCAAAGCTACCTGGTGGGTCTGGATCGGTTCAGTGAGGTGGAGGCTCGCCGCGCCGACGTGGAGCGTGTCGTCACGCCCCGTCTGGGTGTGGTTTGGCAGCCCGCCACGGGCACCACCGTGCGCATGGCCTACCAGGACTGGTTGCGACCGCTGAGCATATCGACGCTCACCAGCGTGGAGACGGCGGGCATCCCCGTCGAGGACCGGCTCGTTGAAGCCGGCGGGCGCCACAAGCGCACGGTGGCCCAGCTGGGCATGGAGATCGGCACCAACACCTTTCTGAGCCTGCGCGCGGACCACCTGCGTGTGCGCAACCCCGGCACCGTGGGGGTAGACCTGCAGACCCCCAGCATGCCGTTCCTGGAAGAGATGCGTAATGCCCAACTGGTCAACCTCTCTACGACCGACTTGCTGGAGAACACGCCGAGTTTTGACATGGGCACCCTCAAAACCCTGGGCGCGGGCGTCAACCACATGTTCAGCCGGCGCTGGTCGGGCTACGCCAAGTATCTTTACCAGGGCAGCGAGAGCCGCATCTTTGATTCAGCCGGCGCCGCAGGCCGCATCCCCTACATCCCGCGCCACACAGCCGTACTGGGCGCCACCTGGGCCAGCCCGCAGCGCATCTATCTCAGCGGGCGCGCGGTGTACCGGTCGGAACGTTTTGAGGACAAGGAAAACCTCACCCGCATGGCGCCTGGCTGGGGAGTGGACCTCATGGGGTTCTGGGAGTCGCACGACAAGCACTGGGTGGTGGGTGCTGCCGCCATGAACCTCTGGGCACCGAAGTCGGACCGCAGAAGCACCCGCTATGTCCTGGACGCTCGCTACCGCTTCTGACACGGCCTCTGCCGCCACCCGGTACCGGCAGCAGTTTGATGCGCTGGCGGCCTGCGCGCTGGCGTTGCTGCTGGTGGGGGCGGCCACGTTCAGCCGCACCTGGCAAGCCCTGGAGTTCAAGACCTTTGATGTGCTCACGGCCTGGACCGCGCCGCAGCGCACGGCACTGCCGGTGGTGATCCTGGCGATTGACGAGCCCACCTTCCAGGAGCTGCAGCAGACTTGGCCGTTCCCCCGCAGCGTGCATGCGGCCCTGTTGCAGCGTCTGCGTGCCGAAGGAGCCGCCGCCGTGGGCCTGGACATCGTGTTCGCGGAACCGTCCTCAGAGACCGAAGACGCGGCCCTGGACCGAGCCATTGCCTCGGCGGGCCCCGTGGTGCTGGCTGCGACACGCGAGAAGATCGACAGTGGCAACGCCGCGCTGTGGATGGACATTCAGCCGCTGCAGCGCTTTCTGGATGCCGGTGCCGACGCGGGCGATGCCGGCGTGGAGCCGGACGACGACTTTGTGGTGCGCCGCGCACCGCTGGCACGCGAGAGTTTTGCCCTGCGGCTGGCCCAGCGCGCGGCCGAGGCACGCGGTCAGAACCCCGTGATGAGCCACTCCGAATGGATCGGTTACCAGGGGCCGCGTGGCACGTTTGACACGCGCTCGTACTACCAGGCGCTGGAGCCGGGCCTTCTGCCGGCGGGCTTCTTCAAAGGCAAGATCGTGCTGGTAGGACGGTCAGCCCGCACCGCGACCGAACTCACTCGCGCACAATCCGACCTGTTCAACTCGCCGTTCGGCACAGCGGGTGGCGAGCGCCTGTTTCCTGGCGTGGAACTCCAGGCCACCTTGGTCGACAACTTCCTGACCGGCAGCGGTTTGCGCAGTGTGTCCGAAGGCTGGACGCTGGCGCTCACCGCGCTGCTGTTCCCTGTGCTGCTCTGGGGTAGCCGCAGGCTGCATCCGGCGGGCGCGGCCGCGCTCACGGCGGGGCTGGTGGTGGCCATGGCGCTGGTGTCGTGGTGGCTGTTTGCGCGTTACCGCCTCTGGTGGCCGCCGCTGCTGCCTGCCGTGGGTGCGGTGGCTGTTTACGCGGCGGCTGCGCTGGTGGCCTACGCCATGGTGCGCCAGCGGGCCCGCCAGACACGCGCCATGCTCGCGCAGTACCTCCCGCCTGCCGTGGTGTCGCGGCTGATCGCGCACCCCGAGCTGATGCGACTGGGGGGCGAGGCCCGCGAGGTCACGCTCATGTTCACCGACCTGGCCAACTTCACCACGCTGTCCGAGCGACTCAGCGCGGAGCAGACCGTGGAGGTGCTCACCGGCTACTTCAACGCCATGACGCCCATTGTTCATGCCACGGGGGGCACAGTGGACAAGTTCATTGGGGATGCGGTGATGGCCTTCTGGGGGGCGCCGCTGGATAACCCGCAGCATGCCGAGCACGCGGTGGCGGCCGCCATCGCCATGCAGCAAGCCATGCAGGCGCTGCAGGCGCTGCAGGCGGATCTGAGTGCGCGCGGCCTGCCGCCCATTCACATGCGCATCGGCCTGCACACGGGCCGTGTGGTGGTGGGCAATGTGGGCTCGGAGCAGCGATTTTCGTACACCGCGATTGGCGATGCCGTGAACCTCGCGGCCCGGCTGGAGGGGGCCAACAAGGCGTTTGGCACCGGTATCCTGCTATCGGCCGCCACCGCCGCGCAGCTGCCACCCACGGTGGGACTGCGTGCGCTGGACGATGTCATCGTCAAAGGCAAGACCGAGCCCGTGCGGGTATTCACGCCCTGTGACCATCCCGCCGTGCGGGACGCTAGCCAGGCCGCCCTCGATGCCTTCCACGCGCGCGACTGGGACCGCGCGCTGATGCAGCTGCACCAGGTGCTCAATCTCCTGCCTGGCGACATGGCGGCGTTGCGTTTGCTGGCGCGTGTGGAAGATGCCCGCACGGGGTCGGCCGGGACCGACTGGTCGCCCGCCGTGGCGTTGGAGAAGCTCTGAACCCCCGCCTTCTTCCCACCTGCACGGTGACAAATTCACGGGTCGTACGCCCGCACTGCCTGCGCCTGGCCTGCGCGTTCATGCTGGATATTGAAATGCAATGAAACGGCTTTGAAGCGGCGCTAAAACCCGCCCCCGCACACGTTCTTACGGGCGGGGTGAAAAAAGGTGCGACGATGGAGGTTCTCGCACCAGTTTTCACGGCGGACGGGCGCGGCCACAGCGGCCTGTCGGCCACCACTTCAAGGAGCATCAACATGCAAGTACAAGTCCACACCGATGACCACATCCACGGCGGCGAGTCGCTCGCGCAATGGATCACGGACGAGTCCAAAAGCCGCCTGTCGCGCTTTCAGGACCATGTGACGCGGCTGGAAGTGTTCTTGAGCGACCTGGATGCCGGCAAGTCAGGCGCGAATGACAAACGCTGCCGCATCGAAGCCCGTGTGACAGGCCGCCAGCCCGTCACAGTGACCGATGAGGGCGACAAGATGGCCAACGCGTTCATTGGTGCAGTGGACAAACTGGCCCGCGCGCTCGACACCGATCTAGGCCGCGTGAAAGATCGGCACGGCCGCGACACCATCCGTGCAGCCGTGGACGAGTGATTTGTGAACAAAATAGCCTGATGCGCTGGATGCGCAAGCATGAGACGCTATCAAATTAGGAGTTGAATCACGCTAAAGGCGTTGCAGTGGGCCGCTGCAACGCCTTTTGTCTTGGGAACTTCTGAATCTTGGGAGTCAGAGGTCCAAGACCAGCAGAGGGCTGCGCGCACGTGAACAGCAGGGCATGAACTGCTCGTTGGCGGCCTTTTCCTCGTCCGTCAGGTACATGTCGCGGTGGTCCACCTCACCCTCCAGCACGCGCGTCAGGCAGGTGCCACACACGCCCTGCTCGCACGAGGTCAGGATGTCGATGCCCTCGCTGCGCAGGGCCTCCACCACCGATACATCGGGGGCGATGCGATAGACCTTGCCGGTGCTGGCAATACGCACCTCAAAGCCCTGGTCACCCGAAGTGTCCTGCACGGGGGCGCCAAAGTATTCCAGGTGGATGTGGTCCTGCGCCCAGCCCAGTGCCTTGGCGGTAGACACCACATGGTCGATGAAGCCCGAGGGGCCACACACATACAGGCGCTTGTCAGGGCCAGGGGCGGCGAGCACGGCGGCGGTGTCCAGCTTCTGCTCGGGTGCACCCGCGTCAAAGTGGAAATGAGCGTGCGGCGCGATAGGCGACGCTGCAATCTCAGCGGCAAACGCCGTGCGCTCGGCAGAGCGCGTGCAGTAGTGCAGCGCAAAGTCGGCACCCGTGCGGGCGAGCCGGTCGGCCATACACAGCAGCGGCGTCACACCAATGCCACCTGCCAGCAGCACGGTGTGCGGCGCCGGGTGCAAAGCAAAGTGGTTTCGCGGTGTGCTGATGGTGATCACGTCGCCTTCGTGCACGCTGTCGTGCATGGCGACCGAGCCACCGCGCGACGCGGCGTCGCGCAACACGGCGATGCGATAGCGGTGCAATTCGTGCGAGGCATTGCACAGCGAATATTGCCGTGTCAGCCCGCCGGGCAGGTGCACATCGATGTGGGAGCCCGCACTGAACGGTGGCAGCGCAGCGCCATCCACCCGTGCCAGCTCGAAGCTGGCAATGCCTTCGGCCTCGGTCCGCTTCTGGACGACGCGGACCAACAACGTTTCCTGCGCGGTCATGCGGCCTGCCCCACGGGGGCGCTGATGGCGGCACGCTCAGCCGCAAGGAGGCGGTCCAGAATTTTGCGCGACTGCACACCACCGGCGTCGATGTTGAGCATGAGGAGCTTGCGGTCGGGGTAACGCGTGAGGTTCTCCTGTTGCAGCTCCAGCATCTGCTGGTCTTCAGCAAAGATCTTGCCCTGGCCGTCGCGGATCTGGGTGGTCAGCGACGGGTCTTGTGGCTTGAAGTTGCGCGCCATGCCCCAGAAATAGTGGATGGAGGTCTCGGTCTCGGGGGTGATGAAGTCCACCACGATGCTCGACGCCTTCTTGTCCGCCGGGGCGTCATAGCCACCGTGGCCCGCCAGTGCCACGCCCACCTCGATCAGCACATGGCTGGGTGGCGTGAAATGGCAGATCTGCCAGCGGTCCACCACCTGGTCATCGGGCAGACCGTTCATCCGCAGCGCCATTTTCCAGAACGGCGGGGCCTCGATGCCCTCCATGAATCGGCTGGTGATGACCTCGTCGCCCTCCACGCGGGTCTTGCAGGGCACCTCGTCGATCTCTTTTTGTCCGATGCTGGTGGAGTGCACATAGGTCTCGTGTGTCAGGTCCATCAGGTTGTCGATCATCAGCCGGTAGTCGCAGGCGATGTGGTACAGCCCGCCGCCGTAGGCCCACTCCGGGTTGTTGGCCCAGGGCAGGTGATGGATGGTGGCGGGGTCGGCCAACGCGGCGTCGCCGGGCCACACCCATATGAAGCCATAGCGCTCCACCACGGGGAAGCTGCGCGCCTTGGGGAAACCCTGCACGCGTTGGCCGGGCATGGACACCGACTTGCCCGTGCACTCCACCCGCAGGCCGTGGTAGCCACACTGCAGATGGCCGTCGCACACGCTGCCCAGCGACAGTGGCGCCCCCCGGTGGGGGCAGAAGTCGTCGAGCGCGGCGACCTGGTCGGGCGCGGGGCGGTAGAAGACGATCTTCTCGCCGCAGACGGTGCGGCCCAGGGGCTTGTCCGCAATCTCGTCGGGGGTGCAGGCTACGTACCAGGCGTTCTTGGGAAACATGTTTGTCTCGCTCCGTGGGGTGGAAGTGATGGTTGCAGGCTTGGTATACAGCCAACCTGCAGATTGTGGGTTTATCGGCCTGATTGTGCGAAAAAGCGCGATTAATGTATACATTAAAAAGACACAAAACAGCTATCACGGCTTGGCATAGCTTCTAAGTGATTGTTTTGTATGGACTCATAAAATTTGGCGGTAGATGTGAGGTGAATTTCTGTATACATTCTGGCCACGCCCGTAGCCCCTGGGCCCAGCCCCGCTCCGGCCCCGTTTCTACCCGCCACGCCAACCACCATGAACCACCCCGAACCCCAGGCCATGATCTCTCTGGGCGAGGCGGCCGAAGCCGGCACCTCGCAGGCAGTCAAGGCACAGCTGCGGCTGCGCGAGATGGTCCTGGCGGGCGAGCTGCCGGGTGGCGCGCGCATTGCCGAGCTGACCCTGGTCGAGAAGCTGGGGGTGTCGCGCACCCCCATCCGCGCGGCGCTGATGCGGCTGGAGCAGGAGGGTCTGCTGCACCGGCTGCCCGGCGGCGGCTATGCGGTACGTACGTTTTCCGAAATCGATGTAGCCGATGCCATCGAGCTGCGCGGCACCATGGAGGGGCTGGCCGCGCGCCTTGCTGCCGAGCGGGGTGTGGAGGCCTCTTTGCTGACCGAGGCCCACGCCTGTCTGGACGCGATTGATTCCGCCCTGGCCCCGCCCACGCTGGACGACGAAGGTTTCTCACGCTACGTAGAACTCAACGCCCGCTTTCACCTGCTGCTCAGCCGCATGGTGGGCAGCGATGTGGTGGCGCGCGAACTGGACCGGGTGAAGGGCTTGCCGTTTGCATCGCCCTCGGCCTTTGTGGTGGTGCAAACCCATTCCTCCCAGGCGCGCGACATGCTGGTGGTGGCGCAGGACCAGCACCGCCAGGCGCTCGATGCCATTGAGCGGCGCGAGGGTGCACGGGCCGAGGCCATCATGCGCGAGCATTCCCGCATTACCCGGCGCAACCTGCTGGCAGCGGTGCAGGCGTCTTCAGTACAGGGGCTGCCCGGCGTGCGGCTGATCCGGGAGCGAACCTGATGCACTCTCCAGGTCGGTTGGGTTATTCCATTTGGCGATACCTGAATGCTTGAATTTCCGCTTGTGAAATAACGCAGCCCGCGCCAAACTCCGGCCAGCATTTTTCTGTATACAACGACTTTCCACAGGAGACAACGATGCAAAAACGCCACCTTCTTCGTGCTTCGGCCGCTGCTGCCCTGGCCCTGACGACCGGCCTTGCTGCACTGCCCGCCGCAGCGCAAGACAACGTGTTCAAGATCGGCCTGATCCTGCCCATGACGGGCCAGCAAGCCACCACCGGCCGCCAGATCGAAGCCGCCGCACGTCTTTACATGGCGCAAAACGGTGACACCGTGGCCGGCAAGAAGGTGCAGCTCATCGTCAAGGACGACACCAGCCTGCCCGACGTGACACGCCGCCTGGCCCAGGAGCTGGTGGTGAACGAAAAGGTCAACGTGCTGGCCGGCATGGGCATTACGCCCTCGGCCATGGCCACCGCCCCGCTGGCCACGCAGTCCAAAACGCCCCTGGTGGTGATGGCCGCCGCCACGTCGAGCATCACGGAGGCATCGCCTTATGTGGTGCGCACCAGCTTCACGCTGCCGCAGGTGTCAGTGGCCCTCGCCGACTGGGCGCCCAAGAACGGCATCAAGAAGGTGGTTACCCTGGTCAGTGACTACGGCCCGGGCATCGATGCCGAGAAGTATTTCAACCAGCGCCTGACCTTCAACGGCGGCCAGGTCACCGAAGCCCTGCGCGTGCCGCTGCGCAACCCCGACTTCGCTCCCTTCCTGCAGAAGGTGCGTGATGCCAAGCCTGACGCACTGTTTGTTTTCGTGCCCTCGGGCGCGGGTGCGGCAGTGATGAAGCAGTTTCTGGAGCGCGGCATGGACAAGGCCGGCATCAAGCTCATCGCCACCGGTGATGTGACCGATGACGACCAGCTCAACGACATGGGCGACGGCGCACTGGGCGTGGTCACTTCGCACCACTACTCGGCAGCGCATCCTTCGCCGCTGAACAAGAAGTTTGTCGATGCGTTTGAAAAGGCCAACAAGGGCCTGCGCCCCAACTTCATGGCTGTGGGCGGCTACGACGGCATGCGCGTGATCTACGAAGCGCTCAAGACCACCAAGGGAACGGGCGGTGGCGATGCCCTGCTGACCGCCATGAAGGGCCAGATTTTCGAAAGCCCGCGCGGCCCCGTGTTCATCGACGCGCAAACCCGCGACATCGTGCAGAACGTGTACCTGCGCAAGGTGGAGCGTGTGAACGGCCAGCTCTACAACATGGAATTTGACATGATCAAGGATGTCAAGGATCCCGGGAAATCTAAGTAACCCCCTGAGGCGCTGTGCGCCTTCCCCCTACAGGGGGACGCCGCCCGTGCGGCGGGGCGGCCCTTGCACGGCGGCACTCGCCTGAAACGCGCCAGTTTCGAAGTGTCGCGGTCTTGCTTGGACGAACTGCCCGACCACTCGGGCTGGGCCTGTCGAAGCCAAGGCGGGCAGCTTGAGTACACAGCCTTGGCGTTTCGGGGCACCTCCACAGCCTCAGGGCGGTGGTCCATTTTTGTCTTCAATGCAGTGATTTCATGCTGACCATTCTTTTCGACGGCGTTGCCTACGGCATGCTGCTGTTCATCCTGGCGGTGGGCCTGGCCGTGACCATGGGGCTGATGAACTTCATCAACCTGGCGCACGGCGCCTTTGCCATGGCGGGGGGCTACATCACGGTGTTGCTCATGCAGCGCCTGAATGTGCCTTTCCTCGTCTGCCTGCCGCTGGCCTTTCTGGGCTCCGCCTTGCTGGGTGGCGTGCTGGAGCGCACGCTCTACCGCCCGCTGTACCACAAGGCCCATCTGGACCAGGTGCTGTTTTCTATCGGCTTGGTGTTCATGGCCGTGGCCAGCGTGGATTACTTCGTGGGCTCCACGCAGCAAATCATGCAGTTGCCCGAATGGCTCAAGGGGCGCACAGAGATCGGAGAGGGTGCCTGGATGCTGGGCATGGGGCACTACCGCCTGTTCATCATTGCGGTGTGTGCAGCGCTCACCGTGGGCCTGCAATATGTGCTCACCAAAACCCGCTTCGGCAGCCGCCTGCGCGCGTCGGTGGACGACCAGCGCGTGGCCGCCGGCATGGGCATCAACGTGAACATCGTGTTCCTGTCCACCTTTGCGTTTGGCTCGGGCCTGGCCGGGCTGGGCGGTGCGCTGGGCGCTGAAGTGCTGGGGCTCGACCCGAGCTTTCCGCTCAAGTTCATGATCTACTTTTTGATCGTGGTGGCCGTGGGCGGCACCTCGTCCATCACCGGCCCGCTGCTGGCCGCACTGCTGCTCGGCATTGCCGATGTGGCGGGCAAGTACTACATCCCCAAGCTGGGCGCCTTCATTGTGTACAGCCTCATGATCCTGATCCTCATCTGGCGGCCCCAGGGCCTCTTTGTTCGCAAAGGGGGCAAGTGATGATGACTCCGCAAAATACCCTGTTGCAGGCGCGGCGCTTCCGCTGGTGGGAGCCCGTGCTCTGGCTGTTGGCCTTTGTGGCCCCGTTTGCGATGCCCAGCCACGCGCTCATCATCAACGAGATCGCCATCGTTGCGCTGTTCGCGCTATCGCTGGATTTGATCCTGGGCTACACCGGCATCGTCTCGCTGGGCCACGCCGCCTTCTTTGGCCTGGGCGGTTACGCAGCGGCGCTGTTTGCCAAACACGTGATGCCTGACCCGCTGGTGGGCCTGGCCGTGGGCATTGCTGCGGCCACCGTGCTGGGCGCCGTGGCATCGCTCACCGTCATGCGCGGCACCGACCTCACCCGTCTCATGGTCACGCTGGGCGTGGGCCTCGTCATGCTGGAGCTGGCCAACAAGCTCGACTGGCTGACCGGTGGCGCCGACGGCCTGCAGGGCGTGGTGCTGGGCCCAGTGCTCGGTCAATTCGAGTTTGACCTGTACGGCCGCACGGCCGCCTGGTACTCGCTGACCGTGCTGCTGGTGTTCTTCCTGATCGCGCGCCGCATCGTGCAGTCGCCTTTTGGCGCCACACTCAAGGCCATCCGCGACAACCGGCTGCGTGCCATGGCCATCGGCATTCCGGTGACGGTAAAGCTGGCGCAGGTGTACACGCTGGCCGCAGCGCTGGCCGGGGCTGCGGGCGCCTTGCTCACGCAGACCACGGGCTTTGCTTCGCTCGACCTGTTCGAGTTCCACCGCTCGGCCGACGTGATGCTGATCCTGGTGATCGGTGGCGTGGGCTGGCTCTATGGCGGCATCCTGGGTGCCGTGGGCTTCAAGCTGCTGCAGGACGTGATTTCGTCGATCACACCGCAGTACTGGACCTTCTGGATCGGTCTGTTCCTCGTGGTGCTGGTGCTGGTGGGTCGTGACCGCCTGTTCCGCCCCTGGACCTGGTTTGGCGCGGGCCGCAAGGCTGGGGCTGCCTCCAACTCGGGAGGCCACTGACATGAATATGTCCACATCCAACACTGTCCTCTCGGCCCAGGGCCTGGTCAAACGTTTTGGCGGCATCACGGCCACCAACAACGTCACGCTCCACCTGCAAAAGGGCGCACGCCATGCGCTCATCGGACCCAACGGCGCGGGCAAGACCACGCTCATCAACCTGCTGACCGGCGTGCTGGAGCCCACCGAAGGCTCCATCACCCTGGAAGGCCAGGACATCACCCGCCTGGCCCCGCACCAGCGTGTGCAGCGCGGCATGGTGCGCACCTTCCAGATCAACCAGCTGTTTGACACCCTCACGCCCCTGGAGACGCTGGCGCTCACCGTCTCGCAGCAGCAAGGCCTGGGTGGCAAATGGTGGCAGCCGCTGGGCGCGCGCCGCGCCGTCACCGAACGCTGCGAGCAACTGCTGGAGCAGTTCCACCTGACCTCGGTGATGGCCGAAGAGACGCGTGTGCTGGCCTATGGCAAGCGCCGCCTGCTGGAGATCGCCATCGCCCTGGCCTGTGAGCCGCGCGTGCTGCTGCTGGATGAGCCCGTGGCCGGCGTGCCTGCGGGGGAGCGTGAGGAACTGCTGCAGACCGTGGCAGCCCTGCCCGCCGACGTGTCGGTGCTTTTGATCGAACACGATATGGACCTGGTTTTCAGCTTCGCCAACCGCATGACGGTGTTGGTCAACGGCACCGTGCTTACCGAGGGCGACCCGGACACCATTGCGAACGACCCGCAGGTGAAGGCCGTGTACCTGGGCCATGGGGAGGACGCCCATGTCTGAACTCTTGCGTATCGAGGGATTGAGCGCGGGCTATGGCGAGGCCGTGGTGCTGCAAGGCGTCTCGCTGGCACTGCCCGAAGGCGACACGCTGGCCCTGCTGGGCCGCAATGGCACGGGCAAGACCACGCTCATCAACACGCTGGCCGGTGCCACGCGCCAGCATGCGGGCACGGTGAGTCTCGCCGGCGTGGCGCTGCACAAGCTGCCGTCCCATGAGCGTGCGGCGGCGGGCATCGGCTGGGTGCCGCAAGAGCGCAACATCTTCAAGTCGCTGACCGTGCACGAGAACCTCACGGCCGTGGTGCGCCCCGGCCGCAAGGGCGTGAGCGCCCGGCCCTGGACGCCAGAGCGGGTGTACGAGATGTTCCCACGTCTGGCCGAGCGCAAGACCAACCTGGGCACGCAGCTGTCGGGTGGCGAGCAGCAGATGCTGGCCGTGGGCCGCGCTCTGGTGCTCAACCCGCGCCTGCTGCTGCTCGACGAGCCGCTCGAAGGCCTGGCGCCCATCATCGTGGAAGAGTTGCTGCGCGCCATCCGCCGCATCACGCGCGAAGAAGGCCTGTCGGCCATCATCGTGGAGCAGCACCCGCAGGCCATTCTGGCCATCTCCGACCGGGCTGCCGTGCTGGACCGGGGCACGGTGGTGCACACCGGCACTGCGGCCGAATTGAGCGCACAGCCCGAGCTGCTGGACCGTCTGCTGGGCGTGGCAAGGTAGTTCTCGCCATGCAAGCCCTACACCGCAGAAGCCTCCTGGCCTGGCTGGCCATGTCGTCTTGCGGTGGGGCTGCACCAGCGCTGGCACAGGCCACCTTTCCCACGCGCCCCCTGCGCATCGTGGTGCCCAACGCCGCCGGTGGCGCCGCCGACATCACGGCGCGCACCGTGGGCCAGAAGATTGCGGGCCCGCTGGGGCAGAGCGTGGTCATCGAGAACAAGCCCAGTGCGGGCGGTGTGGTGGCGGGCGACCTGGTGGCGCGTGCCGAGCCCGATGGCCACACGCTGCTGCTGGTCAGCAGCGGCACGGCGGTGAGTGCCGCGCTGTTCCACACACTGCCGTTCGACACCCTCAAGGACTTTGCGCCCGTCTCGCTGCTGGCCACGTTTGATCTGGCCGTGGTGGTGAAGGAAGGCGGGCGTTTTGCCACCCTGGCCGAGCTGCTCGCCTATGCCCGCGCCCACCCCGGCAAACTCAACATCGGCACGCCGCAGATCGGCACCACGCAGAACCTGGCGGCCGAGTTGTTCAAGGTGACGGAGGGCATCGACGCCCAGGTGGTGCCCTTCAATGGGACGCCGCCTGTCATCACCGCCGTGCGGGGTGGTGAGGTGGATGTGATGATCGACATCCTGGGCGGCCTCATGCCGCAGATCGGCGCGAAGGCCCTGCGGCCCCTGGCGGTGCTGGGCGCGCAGCGTGCAGCCCAATTGCCCGATGTGCCCACGGTGCGCGAAAGCGGCGGGCCACTGGCTGCCTTCAACGTCACGTCGTGGAACGGCCTGGCTGTGCCCGCCAAGACACCTGCCGCCGTGGTGGAGCGCCTCTTGCGCGAGGTGCAAGCCGCGCTGGCCCAGCCCGATGTGAAAAAACGGCTGCTGGAACTCAACCTCAACGCCCAGGGCAGCACCCCCCTACAGCTGGGTGAACACCTGGCCGCCGATGTACGGCGCTGGAGCGATGTGATCGCGCGGGCCAGGATCGCCCGGCAGTGACCGATGGGGTCTGCACGGGGTGTTGTGCGGCCTTTGACCTCGAAACTGGCCGCTGGCCAGCCTTCCAATACAAGGCGCCAAAGGCTGATACGGATTCGCAGTCATGGTGCGCGGTACAGCGCCTGCAACGTGGTGCGTATCAACTCCGCCATGGCCTGCTGTGTGAGCGTGGCCGGGCGCTGCGAGCTCACTGCCATGAAGAGTTTGCTGCGCAGGCGGGTGCTGTCTTCCACGTCACCATCGCTGCTGGCGCCGTGGATGGGCCGGGTGCTGAACACCTCGGGCTTGCCCGACGTGGTGACCGCGTTCATGGGCAACACGGCGCAGCCTGCGCCATCGGCCACCAGGTCCAGGATGGCGGCCACGCCATCGATCTCCAGGCTGATCTGCGGGCGCTTGCCGCGTGCGGCCAGTTCGGACTCCACCAGCATGCGGATCGAATTGGGCCGCGTGGGAATGACCAGGGGGAAACGCGGCAGCTCGTCCAGCGGCAGTGGCACTTTGTCCAACACGTCGGGGTCTGCCTCGGCCGGGCTGGCGCTGCGGCGCTGCACCAGAAACAGATCTTCCTCCAGCAGCGCCGTGGTCTCGATGCCCGGCGCGGGCGTGGTGTTGTAGAGCAGGGCAATGTCGAGCAGCCCGGTGGTCAGCGACTCGCGCATGGCCACCGACAGCCCCTCGCTGATGGCGAGCGCCGCATCAGGCATCTGGACGCGGAAGGCGCGGGTCAGCGGCACCGTGAGCACCTTCGCAATGCTGGGCGGCAGGCCGATGGCCACACGCCCCGCCAGCGCGCCGCGCACGCGGCCCAGCTCCTCGCGGGCGCGCTCCACCTGGTGCAGGATGCCGCGCCCATGCTCCAGCAGCAGCTTGCCCGCCTCGGTGGGCGTAGCGCCCCGTCCGTTGCGCACCAGCAGGTTCTGGCGCAACTCCACCTCCAGCAGGCGCACCTGGCGGCTCAGGGCCGGTTGGGCAATGTCCAGCACCACCGAGGCGCGGGTGAAGCTGCCCAGCTCGGCCACCCGCACAAAGTATTCGATCTGCTTGAGGTCCATGGGGAATGCTCTCTGCTATTTGCAATAGCTCCAAGTCAACGATCACGGAATGATATATCTGGTAGTGCGGGTGCCGCCTTCATGTTTGGGCCGCCGCTGCCCACAATCGCGGCATGTATACAACGGCACGCACCGCCTGGGCACACCGCAGCCAGGCAGGAGACAAAACCGCATGACAACGCTCGCCCTTCGGGGTATTTCCTCCATGGCCACGCGCCAGGTGCTGGCCGATCTGGTCGCCGGGTTTGCGCAGCAGTCGGGCCACAGTGCAGCCATCGAATCGGTGGGCGGTGTGGACGCTGCCAAGCGCGTGGCGGCCGGTGAGGCCTTTGATGTGGTCATCCTCGCCTCCGACGCCATCGACAAGCTCCTCGCTGTAGGCCACCTGCTGCCTGGCAGCAAGGTGGACTGGGTGCACTCGGGCGTGGCCGTGGCCGTGCCTGCGGGCGCGCAGCGGCCCGACATGAGCACCGAAGACGCCGTGCGCCAGGCCGTGCTGGCCGCGCGCAGCATCAGCGTCTCCACCGGGCCCAGCGGTGTGGCCCTGGCCAAGTTGTTCGAGCGCTGGGGCATCGCCGACCAGATTGCCCCCCGCATGGTGCAGGCCCCTCCCGGCGTGCCCGTGGGCTCGCTGGTGGCAAAGGGCGAAGTGGCGCTGGGCTTTCAGCAACTGAGCGAGTTGCTGCATGTGCAGGGCATCACCATCGTAGGCCCGCTGCCACCGGCCATTCAGATCACGACCACGTTCTCGGCTGGCGTTAGCGCCCACACCCAGCAGGCAGACGCGGCCCGCGCGCTGCTGGCCTATCTGACATCGCCACAAGCGGCCGAGGCCAAGCGCAAGCAGGGCATGGAACCGGTCTGACTCGCGACCCATACAACAACACATTCCAGGAGAACCGACACATGAGCCTCATCATTGACTGCCACGGCCACTACACCACGGCCCCCAAGGCGCTGGAGAACTGGCGCAATGCCCAGATCGCGGGTATCAAAGACCCGGCAGCCATGCCCAAGGTTGCCGACCTGCGCATCAGCGACGACGAGCTGCGCGAGTCCATCGAGACCAACCAGCTCAAGCTGATGAAGGAGCGCGGCAGCGACATCACGCTGTTCAGCCCGCGCGCAAGCTTCATGGCCCACCACATCGGTGATTTCAATGTATCCAGCACCTGGGCCGCCATCTGCAACGAGCTGTGCTTCCGGGTGAGCGAACTGTTTCCCGACCACTTCGTGCCCGTGGCCATGCTGCCCCAGTCGCCCGGCGTCGACCCTGCCACCTGCATCCCCGAGCTGGAAAAATGCGTCAAGGAATACGGTGCCGTGGGCATCAACCTGAACCCCGATCCCTCGGGTGGCCACTGGACCAGCCCGCCGCTGACCGACAAGCACTGGTACCCCATCTACGAAAAGATGGTGGAGTACGACCTGCCCGCTATGATCCACGTGAGCACCAGCTGCAACGCGTGTTTTCACACTACAGGCGCGCACTATCTGAACGCCGACACCACGGCCTTTATGCAGCTCATCCAGGGCGATCTGTTCAAGGACTTCCCCACGCTCAAGTTCCTGATCCCGCACGGCGGCGGCGCAGTGCCCTACCACTGGGGCCGCTTCCGCGGGCTGGCGCAAGAGATGAAGAAGCCGCTGCTCGACGACCACCTGATGAACAACGTGTTCTTCGACACCTGCGTGTACCACCAGCCCGGCATCGATTTGCTCAACACGGTGATCCCGGTGAAGAACGTGCTGTTCGCCAGCGAGATGATCGGCGCGGTGCGCGGCATCGATCCCACCACCGGCAACTATTACGACGACACCAAGCGCTACATCGAGGCGTCTAAGATCCTGAGCGCCGACGACAAGCACCAGGTCTACGAAGGCAATGTGCGCCGCGTTTTCTCTCGACTCGACACCCGCCTGAAGGCGAAGGGGCTCTGACATGTTTGAACTAGGCGTTGTCTACCGCAACATCACCCGCGCCGACCGCGCGTCCGCCGACGGCCTGGCTGCCCTCGGCTCGGCCACCGTGCACGAAGCCATGGGCCGCGTGGGCCTGCTCAAGCCCTACATGCGCCCCATCTACAGCGGCCAGCAGGTCAGCGGCACGGCTGTCACCGTGCTGCTGCAGCCCGGCGACAACTGGATGATGCATGTGGCGGCCGAGCAGATCCAGCCCGGCGACATCGTGGTGGCGGCAGTCACCTCCGAGTGCACCGACGGCTACTTTGGCGACCTGCTGGCCACCAGCTTCCAGTCGCGCGGTGCCCGAGCGCTCATCATCGACGCCGGTGTGCGCGACGTGAAAACGCTGCAGGAAATGAACTTCCCCGTGTGGAGCAAGGCGATCAGCAGCAAGGGCACCATCAAGGCCACGCTGGGCTCGGTCAACATCCCTGTGGTGTGCGCCGGCATGCTGGTCACGCCCGGTGACGTGATCGTGGCCGACGACGACGGCGTGGTGTGTGTGCCCGCCGCCCGCGCGGCCGAGACGCTGGCCGCCGCCCAGAAGCGCGAAAGCTTTGAAGGCGAAAAACGCGCCAAGCTGGCCAGCGGCGTGCTGGGCCTCGACATGTACAACATGCGCCCCGGCCTGGAGAAGGCGGGCCTCAAGTACATCGACTGAGCAAAGTTTGAGTCTTTTTGGCCTCTAGCGCTTACTCCATAAGCGCTAGCAGCTATTTTTAATATAGCAAATGGTTGCCTATGTCTGAATTCACTAAAACCCCTGGCTGGCTGGACTGGTACACCGGCCCCAGCCAGCCGCGCTTTCAGGTGCCCGCAGGTGCGGTAGACGCCCACTGCCACGTGTTTGGCCCGGGCGCCGAGTTTCCCTACGCCCCCGAGCGCAAGTACACCCCCTGCGATGCCAGCAAGGCGCAGCTGTACGCGCTGCGCGACCACCTGGGCTTTGCGCGCAATGTGGTGGTGCAGGCCACCTGCCACGGCGCCGACAACCGCGCCATGGTCGATGCGCTGGTCAACGCAAATGGCAAGGCGCGCGGCGTGGCCACCGTCAAGCGCTCGGTCACCGACGATGAACTGCAAGCCATGCACGACGCCGGTGTGCGCGGCGTGCGCTTCAACTTCGTCAAGCGCCTGGTGGACTTCACGCCCAAGGACGAACTGATGGAGATCGCGGCGCGCATCCATCAGCTCGGCTGGCACGTGGTGATCTACTTTGAAGCGGTGGACCTGCCCGAGCTGTGGGACTTCTTCACCGCCCTGCCCACCACCGTGGTGGTGGACCACATGGGCCGGCCCGACGTGGCCAAGGGCGTGGACAGCGAAGAGTTCGCCCTGTTCCTGAAATTCATGCGCCAGCACCCCAACGTGTGGAGCAAGGTGAGCTGCCCCGAGCGCCTCAGCGTGACCGGCCCCAAGGCCTTGCAGGGCGAGCAAAATGCCTACACCGATGTGGTCCCGTTCGCCCGCCGCGTGGTGGAAGAGTTTCCCGACCGCGTGCTGTGGGGCACCGACTGGCCGCACCCCAACCTCAAGGACCACATGCCCGACGACGGCCTGCTGGTCGATTTCATACCGCACATCGCGGTCACGCCAGAGCTGCAGCACAAACTGCTGGTGGACAACCCCATGCGCCTTTACTGGCCTGAAGAAGTGGAGGTCAACTGACCATGGCACTCGACAAGCCCTACCTGGACGTGCCTGGCACAACCATCTTCGACGCGGAGCAAAGCCGCAAAGGCTACTGGCTCAACCAGTTCTGCATGAGCCTCATGAAGGCCGACAACCGCATCCGCTTCAAAGCGGATGAACGCGCCTACCTCGACGAGTGGGCCATGACCGAAGAACAGAAGCAGGCCGTGCTCGCGCGCGACCTGAACTGGTGCATTAGCCTGGGCGGCAACATCTACTTTCTGGCCAAGATCGGCTCCACCGACGGCAAGAGCTTTCAGCAGATGGCGGGCAGCATGACCGGCATGACCGAAGAGGAATACCGCAACATGATGATCAACGGCGGCCGCTCGGCCAACGGCAACCGCGTGATCGGCGAAGACGGCGACGCCCAGGCACACCGCCAGCCGCAAGGCAAGGGCCAGGTGCTGCAGCAAGCCGCAGCGGGCAAGAAAGAAGGACTTTGACGATGGCCAGAATCACCGCCTCCGTATTCACATCGCACGTGCCAGCCATTGGCGCGGCCATGGACCTGGGCAAGACGCAAGAGGACTACTGGAAGCCCGTTTTTGCGGGCTATGACTTTGGCAAACAATGGATCAAGGACAACCAGCCCGACGTGATCTTTCTGGTCTACAACGACCATGCCACGGCGTTCAGTCTGGACATGATCCCCACCTTTGCCATCGGCACCGCCGCCGACTATGAAGTGGCCGATGAAGGCTTTGGCCCGCGCCCGGTGCCCAAGGTCATCGGCCACCCCGACCTGGCCGCGCACATCGCGCAGTCGGTCATCCAGCAAGACTTCGACCTCACCATTGTCAACAAGATGGCTGTGGACCACGGCCTCACAGTGCCCCTGTCGCTGATGTTTGGCGAGCAAGACCCCGTCAAGGGCGCGTGGCCCTGCCCGGTGATTCCGTTTGCGGTCAACGTGGTGCAGTACCCCGTGCCCAGCGGCCGACGCTGCTACAACCTGGGCCAGGCGATCCGCAAGGCGGTAGAGAGCTACGACGAAGACCTCAACGTGCACATCTGGGGCACGGGTGGCATGAGCCACCAGCTGCAGGGCCCGCGCGCCGGGCTCATCAACAAAGAGTTCGACAACGCCTTCCTCGACAAGCTCATCCACGACCCCGAGGCCGCCGCCAGCATCCCGCACATCGACTACGTGCGCGAAGCGGGCAGCGAAGGCATCGAACTGGTGATGTGGCTCATCGCGCGCGGCGCGATGGCCGATGTGGCCGGTGGTAAGCCACCCACGCTGGCGCACCGCTTCTACCATGTGCCCGCGTCGAACACGGCCGTAGGCCACCTGATTCTGGAGAACAACTGACATGAGCAACAAGACCATCAAAGTCGCCCTGGCGGGCGCTGGCGCCTTCGGCATCAAGCACCTGGACGGCATCAAAAACATCGACGGCGTGGAAGTCGTTTCGCTGATCAGCCGTGACCTGGAGAAGACCAAAGAAGTGGCCGCCCAGTACGGTATCGGCCACGTCACCACCGACCTCGCCGACAGCCTGGCAATGCCCGAGGTGGACGCCGTCATCCTGTGCACGCCCACACAGATGCACGCAGAGCAGACCATCGCCTGCCTGAAGGCCGGCAAGCATGTGCAGGTCGAGATCCCGCTGGCCGATAGCCTCAAGGGCGCCGAAGACGTCGTGGCGGTGCAAAAGCAAACGGGCCTGGTCGCCATGTGCGGCCACACCCGCCGCTTCAACCCCAGCCACCAATATGTGCACCACAAGGTGCAAAAGGGCGAGTTCAACATCCAGCAGATGGATGTGCAGACCTATTTCTTTCGCCGCACCAACACCAACGCGCTGGGCCAGGCGCGCAGCTGGACGGACCACCTGCTGTGGCACCACGCCGCCCACACCGTGGACCTGTTTGCCTACCAGGCCAACAGCCCCATCGTGCAGGCCAACGCCATCCAGGGGCCCATCCACCCCACGCTGGGCATCGCCATGGACATGAGCATCCAGCTCAAGGCCGCCAACGGAGCCATCTGCACGCTCTCCCTGAGCTTCAACAACGACGGCCCTTTGGGCACGTACTTCCGCTACATCGGCGACACCGCGACCTACCTGGCGCGTTATGACGACCTGTACAACGGCAAGGACGAGAAGATCGATGTGTCGAAGGTGGACGTCTCCATGAACGGCATCGAGCTGCAGGACCGCGAATTCTTCGCGGCCATCCAAGAAGGCCGCGAACCCAACGCCAGCGTGGGCCGGGTGCTGGCTTGCTATCAGGTACTGCACAACCTGGAGCAGCAGCTCAACGCAGGTTGATTTTCCCGGTGCGTCGGCCCTGAGGGATGCAGGGCTGCCACGCACAACGATCCATGCAACAGCTGCCTATTGCCTATTGCCTATTGCCTATTGAGCAACGGCTGGATCCCGACGCCCTTCGGGCCGCCGCCTGCATCAGGCTGCGGCCGATGGCGGCGCTGACCCGGAAGGTGTGCTCCCACCCATGCGACGTCATATGCCTCGGTGGCATCTTCAAAATCGGAGCCATGGTGTTCGGGGAACATCGGGCGGTGTGCAGGCACTTGCGTGCTGCACGACAGCCCGCCTTGTCAAAGTGGTGCTGCGGCTGTCAGCCGCAACCACGTGCAACAGACCCGGCACACCCCACCCTCAAACCTCCGTACCAAAGATAACCCCGCCCCCCAGGCACACGTCGCCGTCATACAGAACCGCGCTTTGCCCAGGCGTCACCGCCCATTGCGCCTGCGGAAACTGCAACCTGAAATCGGCCTTGTCGGCGCTTACCACCGTGCATTTGGCATCCTGCTGCCTGTAGCGCGTCTTGGCGGCATAGATCCCCGGAGCCGGGGCGTGGCCTGATGTCCAGCTGGCATCCTGCGCATCGAGGGTGTGGGACAGCAACCAGGGATGGTCATGCCCTTGCACCACGCGCAGGGTGTTTTTCTCCAGCTCTTTACGGGCCACGAACCAGGGCTCATGCTCGCCGCCGCCGCGCTGCGCACCCTTTTCCTTGATACCGCCAATGCCCAGGCCCTGGCGTTGGCCCAGTGTGTAAAAAGACAGACCTACATGCTGACCCAGCTTGCGCCCCCGGTCATCCAGGATGGGCCCGGGCGCGTGGCTGATGTAGCGGTTCAGAAACTCGCGAAACGGCCGCTCGCCAATGAAGCAGATGCCGGTCGAATCCTTCTTCTTGGCATTGGGCAGGCCAATCTCTTCGGCAATGCGGCGCACCTCGGTCTTGTGCAACTCGCCCACAGGGAACAGCGTCTTGGACAGCTGCGCCTGGTTCAGGCGGTGTAAAAAGTAGCTCTGGTCCTTGCTCGGGTCCAACCCCTTGAGCAGCTCGTGCAGGCCCGTGGCCGGGTTGTGGCGCACGCGGGCATAGTGCCCCGTGGCAATTTTCTCGGCCCCCAGGCGCATGGCGTGGTCCAAAAAGGCCTTGAACTTGATCTCGGCATTGCACAGCACATCGGGGTTGGGCGTGCGGCCCGCCTGGTATTCGCGCAGAAACTCGGCGAACACACGGTCTTTGTAATCAGCCGCAAAGTTGACATGCTCGATCTCAATACCGATCACATCGGCCACGGCGGCAGCATCCACGAAGTCGATGTTGGACGAACAGTATTCGCTGTCGTCGTCATCTTCCCAGTTCTTCATGAAGATGCCGACGACCTCGTGGCCTTGTTGTTTGAGCAGGTGGGCGGTCACGGCCGAGTCCACTCCACCCGAGAGGCCGACGACAACGCGTTGTTTGATAGTGGCAGTCATTGGCCTGATTGTATTTTTTTAGCGCTTGCCGCCTTGGCAGGGGTTAAAGCGCGCTGTGCGCTGCGGGGGCATACCTGTGCGCGTTTTGGATAGGCCGCTCTGCAGAGCAGGCATTCCCTTCGGCACGCCGATGAGCGGCAACCGATTCATCGCCGTCCCCCTTCTACATCCTTTGCAATCCAAAAGCTGGCAAATCCACCCGCTCGACTGTGCGACCATCGCCCTCCATGGAACTGCGCCAACTCCGCTACTTCGTCCGGATCGTCGAACTCGGCTCGATGGGCCGCGCGGCGGTGGACCTCCACATGGTGCAGTCGGCGCTGAGCCAGCAGATCAGCCGCCTGGAGGGTGAATTGAGCACCCGGCTGCTGCAGCGCACCGCCAAGGGCGCGGTGCCGACGGAGGCGGGGCTGGCGTTCTTCCGCGAAGCGCAACTGGCGCTGCGCCATGCCGATCAGGCAGCGCGTGCCGCACAGCAGGCGCGGTTGACGGGGACGGTGAGTGTGGGCCTGGCGCCCACCACGGCCTCGGTGCTGGGCGTGCCGCTGATGCGGGCCATGCGCGAGCGCTACCCCGATGTGCGGCTGCACATGGTGGGCAGCCTCTCGGGCCACCTCTCCAACATGCTCAATGCGCGCCAGCTCGACCTGGCCGTGTTGTTTGATACCCAGCCTGCACGCCGCTGGAGTGTGCTGCCGCTGCTCGATGAACGCCTGTTTTTGATCCGCTCGGCCCAGCATGGCACGCGCACACCGCCGCTGGCTGGCAAGGTGGCGCTGGCGCAGCTTGGCGATGAGCCGCTGATCTTGCCCACCGGCCCGCATGGTTTGCGTAGCCGCCTGGACACGGCCTTCGCCCAGGCGGGCGTGGTGCCGCGCCTGGCCATGGAGATCGACTCGCTGGAGCTGCTGATGGACGCGGTGGACATGGGCCTGGGCAGCACCATCCAGCCCTGGGCGGCGGTGGGCCGCTATGCCGATGCGGCACAGCGCTTTGTGCTGGCCGAGATTGAGGATGGCCCCGCTTTTCGGCCTGCGGCGCTGTGCAGCTTGTCGGACGATGAACTCTCGCCCGCAGCCCTGGCTGCGCGCGTGGTGCTGGGCGACTGCGTGCGTGAGCTGGTGCAGTCGGGGCAGTGGGTGGGCGCAAGGCTTGTCTGAGGCCACCCCCCCCACCGTTCACGCTGAGCCTGTCGAAGCGCGGCGCAAGGCTTCGACAGGCTCAGCGTGAACGGTGGGGGGTGAATGGCAAGAAACACCCAACCCATCACGATCCGTGATGGGGCCATGCATTGGCAGGCTCTGCACAAACAGCGGTGTTCTTTCTACATTCGTGCCACCCATGAATGCAAAGAAGAACCGTAAATGCACCCCGATGTTTTGGTGATCGGTGGCGGCAACGCCGCCCTGTGCGCTGCGCTGATGGCCCGCGAGGCCGGGGCCAGCGTGCTGCTGCTTGAATCGGCCCCACGTGCTTGGCGCGGTGGCAATTCGGGCCATACGCGCAACCTGCGCTGCATGCACGATGCGCCGCAAGACGTGCTGGTCGATGCCTACCCCGAGGAAGAGTTCTGGCAAGACCTGCTCAAGGTGACCGGCGGGCTGACCAATGAGCACCTGGCGCGCCTGGTGATCCGTGAATCCAGCACCTGCCGCGACTGGATGCGCCGCCATGGCGTGCACTTTCAGCCCGCGCTGGCAGGCACGCTGCATGTGGCGCGCACCAATGCCTTCTTCATGGGCGGGGGCAAGGCGCTGGTCAATGCGTACTACCGCAGCGCCGAGGCGCTGGGCGTGCAGGTGCGCTACGAATCGCCGGTGGACCGTATTGAAATCGACAACGGCCGCTTCATCGCGGCGCACTGCACCGTGAACGGAAAGACCGAGCGCATCACGGCCAAGGCCTGTGTGCTGGCCGCAGGCGGGTTTGAATCCAACCGCGAATGGCTGCGCGAGGCCTGGGGCCAGAACGAGCGCGGCGAGTGGCCTGCGGACAACTTCTTGATTCGCGGCACGGCCTACAACAAGGGCGTGTTGCTCAAGCACCTGCTCGACGACCACGGCGCTGACCGCATCGGCGACCCCACGCAGGCGCACATGGTGGCCATTGATGCGCGCGCGCCGCTGTACGACGGCGGTATCTGCACGCGCATCGACTGCGTGTCGCTGGGCGTGGTGGTCAACCGCGAGGGTGAACGCTTTTACGACGAGGGCGAAGACTTCTGGCCCAAGCGCTATGCCATCTGGGGCCGCCTGGTGGCGCAGCAGCCGGGGCAGATTGGTTATTCGATCATCGACAGCAAGGCCATCGGCCGCTTCATGCCGCCTGTGTTTCCGGGCGTCAAAGCCGACACGCTGCCCGAGCTGGCGCAAAAGCTGGGCCTGCCTGTGGAGACCTTCATGCGCACGCTGAACGACTACAACACCGCCTGCCGCGTGGGCACGTTCGATCACACCGCGCTGGACGATTGCCACACCGAAGGCGTGGCGCCTGCCAAAACCCACTGGGCCCGCCGCATCGACACCGGGCCGTTCTACGGCTACGCGCTCAAGCCCGGCGTCACTTTCACCTACCTGGGCCTGCACACCGACGACACGGCCGCCGTGCGCTTCAACGACCAGCCCAGCCCCAACCTGTTTGTGGCGGGCGAAATGATGGCAGGCAACGTGCTGGGCAAGGGCTACACCGCGGGGGTGGGCATGAGCATTGGCACCGCGTTTGGCCGCATTGCGGGCACGAGTGCCGCTCAAGCCGCTTTGAAGTCAAAACAGCCTCTAGCGCCTATCAATAAAGCGCAAGCAGCTACAAATACAGGAGCAACTCATGCAAACGCTTGAAGCCCTGACCCGCGACGCCAAGGCGCTGGCCAACGGCGACATCGTGCTGTCGGCCCCCGAGTCTGAAGTGGCCCGCCAGCTGCAGATCTGCAACGCCTGCCGCTACTGCGAGGGCTTTTGCGCCGTCTTCCCCGCCATGACGCGGCGGCTGGAGTTTGGCAAGGCCGATATCCACTTCATCGCCAACCTGTGCCACAACTGCGGCGCCTGCCTGCACGCCTGCCAGTACGCGCCGCCGCACGAGTTTGCGGTGAACCTGCCGCAGGCCATGGCCCAGGTGCGTGGGCAAACCTATGCCGACTACGCCTGGCCCCCTGCGCTGGGCCAGCTCTACCATCGCAACGGCTTGACCCTGGTGCTAGCCTTGGTGGCGGGGCTCACGCTGTTCTTGCTGCTGGCGGTGGGGCTGCATGGCCAGGGCATCAGCGCGCTGTGGCAATCGCCAGCGGATGGCTTCTACGGCATCTTCCCCCACAACCTGCTGGTGGGCCTGTTTGCGCCGATGTTCCTGTTCGCTGTGCTGGCCCTGGGCCTGGGCGTGCGCCGCTTCTGGATCGATGTGACGCCCGCCACCAGCGGCGCGCCGATGAGCACGCCCGCCACGGCCGAGGCCACTGGTGCGGTACTGCGCCTCAAATACCTGGATGGCGGCCACGGCGACGGTTGCCACAACGAGGACGATGCGTACACCCTGTCGCGCAGGCGCATGCACCACCTCACGTTCTACGGCTTCATGCTGTGCTTTGCGGCCACCAGCGTGGCCACGCTGTACCACTACCTGCTGGGCGTGCCTGCGCCTTATGACCTGCCCAGTTTTCCGAAGCTGCTGGGCGGCGTGGGCGGCATCAGCCTGGCGATTGGCACCGCAGGCCTGTGGCGGCTGAACCTGCGCCGCCACCCCCAGCATGGCGATGCGGCACAAAAGCCCATGGACCGTGCCTTCATTGCGCTGCTGTTCCTAACCGCCACCAGCGGCCTGGCCCTGTGGGCGGCTCGCGGCAGCGCGGCCTTGCCCCTGCTGCTGTGCCTGCACCTGGGTGCGGTGATGGCGCTGTTTGCCACGCTGCCCTACGGCAAGTTTGCCCACGGCATTTTCCGCACCGCATCGCTGCTGCGCCACGCGGTGGAAAAGCGCCAGCCCAACCCCATTGGCCTGGGCGCCGACTGAGCCCTCGACTCCATCAAAAAACCATCCACGATGAAGGAGACCCCGATGAACAAACGCACCCTGCTGTACTGCGCCCTGGCGCTGGCCACCGTTCCCTTGACCTTTGGCGCTGCGGCGCAAGACTTTCCGCCCAAAAAGCCCGTCACGCTGGTCGTGGGCTTTGCGGCGGGCGGCGCGGCCGATGCGGCGGCGCGCCTGATTGCCAAGAAACTGGGCGAGAACATCGGCCAGTCGGTGGTGGTGGACAACAAGGGCGGCGCGGGTGGCAACATCGCTCACCAGTTTGTGGCCAATGCGGCGCCTGACGGCAGCGTGTTGTTGTTCGGCTCGGTGGGGCCGCTCACCATTGCGCCGCACCTGATGAAGTTGACCTATGACCCCTTCAAAGACCTGGCCCCGATCTCAGGCGGGGTGAACTTTCCCAACGTGCTGGTGGTGCACAAGGGCGCGGGCGTGAAGACGCTGGCCGAGTTTGTGCAGCTCTCCAAAAAGAAGCCCGGCAGTGTGGACTTTGCCTCTACCGGGGCAGGCTCTGCATCGCATCTGGCAGGCGAGTTGTTCAACCAGCGCGCAGGCATCGACATGACCCACGTGCCCTACAAGGGTGGTGCCCCGGCGCTGCAGGATTTGCTGGGTGAGCGCGTCACCTCGTACTTTGCCGCGCCGCCCACGGCGCTGCCGCACATCGAGGCGGGCAAGCTGATTCCGCTGGCGACCACGGGGCTCACACGGCCTTCGTACATGCCCAACATCCCCACGGTGGCCGAAGCCGGTTACCCCGGCTTTGAAGCACTCAACTGGTACGCCTTTGTGGCGCCGGGCAAAACCCCCGCGCCGCTGCTGGAGCAGTGGAACCGCGAAATCGTGAAGGTGCTGAACGACCCGGGCGTGAAAGAGGCGTTGAACAAGCACGGCCTTACGCCCCAGCCCACCACGCGGGCTGAGCTGATGGCGTTCATGAAGAAAGAGTCGGCCCAGTGGGCGGCCACCATCAAGGAACGCAAACTCACCGCAGAGTGATTTGCAGCGCTGGACGCGGTGCAGGGCCTAGGTGCCGCCAAGGGGGCCATGCTGACGCACCAAGCCGTCGTTCAGCAACTGCGCCAGCCATGGGCTGAGGACACTGGCGTCCCCGCTCCAGTGCCCCGCTTCGAGCAACGCGGCGCAAGCGTCTTGTACGGATGCCCCCGCGCGCAGGTGGCCTAGCCAGGTGGCCTGCGCGTCCTCTAGTGTCTGAAAGTGCGGTTGGTGCCCCTTGCGCCAGACCAGCAGTACAGTGGGGCCGGGCAGGGGGGTGGCCTCTGGCACATCGGTGTCGGTGTGGATGGCGTTCCACAGGCTCACCACGTTGGTCGTCACCGTGCGCAGCAAGGCGCTGGGGTGCAGCACCTCGCGCCGGGCGGTCCAGTCGCTGGCCGCCTGTGCGTTCGGGGTGTCGAGCGATGGCACATCCGCCCCATCAAAGCGGGTGCGCAGGTCCCAATCGAGCTGGGCCAGTTCGTGCAGTTCAGGGTTGTCGGGGTAGGCGGTGCGCAGTGCGTGCACCAGGCCTTCGCCGTAGCGGTTCAGGCTGCGTGTGCAGGGCGGGTGGGCCACGGCATAGTCGCGCGCATGGGCATCGAACGTGTCTGAGCCCATGTAGAGGTAAGTCTTGGCATAGGTGTCGGCCAGCACCTCGGCCAGCCGGGCGCGGTAGGCGTGGTGGTAGATGGGCAAGCGACCTGTGATGAGGTCGTCGGGCGTTGGCAGAGGCAGCGTGTTCGCCAGCACCCGGTCGGCAAAGTGGCGCTGCAGCGCTGCCAGCGGCCAGGGGTCCACTGCTGGGGCCAAAGTCATTTGGGCAGTGGCAGTGGCAGTGGCAGTGGCGGAGGCGGAGGCGGAGGCGGAGGCGGAGGGCTGGGGCACCTCCACATGCTCGGCCGCTATGCGCCGCGCCATCGCCATTTCATCGAGCAGCTCGGCCAGCGGGGGGATGTGGTCGTCGCGCTCGATCATCGCGGCCACGGCGCCAAAGCGCTGGCAGGCCTGGGCGTACAAGTCCCACACCGGCTGCGCCACCGGATGGTCGTGCGTGTCGATGATGTGGTCGCCGTTGTCGCTGTGCCCGGCTAGATGGATCTGCTGCACGCGGTGGGCGGGCAGGGCGTGCAGGTAGGTCAGCGGGTCAAAGCCGTGGTTCACGCTGCTCACGTAGATGTTGTTCACATCCACCAGCAGCAGGCAGTCGGCCTCTTGCGCAATGTGGGCCAGAAACTGCCATTCGCTGGCGCTGTCGTGCCGGTAGCGGATGTAGCTCGACACATTCTCCAGCACCAGCCTGCGGCCCAGCAGGTCTTGCGCTTGGCGGATTTGCGCAATCACATGCCGTGCGGATTCGTCGGTATAGGGCAGCGGGTACAGGTCGTGCAATTGCTCGGGGCCGGGGCCCGTCCAGCACAGGTGGTCGGACACCCACAGCGGCTCGATGCGGTCGGCCAGCGCCTTCACGCGCTGCAGGTAGGCCACATCCACGCCCTGCGCGGCGCCAATCGACATGGCCACACCATGCATAGCCACCGGGTAGTCGCGCCGGATGGCGTCGAGCATGGCCAGCGGTTTTCCGCCGTCGATGAGGTAGTTGTCGGTGATGATTTCCAGCCAGTCCAGCGGCTGCTGGCGGGCCAGAAAATCGGCGTAGTGCTGCGTGCGCAGCCCCAGGCCAAAGCCTGTGCCGCGCGTGGCGATGGGGTTGTGTGTCATGGCTGAAAGATCCGCTGCCCAAGGCGCATCGCGCCCCATGAGACCTATGAAACGGTTACGGCCAAGGCGAGTACCCCCGCGCAAGGGCCGCCCCGCCGCGCTGGGGGCGTCCCCCTTGGGGGAAGGCGCGAAGCGACTCAGGGGGTTAGCTCTTGATGTCGCCGATGGTGCCCTTGTCCATCAGGCATTGGGCAGCCGTCTTGGCCTTGAAGCCGTGACCTTTGCAGGCATTCTGGCCCTTGCAGCCGTGCTCGGCGGTGGAGCAGTCGCTGTTGCCCTTGCAGTCGTGCACGTTGTAGCAATGCACGGTGTCGTTGGCACCAATGGCGGCGCCCTTGGCACCCTTGGGCAGATCGGCGGCAAAGCTGGTGGAGGCCAGTGCCAGCAGGGCAGCGGTCAGGGCGAAAGAGGCGGTGGACTTGGCTTGGGTAGACAGCATGGTGAACTCCGTAACGGTGAGGGGTGAATCAAGGGTGGGTAGATCACGTGGCACATTGCCGCGCGCTCTGCCTTGTAATTCGCCTCCGGGAGGCTACGGGTTACATGCAGTGCAAAAAAATGTCAGCCACCAGGCAGCCTGCCGGCCGCCACTGCGCCGCTCACTGCGCAACAGGCTCGGTGACCGAACTGTCGGTGTGCACCAGCGTCAGTGGAAAACGCTGGCCTGCCAGATAGTCCTCCAGGCAACGCAGCAACAAGGGGCTGCGGTGCCGCTCAGGGCAGGCACGTATCTCGTCGGCCGTGAGCCACAGCGTGCGCACGATGCCAGTGTCCAGGGTGCGCCAATCATGGTGCGTGCCCAGCGTGCCCGCAAATGCAAAACGCATGTAGGTGAGGTCTTCACCCGTGCGCGTCTTGGTGAAGCGATTGAGGTACACGCCAAGCAGCGCCGTGGGCACAAAATCGTGGGCGGTTTCTTCCAGCACCTCGCGCGCGCAGGCCTGGATGGGAGACTCGCCAGGGTCCAGGTGGCCTGCGGGGTTGTTGAGCTTGAGGCCGTCGGTGGTCTCTTCCTCGACTAGCAGAAAGCGGCCATCGCGCTCGATGAGGGCGGCCACGGTGACGTTGGGTTTCCAGCGGTGGGGCATGGCGCGCATTATGACGAGGGACGATGACGCGGCACCTACAGGCTGCGCACCATGTACACCGCGCCTTCGCCATAGCCGCCAAGCCCCGCACGTTGGGTTGCATCGTCCAGCGGTTGCGGCGCGTAACCCTGGCGCTCCCAGTAGGTCTGTGAGCCCTGCACCGACACCAGCGCGGAGTGCCGCATTCCTTGTTCTACGGCCTGGGCCCACAGCGGCTGCAGCAGCGCGCGCGCCAGGCCTTGCCCCGCGCAGGCGGGCAACACGGCCATGTCGTGCAGGTACAGGGTGTCGGGCCGCGCCACCGCCTCAAAGTCGCCATGCAGCGGGGTGATCTTGCCCCACGCGGTGCGGTACGCGGCCAGGTACGCACACATCTGACCATCGCGCTCCAGCACCAGCGAGCAGTTGGCGGGGCTGGCCAGGCGGCGGGCAAACACCTCGCCACCCTCCACAAAACCGTCGCCATAACAGGTGCGTTGCACGGCCAGCAAATCGGCGAGGTCGCTCAACGCCAACGGGCGCACCACCACGGACATGGGAGCAATCGGGTCAGTGCGGCAACACGGGCGCCTGCACAAAGTCGTCGAGCGACAGGCCCTTTTCTTTCAGCAGCGCCTCCAGCACGGGCTGCAAGCGGCCCAGGCTCTCCTGCACGGCCTCACGCACGGTGTCCACCACCACCTGGGTGCTGCGCTCGATCTCGATGTTCAGGCGGTCGCCCACCTGCTTGTTCTCAAACACGGTGGCGCGGCGCGTTTCGGGGATCATCCAGATCTCGAACCAGCCCTCTTGCCGGTTCACCTCGGCCACTGTCAGGCTGGCGCCGTGGATGGCGATGTAACCCTTGGCGAAGACATAGCGGCGAAAGGCCTCGGGCACCGCCACGCGCCACACCAGGTTGTTGTCGAACTCGCGGCGCTCGATGAGCGTGCCGGTGAAGTCCACATGGCCCGACAGCGGGTGGCCGCCGATCTCGGCGCCGTCCTTGGCCGCGCGCTCCACGTTCACGCGGTCGCCCTGCGCGTAGCTGCCCAGCGTGGTGATGTTCAGGCTTTGCAGCATCACATCGAAGTTGGCCTGCGTGGGCGAGAGGATGTCGGTGACCGTGAGGCACACGCCGTCGGTGGACACGCTGGCACCGATGGCCAGGTCCTGGCAGAAGCCCTCGGGGAAATCGAGCGTGAAGGTGCGCAGGCCTGCGCGGTCGTGGATGGCGGCAATGCCTGCCGTGGCTTGGACGATGCCTGTGAACATGGTGGCGCGGCTTTTGGAGCTTAGGAACGGGAACCGGGAATTTTGCCACCCGCAGCATTCAAAGGTATCCCAAGGGTTGGAGCCCCCACACACCGGTCTTTCCGGGGCATCGCACCCGTCTGCAGCGCTCAAAACTGGCGCGACCCAGGCCAGGGCAGCAGGGCAAGGGCCGCCAAGCAGTCTGGGCGGCGCTTCGCTTGCGTGCTCCGGCTGCGTCCCCCTGCCCGCGCGCAGCGCGAGAGCGGGGGCTGAGGGCCGCGGCTCCAAGCCTGCCGACGCAGGCTTGGACGGCATGAAGAGCTGCCGCCTCTGGCGGCTGCGCCGAGGCGCGCGCTCAGGGGGGGTGCCGCTTACCTTGCGCGGAGCAACTCGCCCACTTCGAGCAGCACCAGCTCGTTGTCGTCCGCCTTGTTCGGATCGCGGCTGCTGCTGAAGGGCAGGTTGTTGTCGTTACCCACCACGATGTGGGTAGCGTCCACCACATCCACGTTCTCGATGGTGAAGAACGGGAAGGTCAACACGCCGTTGTTCAGGGGTTTCTTGGCCAGGCGCTGCGGGTCCTGGATGTTCATGAGGTCGATGTAGCCCACCTTGCGGATCTCGGCGCCCACGTTGGCGTCGCTCATCTCGACCTTGTAGACGCGCTTGAATTTGGCAAGGTCGTGGAAGCAATCCGTGCGCTTCTGGTCTGCGGGGCAGGCCTTGTCGGCCGTGCCTTCGCCATTGTCGCGCTCGATGATCAGGCCCGTGGTGCCGTCAATCATGTTGAAGTCGCCAATCGCGTGGTGGTTCGCCTCCAGCACGTACTTCCAGTGGCGGCCCGTCCACTGCTCAGACTTCACATCGAACTCCAGCACGCGCAGGTACTGCTTGCCGCCCACGTTTTCATAGGCCTTGGCCTCCTCGTTCCACAGCGCGCCTTCGAGCAGCGCGTAGAGCTTGCTGCCGTCCTTGCTGGACGCCATGCCTTCGTAGCCCTTGGAGCGCTTGACCTCAAACGGCGTGGGCTTGGCATCCGGCGCGCCGGGCAACAGCACGCCCGGGGCATCGGGCGAGCGCACCACCTTGCCGTCGACCTTGGTTTCGAACACGCCCAGCACCTTGCCATTCAGGTCGGCCTTGATGAGGTAAGGGCCAAACTCCTCGCCGATCCACAGCGCGCCACCGGCGAACTGAAAACTTTCAGGGTCGAAGTCCGCGCCGGTCAGGTAGCGCTTGTCGGTGCCCTCGTGGGTGATGCGAAACGGCACCTTCTTGTCGGGGTCGTGCAGAAACACCGTGTTCTTGCGGTTGAAGTGGCCCGTCTTGAAGTCCACGGTGTAGTGGTTCAGGTAGAGCATGAAGTCGGGTGAATTGGCCTTGGAGCCCGCGCCGTTGTCGGTGAGGATCCAGAACGAGCCATCGGCCATGCGCTTGATGCCCGAGTGGCCCTGGACAGGCTGGCCCTTGAAGGGCAGCGACACGCCCGTGTCACGCCCGCCCGACTGGCCCATCACGCTGCCCACGGTGTCCACACGGCGGGGCGTGGTGAACTTGCCGCTGACCTGCAGGTCTGGTGGTGCGTCCTTGGGAGCCGCAATCACCGTGAGAGCCGGCAGTACGGCATGGCCCGCCAGCGTGGCCGGGTAGGCCTGCTGGGCCAGGGCAGAGGAAGAAACGGCGCACAGCAGCGCAGCACTGGTGGCGAGGAGAGAAAGTCGGGACATGTTCGCGATGGATAAAGCCAAAACGAGCACGATGCCGTGCCCGTGTGACGCCACCATGAAAGGCCTGCGCCAAGAAGTGCGCGGCCCACACCCAGGGCCGCCCGGCCACCGCCTCCATCCCATCCAACCGCGCCCGCCACCATGCGCAGCAAGGCGGCCCCCCTGCGGTAGGGACCTTTTTCTGCCGCAGGGGATCACACCAGCCTCATCGCCCACCCCGCAACACCTGCCCGCCCCCATGGACACCCTCTCAGCATTGCAATCCCTCGGCCTGGAGCTGCCCAGCCCGGCCTACATCGTGGGCGCCATCGTGTTTGGCCTCATCGGCATGGCGGCGTATGGGTACGGTAAAAAATCCCCGCATCGCCGCGCGCGCTGGTGGGGGGTGGCGCTGATGGTGTACCCCTATGCCGTCTCAGCCACCTGGCTGCTGTATGCCGTGGGGGCAGGGTTGTGCCTGGGCCTGTGGTGGGATGTGCAGCGCGGGTGATGGCCCGGTGATGGTGAAGGGCCGTCAACCCACCGACACCAGGCCCGCGCCATGCCCGCGCGTGAACGCCTCTTCAAACACCGAATAGCCCGACCAATCGCTGTGCGCAAACGACAGGCGCTCGGTGGCGGGTGTGGGAATGGGGCGATTTTGCTCCCCATTTGATAGCTGCTTGCGCTTGATATACCTGCGCTGCAGGCCGATTTTGCTTAAATACTGCACCAGCCCTGGCGTGGGGATCGCCATGGCATGGCCGTAGCGCGTGATGTCCACCCGCGTGGCGCGCTGGCGCAGTTCGGGGTGGGGCACCGACAGCGCGCCCAGCACCGCGTCCGCCCAGTGTTGCCACGGCAGGGAAGCCAGCTGCTGACGGCCGTCCGGCACGTCACCCAGGGCCTGGTAGTAGCTCAGCACCGTGGGGCCGGTGAGTGCGGCGCGTGGGTCCAGGCGCTGGTGGCCCGCGTTCACATAGCCCAGGCCGCCAGCGGTGGGGTCGGCATACAGCACGTTGTCCCACGCGGGCGCAGCACCGGGGCGGTCTGCCAGCGGGCTGTCGATGTGAATGTTGGCCACGAGCCAGGGTGCCCACGACAGGCGCTGCGCCGCCCCCGTGAGGAAGGCCGGCGGGCTCTGCACCACCCGCGCCGCCACCAACACCGGCAGCGCCACGACGCAGCGCGGCGCCTGCCAGCGCTCCACGTTGCCCGTGGAGTGGTTGAAGGCATCCACCTCCACGCCGTGGCGGGTTTCGGTGATGCGCAGCACGCTGGTGCCAGTGCGCAGCTGGCCGCCCGCGCGCAGGGGTTCGGCCAGTCGCTGGGTGATCCAGCCGTTGCCTTCAGGCCACGTGAGCACGCTTTCGCGGGCTTCGTCCACGGCCTCGCCCGGCGCATGAAAACCGTGGCGGCTGGCAAAGTAGTGGATGCCTGCCCAGGCCGACACCCGGTCGGCCCCGGCACCGTAGTCGTCGCGGCAGCAGTAGTCCAGATACCAGCGCAAGTGGGCGTCATCCAGTCCCTCTTGTGCCAACCATTTATCAAAAGTAATAGCATCCAGCACTTGATGTGACGGCGCTAGCGGGTGTTTTGTATCCCACAATGTCAAGGCAGGCATGGCAAACCGCGCAGCGCGGATCTGCGCGTCCACGGCCTGGGCAAAGCGGCGGTACTGCGCCAGCGTGGCGTCGCCCACGCCCTGCACGGGCAGCAGGCCTTCCTGCCATTCACCGTCGAAGAACAGGCGCTCTTGCGGGCTGTGGCACAGGTGGCGCTCGTCGTATTGCCAACGCCCCGACACGCGGCGACGCAAGCCCAGTTCTTCAAGAAGGTCTTGCACCTCGCGGGCATCGTCACCGGGCACCGGCAGGTAGTGAGCCCCTTGCGGGCAGGCAATGCCGTTCACGGCGCCACCCCGGCTGTTGCCGCCCGGGGTGTCCTCCAGCTCCAGCAGCGCAAAGTCTTCTACCCCCGCCAGCCGCAGCGACCGCGCCGCAGCCAGCCCCGCTACGCCACCGCCCGCGATGATGACCTGCGCACGCCGCACCACGGCGGGATCGGGCAACCGGCCGGTGGTGAGCAGGTCACGCAGTTGGTGGCCACGGGCCATGTCAATGCCGGTGAAGCCGCCGTCCAGTGGCGGTGTGGCGCGCTGGCAACCGCCCAAGACGGCGGCGGCCAGGGCGGTAGCGCCGGTCACGAACTGGCGGCGTTGCAGGGTCCATGCGGTCATGCCATCGTCCCGTCAATCGGCCCAGCGGGCGCGAACCTCCAGCAACTGCGGCAGCAGCGGCGCGAACAGCACCACCAGCCAGGGGTCGTGTTGCGCCCAGAGCAAGGGGTAGGGCAGCGCGTTACTCAGAAAAAAATGGTCCAGCATGGAATCTGCTTGCGGCAATCAGGTCATGGCGAGGTTGTTGTCGGATTGTCAGCCAGCAGAGACTGGCGGTACCAGTACCCCCCCAATGCCCTCAGCGGCGGTCCATGCACTCAGTGTGCCGCCCAGCTCAATGCGCCACGACCTTGCCCCATTCGCGCTCATAGGTATGCACCAGCGCCTGGTTGGACAGGCGGTTCACCTCGGCAGGCACGCGCGCCATGTCGAGCGGAAAGTCGAACAGCAGCGGCAACGAGGGCAGGCTCAAGAAGCGCAGGTCACCCGGTAACGCCTCGGGCAACCGCCAGGGTCGGCGGCTGGCAATGACATAGCCCCATTCGCCAAAACTGGGCACATGGGCGTGGTACGGCGCTGTAGACAAGCCCACCGATTCGATGGTCTGCGCCACCGTCCAGTAACTTTGCCGCGCCACCAGGGGCGATGTGGTCTGCACTACCGCATAGCCGCTGGCCGCCAGGCGCTTGTCGAGCAGCGCATAAAAGCTGTTGGTGTAGAGCTTGCCGATGGAAAAATTGGTGGGGTCAGGGAAGTCGACCACGATGACATCGAAAGTGTCTGTGCCCTGTTGCAGCCAGCCAAAGGCGTCGGTGTTGACGATCTTCACCTTGGGGTTTTGCAAGGCGTTGCCGTTCAGCCGCGCCAGGGTGGGGTTGTCGGTGAAGATCTTGGTCATGGCCGGGTCCAGCTCGACCAGCGTGACCGATTCGACCGATGGGTACTTCAGGATCTCGCGCACGGCCATGCCGTCGCCACCGCCCAGCACGGCCACCCGCTTGGGCGCGCCGTGGGCCGCCATGGCGGGGTGCACCAGCGCCTCGTGGTAGCGGTACTCGTCCGACTCCGAAAACTGCAAATTGCCGTTGAGGTACAGGCGATGGCCATAGCGGCCCTGGGTGACCACAATGCGCTGGTAGGGTGTTGCGGTGGTGAAAACGATGCGGTCCTGGTAGAACTTGTCCTCCGCAAAACTGGTGATCTGATCGGCCCCCGCCAGCCCCGCCAGCAGCAGCCCCGCCACCATCATGCAGGCCAGCAGGTGCGCCTTGAGGCGCCGCAGCTCGTGCCGAAACAGCCACACGGCCCACAACGCCACGGCTGCATTCATCAGGCCGAACAACAGGCCGGTGCGGATGAGCCCCAGGTGTGGCACCAGCAGCAACGGAAACGCCAGCGACACTGCCAGCGCGCCCAGATAGTCGAACGTGAGCACCTGTGAGACCAGGTCCTTGAGCGCCACATTGCGCCGGAGAATGCGCATGACCAGCGGAATCTCCAGCCCCACCAGCGTACCCACCATGAACACCATGCCGTACAGCAGCAATCGGAAGGCCCCGGGCGTGTAGGCATTGGCCAGGAACAGCGTGGCGGGCAGGGCGCCGCCGATCAGCGCTACCAGCAGCTCGATGCGCAAGAAATGCGCGGGCAACTGCCGCTCAAAGTACCGAGACAACCACGAGCCCACACCCATGGCGAACAGGTAGGTGCCGATGATGGTGCTGAACTGCAGCACCGAGTCGCCCAGCACATAGGACGCGAGAGCACCCGCCGCCAGCTCGTACAGCAGCCCACAGGCGGCCACAACAAACACGCTGGCCAGCAGGGCAACATCAATGGGGCGGGCGCCAGTGGCAGCCACCTGCGTCGCAGTGGGGGACGCGGGAGAAGGCAGGTCTGAGGACAAGGCAATCGTCAGCGCGCCCGTCGGGGTGCGCTGCTTCGTTCATTCAGGCAAAAAGGGGGTCAGTGGATGGCCGCTGCCACGATGATGCTGATACCCAGGCACATCGCCGCCACCACCAGGGCCAGGGCCTGGTTCTGCTTTTCGACAATTTCGCGCCACAGGTCGTAGGGCGTGATCTTGTCCACAATGACAAAACACAGCCAGAAGATGATGACGCCAATGACGGCGTACAGGATGGACCCGAGAAACGCTGCGGGCTTGAGCCATTCGATGCCAATCATGGGGAGATCTCCTTCTTACTTGAAACGTTGTTGCACGGTGCCGTGGCGTGGGGCTGCTGGGGGTCTGCGTTCGGCTGGCTACTTGTGGCTGCCGCCAGACGAGTACCCGCCAAATGAGCCACCCGAGCTGCGGTACCCACTGCCCGACGAGCCCGAACAATTGCTCAGGATGATGAGCAAAATGATGATGATGATCGCAATCAGGATGATGGTGCCGCAGCCCAGGCCCGACTTGGCCACAAAGGGGCCCGGGTCGTCGCGCTGGAGCATGTCTTTTTTGTCGTCGAGCTTGAAGGCCTTGACCACGGTGTCGCTGGCCAGTTTGTCGCCAGCGGACCAGGTGATCTCGTTCGGGCTTTGCTCCATCGAGAGCAGGCCTTTGGCGCTGGCAAAGTCGCGGTTGGTGGTCTTTTGCCCGCGCGTGACCTGCCAGTAGAACTCGCCCAGCACATAGGTGGTTTCGGCCTCGTAGGTGTACTTGAGGTCGTATTGGGTGCCCATGTAGGTGGCCGAGCGCCCGGTGGCCGCCATCTGCGGCGCGCCCGTGGTGGGGCGCACCATGCTCCAGCCCTCTTCGGAATCCACCAAAAAGGCAAAACCGCGCTTTTGGTTGTAAAGCAGGTACTCGCTCCAGCCAAAGTGCTCATCGTCGCCGGGCTCCACACCCATGCGGTGCTGAAAACCCACCACCTGCCAGTGCACACCCTGCAACTGCCCCTTGCTGCCCAGCGGGATGAGGGGCTGAACGGGTTCGTCCTGCTCGGCCGAGCGCAGCTCGCCGCCCACGCCGCTGCTGACATCAATGACGCTGGCGCACGAGCCGCAGGTGATGCTTTTGGACGTGGACAGCTGCACCTGCACGGGTGCGCCGCAGTGCGGGCAGTTGAACTGGCGGCCTTTTTCGTCCTTGGCGGATTCGTCTTTCAGCCCCTGCAGTTGCAGGTCTTCCAGCAACACCGACTTGCCGCGCTCGACGTTGGGCGGGGTGTGGCCGTAGTCGATGCTGACCACCTCGCCGTCGGCGCTGCGCAGCTCGACCATGCCAAAGGGCTGGCCCAGCGGTGGCAGTTTGGGCAACTCGCCCTGGGCCGAGATCAGCTGTGCCTGGCCCGTGTAGGCCACGCTGTAGGGCTTGCCATTGATAGCCGTGGTGGTGCCGATGCGAAAACGCTCTGCCTCGGGCATCTCGCGGCCGGGGTCGATGGGGCGGGTGAAGACGTAGGCGCCGTTGTCCTCGCCCAGCGTGGCCAGGGTGCCGTCGTTGAGGAACGCCGCCCATTCGGTCCAGGTGCCCGCCTCGCCCTTGTATTGCAGGCGGCCAATCAGGGTGAAGGGAAGGTCCTGGCCGTCAAGCTGGATGCGCCCGCTGGCCATGAGCTGCAGCGGGCTGTGGTCGTCAAACAGCTCGGCCATCTTGCCGATGCGGGTGAGCACTTCGCCGCTGCGCACCACGGTGCTCTGGCAGTAGCCGCAGACGGCGTGGGTGGACTGCGCGCTGCGGAATTCAACCGGCGCGCCGCAGCCCGGGCAGGGCGCGCGGTAAGAACGCTGTGTGGGGTCGATGGCCATCGGCTGGGTCTGCTTGCGCCGTTCAGCACGGTCTGTTTGAAGCCTTTTTGGCCTCTAGCGCTTATCCCTCAAGCGCAAGCAGCTATATTTATAGTAGCAACGGCTTAGACCAGCTTCTTGAGCAGTTCGGCCTTCTTGGCGTCGAACTCTTCCTGGGTCAGGATGCCCTTGGACTTGAGTTCACCCAGCTTCTCCAGCGTGGCCATCACGTCCTCAGGCTTGACGCCCAGGGGTGCGGCGGCTTGCGCCGCTGCGGCAGCCCCCGAGGCCGCCGGGGTCTGCAGGCCTTGCTGCAGGTTTTGCGCCAGCACCTGGCCCAGCGCCACGCCAGCGCCCAGGCCCATGGCGTCGCCCGCAATGCCGCCACCACCGCCCGCGCCTTCGGCGAACTTGGGGATGGCCTGCGCCGTCTGGTACTGCATGAACTTGCCCATGTCGTTGCCGACCATGCCCATGCCGATCTTCTGGTCGAGGATCTTTTGCAGCTCTTCGGGCAGCGAGACGTTCTGCACCGTGAGGTTTTCGATCAGCAGGCCGATCTTGGCAAAAACCGGCGCCAGCTCTTTGGTCAGCGCATCGGCAAACATGACCTGGTTGGCCGCCAGGTCCAGAAACGGCAAGCCGCTGCCAGCAATGGCGTTGCTGATGTTCTGCAGCACCAGGCCACGCAACTGGCCTTCGACGTCGGCCACGGGGTAGGACTCGCGGGTGCCGGAGATTTCGGTGTGGAACAGCTTGGGGTCGGCCACGCGGAACGCGTAGTTGCCGAACGCGCGCAGGCGCACGGCGCCAAAGTCCTTGTCGCGGATCGTGATGGGCTGGGGCGTGCCCCACTTCTGGTCGATCTGCTGGCGCGTGCTGAAGAAGTACACATCGCTCTTGAAGGGAGATTCAAAGAGCTTGTCCCAGTTCTTCAGATAGGTCAGCACCGGCAGGGTCTGCGTGGTGAGCTTGTAGGTGCCGGGCGTGAAGACGTCGGCCACCTGGCCTTCGTTGACGAAGATCGCCATCTGCGACTCTCGCACCACCAGCGTGCCACCGTTCTGGATTTCCATGTCGCGCATGGGGAAGCGCCAAGCCAGCGTTCCATCCCCCTCCTCGGTCCACTGAATGATGTCAATGAACTGTTTCTTGATGAAATCCATGAGGGCCATGTGTGCTCCCAAAGCAAAAGAGGGGTTGAGAAGAGCGGCCATCATAGCAACGGGGCTTTGCAGACAGCGGCTTTTTTCTGCGCCGGGATGTGAAGCCGTTCACGCGCAGAACCCACCCCCTGGAGACAGGGGCACCGAGGGGCGGGCGGAGGGTGTCTTGATAGCGGCTATCTCCGCCTTAGCCACGATCAATTGGCCAAAGCTATTGAGAATGACTACCATTTCAACATCCCTGCTACCTGCCGCAGGCCCTGTTCAGAAGGAAGGAGTTCCCCATGTCCCGCATCCGCCACGCCGCCCGCCAAAACAAGACCATGCTGATGAAAACGGGCAGCTACTACCTGATCCACATCTGCGTGGCCGCACTGGTGGCCTATGCCGTGACCGGCAACCTGTGGGCCTCGCTGACGCTGAGCCTGCTGGAGCCCACGGTGCAGGCCGTGGCCTTCTTCTTCCATGAAAAGGCGTGGGACCGGGCCGCGCGGCGCAAGGCCATCGATGCCACCACGGCACAGGCGTCCAGCCCTCTCCTGCAAGCAGTCTGAACCCCCTCAAGGAGCCCACCATGTACAGCATCCCCTTGCGCAGCCGCACCGCCACCGGGCTGGCCTTTCAGCGCTGGTTGGTTCACCGCCTGGCCGGGCTGGCATCTGGCGGTTGAGAACCCTTGTCCCATGTGCTGGCGGGCACTGAAAACAACAATGCCCCGGCCAGCGGGGCATTGAGGCGTTCGGGCGGTGTTCGGGGGCCGGTGTCAGGCTTTCACGTCGAGCAGCGAGCCCATCATTTCGTCCTGTGTCTTGATGGTTTGCAGGTTGGCCTTGAAAGCGTAGGTGGCCGACATCTGCTCTACCGCCTCTTTTTCCAGCGCCACGCCTTCAGCCTCTTGCTGGCGCTGCACGGTGGCCCGCACACCCGCGCTGTCGGCAACGGCTTCCTGTTGCACCACCTCGCGGCGGTAGCCCGGGGTGTTCATGTTGGCCACGTTGTTGGCCGACGCATCGAGCCGCAACTGCGCGGCCTGCAAGCCGGAACTGCCAATCGAGGAAATGCTGGCCATGGAATACTCCTGTGACACACACGGTTGCAAAGAAACCAAATTGTCCGCCGCTTGAGGGCCCGGCGCAAGCGAAGGCCCTGTCAGCGATCCGGTCGGTGCGACTCCTCCAGGCACTGCGCAAATGCCTGGGCCGCCCGGGCGGGCGCGGGCGAGCGGCGCATGAGGCCCACAAACTGGCAGCTGTAGTGGAACAGTGCCGGGTTCACGGCCTGCATGCGCCCCTGTCGCTCAAAAGCTTCGGCATAGTGGTCGGGCAAAAACCCCAAAAACCGGCCCGACAGGATCAGCGTGGCGATGGATTCCTGGTCAAAACCGGTGGCCGCGCGTTGCAGCCGCGCCTGGTGGCTCAGCTCCATGTTGGGCGAGTGGTAACCCAGGCCCGCAAACTGGTAGCTGCGCACCGCGTGCCAGTCGGCCGGGGGGCGGATGCGCCAAACAACGGGTGGCCTGCACCGCAGTAAAGCAGCATGGTTTCGGCAAACAGGTCGGTGTACGCCAGGCTTTGCGAGCTGCGATGCGCAGGAATGATGCCCACCTGGTAGCTTCCGTCGATCACGCCGCGCTCGATGGCGTTGATGGAGCCCACATGCAGCTGCAGCTGCACATCGGGCGCCAGGGCCGTGAAAGCGGCGATGGCCTGCCCGATGCGTGCAGCGGGGTTGCTGGCCGTCTTGTCAAAAACGGCCACGGCCAGTTGGCCCCCCATGCGAGAGTGGATGTCGTCGATGCTGTCGCGAAAGCTGCGCACCGAGGCCAGCAGGCGCAGGGTTTCGTCATACACACGCTGGCCTTCAGCCGTCAGCGCAAAACCGGCGCGCCCTCGGCGGCACAGCGTGAGGCCGAGGCGGGCTTCCAGGTCTTTGATATGGCGGCTCACGGTGCTGGTGCCGATATTCAGCTCCAGCTCCGCGGCCGACATGCCGCCGCACTCCACCACGCTTTTGAAGACCTGCAACAGCCGCAGATCCATGTCACTGAGTTGGCCCAGAACCGCCCGGTGTTTGTTCGAGGTGGCGGGCGGGGACATAAGAGGGTGTGGTGCTGTGTTTTTTACTTGCATAAATCGTCAAGTAAACATTGATATTGGATTATTTGAGAGATTAAACACCAGCGCAACAATGCCCTGCGTCAAGCCCCGCTTTGCAGGGGGTTGCCTTGCGTCACATGCCCTTTTTGTCGCCGTCTTGCACTGGAGAACCCCATGAGCTTCGTCAACATCGAAAAACCCGCCGCTGGCGCTGAAGGCCCCCGCATGGACGCCGAATGGCTGGATGCGCACTGGATGCCGTACACGGCCAACCGCCAGTTCAAGGCCAACCCGCGCATGATCGTGGAGGGCAGCGGCGCGTACTACACCGACTCGGACGGCCGCAAGATTTTTGACGGACTCTCGGGCCTGTGGTGCGCGGGCCTCGGCCATGGCCGCCGCGAGATCGCCGAGGCCATCGGCAAGCAGGCGATGAAGCTCGACTACGCGCCGGCCTTCCAGTTTGGCCACCCGCTGTCGTTCGAGCTGGCCAACCGCGTCAAGGAGCTCACGCCCGCCGGGCTGGATTACGTGTTTTTCACGGGTTCGGGCTCCGAGTCGGCCGACACCTCGCTGAAGATGGCGCGCGCTTACTGGCGCAACAAGGGCCAGGCGAGCAAGACGCGTCTGATCGGCCGCGAAAAGGGCTATCACGGCGTGAACTTTGGTGGCATTTCAGTGGGCGGCCTGGTGGCCAACCGCAAGATGTTCGGCCAGGGCATCGAAGCCGACCACATTCCCCACACCCAGCCACCCGCAGGCTCGTTCCACAAGGGCATGCCGCCCACGGGCAAAGAGCTGGCCGACCGCCTGCTGGACGTGATTGCGCTGCACGACGCCAGCAACATCGCTGCCGTGATCGTGGAGCCGTTTTCCGGCTCGGCCGGTGTGGTGATCCCGCCCGTGGGCTACCTGCAGCGCCTGCGCGAGATCTGCACGCAGAACAACATCCTGCTGATTTTTGACGAAGTGATCAGTGGCTTTGGCCGCAGCGGTGCCTGGACCGGTGCCGAAGCCTTTGGCGTGACGCCCGACATCCTGAACTTTGCCAAGCAGGTCACCAACGGCGCGCAGCCGCTGGGCGGCGTGGTGGCCACCAAGGAGATCTACGACACCTTCATGGCGGCGGGCGGCCCGGAATACATGCTGGAGTTTGCGCATGGCTACACGTATTCGGCCCACCCCGTGGCCTGCGCGGCGGGCATTGCAGCGCTCGACATCCTGAAAAACGAAGACATGATCGGCCGCGTGAAAGCGCTGGCGCCGTATTTTGAAGAAGCCGTGCACAGCCTGAAGGGCGCCAAACACGTGCTGGACATTCGCAACTTCGGTCTGGCGGCAGGTTTCACGATTGCACCGGTGCCGGGCGAGCCCGCCAAGCGCCCCTACGAGATTGCGATGAACTGCTGGAAGAAGGGCTTTTACGTGCGCTACGGTGGCGACACCATTCAACTGGCGCCGCCCTTCATCAGCGAGCGCGCCGAGATCGACCGCCTGATCAACGCGCTGGGCGATGCTTTGGCAGAGACGGCTTAAGCCCGCGAACCGCCAAACACTCCTGTATTGATAGCTGCTAGCGCTTGACGAATAAGCGCTAGCGGCACTTTTGACTCATATTTCTGCCATGAACCACGACAAGAACGTCACCACCACCGTCGGCCACCTGATTGACGGCAAGATCGTTGCCGACACGGCGCGCACCCAACCGGTGTTCGACCCCGCCACGGGTCAGTCCACCACCAACGTCGCGCTGGCCAGCCAGGCCACGGTGGAGGCCGCCATTGCCTCGGCCGAAGCTGCGTTTCCGGCCTGGCGCAACACGCCACCGCTCAAGCGCGCCCGCGTGATGAGCAAGCTCAAGGTGCTGCTCGAAGAAAACGCCGACAAGATCGCCGCCCTGATCACCGCCGAACACGGCAAGGTGCTGGCCGACGCCCACGGCGAGTTGCAGCGCGGCATCGAGAACGTGGAATACGCGAGCTACGCGCCCGAGCTGCTCAAGGGCGAACACAGCCGGAACGTGGGACCGAACATCGACTCGTGGAGCGAGTTCCAGGCGTTGGGCGTCACCGCGGGCATCACGCCGTTCAATTTCCCGGCCATGGTGCCGCTGTGGATGTGGCCCATGGCCGTGGCCTGCGGCAACACCTTTGTCTTGAAGCCGTCCGAGCGCGACCCGTCCTCCACCTTGTTCATCGCCCAGCTTGCCCAGGAAGCGGGTCTGCCACCGGGCGTGCTCAACGTGGTCAACGGCGACAAAGTGGCTGTGGACACGCTGCTGCGCGACCCGCGCGTCAAAGCCGTGAGTTTTGTCGGATCGACCCCCATTGCCGAATACATCTACGCCGAAGGCTGCAAGCATGGCAAGCGCGTGCAGGCCCTGGGCGGCGCCAAGAACCACGCCGTGCTGATGCCCGACGCCGACGTGGACAACGCCGTGAGCGCCCTGATGGGCGCGGCCTACGGATCGTGTGGCGAGCGCTGCATGGCCATCCCGCTGCTGGTGGCCGTCGGCGACGCCGTGGGTGACGCCGTGATTGCTGGCCTCAAGACCGAGATCGCCAAGATGAAGGTCGGCCCTGGCACGGACAACAGCAACGACATGGGCCCGCTGGTCACGAAGCCGCACTTTGAGAAGGTGAAGGGCTATGTGGATCAAGGCGTGGCCGAAGGTGCCACGCTGGTCGTGGATGGCCGCGGCGTAAAGGTCGCTGGCCATGAAGAAGGCTACTTCCTGGGCGCCTGCCTGTTCGACAACGTCAAGCCTGGCATGAAGATCTACCAGGAAGAAATCTTCGGCCCCGTGCTGGGCGTGGTGCGCGTGAAGACGCTGCAAGAGGCCATGCAGCTCATCAACGACCACGAATACGGCAACGGCACCTGCATCTTCACGCGCGACGGCGAGGCCGCCCGCTATTTCACCGACCACATCCAGGTGGGCATGGTGGGCGTGAACGTGCCCCTGCCCGTGCCCGTGGCGTACCACTCGTTCGGCGGCTGGAAGCGCAGCCTGTTCGGCGACCTGCACGCCTATGGCCCCGATGCCGTGCGCTTCTACACCAAGCGCAAGACCATCACGCAACGCTGGCCGAGCGCCGGTGTGCGCGAGGGGGCCGTGTTCAGCTTTCCAAGCAGCCGCTGAGCAAGGTTTGCTTGACCGCTGACGGCAACGGTCCTTGTAGACAACGAACGCCCCACAGCCCTCGAGGTTGTGGGGCGTTTTCATTGCACCGCATGATTGGCATGCGGAAGGTCATCACAGATCCACCCACATAAGCAGATTCGCTTACTAGGGTTTTCACGACCCTCGTCCTACAATCGCAGACCCTTAAAAAGCTGACAGCCCGCTGCAGACCCCCTGAAGCACGGTTTTTTGCACCCACCCTTGAGTTGGAGACACTGAATGCCCGAGAACACCACGGCCCAGAACAACAACCATCCCGACAAACGCGCTCAGTTGCGCCGTGCCGCTCTCGAATATCACGAATTTCCCAAGCCCGGCAAGATCTCCATCGCGGCCACCAAGCAAATGGTGAACCAGCACGATCTCGCGCTGGCGTATTCGCCCGGCGTGGCGGCTCCGTGTGAAGAGATCGTCAAGGACCCGAATGCGGCTTTCAAATACACCGCCCGGGGCAATCTGGTGGGTGTGGTGACCAACGGCACTGCCGTGCTGGGTCTGGGCGATATCGGCCCGCTGGCGGGCAAGCCTGTCATGGAAGGCAAGGCCGTCCTGTTCAAGAAGTTCTCGGGCATCGACGTGTTCGACATCGAGATCAACGAAAAGGACCCCGAGAAGCTGGTCGAGATCATCGCCAGCCTGGAGCCGACGTTTGGCGGTATCAACCTGGAAGACATCAAGGCGCCCGATTGCTTCTACATCGAGCGCAAGCTGCGCGAGCGCATGAAGATCCCGGTCTTCCATGACGACCAGCACGGCACCGCCATCACGGTGGGCGCAGCCATCCTCAACGGCCTGAAGGTGGCGGGCAAAGACCCTGCCAAGGTGAAGCTCGTGACTTCGGGCGCCGGTGCGGCCGCGCTGGCCTGCCTGGGCCTGCTGGTCAAGCTGGGCATTCCGCGTGAAAACATCTGGGTGACCGATCTGGCGGGCGTCGTTTACGAAGGCCGCACCGAACTGATGGACGAAGACAAGATTGTTTTTGCCCAGAAGACCAGCGCCCGCACGCTCAGCGAAGTGATCGACGGTGCCGACGTGTTCCTGGGCCTGTCGGCGGGCGGGGTGCTCAAGCAAGACATGGTGAAAAAGATGGCCGCGCGCCCGCTGATTTTTGCGCTGGCCAACCCCAACCCCGAGATTCAGCCCGAGGACGTGAAGGCCGTGCGTGACGACGCCATCATGGCCACCGGCCGTTCGGACTACCCGAACCAGGTCAACAACGTCCTGTGTTTCCCCTACATCTTCCGGGGGGCGCTCGACAGCGGCGCCACCACGATCACGCTGGAGATGGAGATCGCAGCCGTGCACGCGATTGCCGAGCTGGCCCAGGCCGAGCAGAGCGAGGTCGTGGCAGCCGCCTATGTGGGCGAGCCCCTGGCGTTCGGCCCCGAGTACCTGATCCCCAAGCCGTTCGACCCGCGCCTGATGATGATGATCGCGCCCGCTGTGGCCCAGGCTGCCGCTGACAGCGGCGTGGCCCTGCGCCCCATCGCGGACATGGATGCCTACCGGGACCATCTGCAGACGTTCGTCTACGCCTCGGGCACCACCATGAAGCCCATTTTCACGGCGGCCAAAGCCGCTGTGAAAAAGCGCGTGGCCTATGCCGAAGGCGAGGAAGAACGTGTGCTGCGCGCTGCACAGATCGTCGTCGATGAAAAAATTGCCCGGCCTACGCTGATTGGCCGCCCCTCCGTCATTGCTGAGCGCATTGAGAAGTTTGGCCTGCGCCTGCGTGAAGGGGTGGACTACGACATCGTCAATGTGGAACAGGACCACCGCTACCGCGACTTCTGGCAAACGTACCACCGCATGACCGAGCGCAAGGGCGTGACCGTGTCGATCGCCAAGATCGAGATGCGCCGCCGCCTGGCGCTCATCGGCGCCATGCTGCTGCACAAGGGCGAGGTCGATGGCCTGATCGTGGGCACCTGGGGCCACACGGCCCTGCACCTGAACTACATCGACCAGGTGATCGGCAAACGCGCGGGGGTGAACACCTATGCTTGCATGAACGGCCTGCTGCTGCCTGATCGCCAGGTCTTCCTGGTGGACACGCACGTGAACTACGACCCGACCGCCGAACAGCTGGCCGAAATCACCGTGATGGCCGCAGAGGAAATGATGCGCTTTGGTATCAAGCCCAAGGCGGCGCTGCTGTCTCACTCCAATTTTGGCTCCAGCAACCAGCCCAGCGCCGTGAAAATGCGCCAGACGCTGGAGCTTCTGCGGGTGCAGGCTCCCTGGCTCGAAGTCGACGGCGAGATGCACGGCGATGTGGCCCTGGACGGCAAGGCCCGTGCGACCATCATGCCGCACAGCGACCTCATCGGAGATGCCAACCTGCTGGTGCTGCCGAACATCGACGCGGCCAACATTTCCTACAACCTGCTCAAGACAGCTGCCGGCGGCAATATCGCCATTGGCCCCGTGCTTCTGGGGGCCGCCCAGCCCGTTCATATCCTGACAGCAAGTACCACAGTGCGCCGGATCGTGAACATGACAGCCTTGACAGTGGCGGATGCCAATGCCTCGCGGTAAGCTATTTCAAGATAGCAAGCACTAACTTTTAATGCTTGCAAAGTCCCTCAGCGTCTGCCCAATCTTTGTGCAGACGCTTGCTTTTTGGGGACCGTTGAGCGACACTAGCGGCTCGAAATTTCGGGTTAACCCGTAGTTTCTGAAAGGTTCGTTGATGCTGAAGGCTGTAGCCACCCGGGCGCGCAAAGCAGGGTTATTGTGTGTTTTGGGTGTTGCGTTCGTGCTGTCTCCGGTAGTGGGACACGCCCGGAAAGCCCCGTCTGCCGACGGATCCCTCGCCCCCATCACACTGGCCGAGTTGCCGCCCCAAGGGCGAACAACGTATGCGCTGATCCGTGAAGGCGGGCCCTTTCCGTATGACAAGGACGGAACGGTTTTCGGCAATCGCGAGCGGTTGTTACCCGCCCACAAGCGGGGTTACTACCGTGAATACACCGTCAGAACGACAGGATCGCGTGACCGGGGAGCCCGGCGCATTGTGTGTGGCGGCAAGCCCCGGGTTCCGGACGCCTGCTACTACACCAGCGACCACTACGCCAGTTTTCGCGAGATCGTCGAGTGACCCCGAAGCGGTGCATGTTGTCCAGGAATGAACTGGCAGCGTACATCGCGCGCCCTTGAATCCCCCCCACTCGCTGGCCACACCCCGTAGCCAGCGAAAAGCCAGAAGTTTGTGGACTTTAAAAAGAAAGAGTAGCGGAGATGCAGACGCCACTTCGTAAAGACCTGGAAACGCCACTGCGTGGCGTGCGCACCAACATCGTGCAGTCCATTCGCGCCTTCCGCGTGCAGGACCTGCAGGATGCCGCCACCTCCATGGGTCATCATTTCTTGTACGCCAACCTGGCCCACGCGCAGTCCAAACAGGACGTGCTGGACCTGATTGCCGGGCAATTCACCTTCCCATCGCACTTCGGCAAGAATTTCGATGCGTTGTATGACTGCATGACGGATCCCTTGCATAAATCGGGCCCACAGCCTGGTTTTATCGTGGTTCTGGAACAGATTCCGGCCACCGGCAAGTTCGACAAGGAAGCGCGAGAGCAATTGCTCGATATCTTCCGCGACGCCGCCGATTACTGGGGCGACCGCAAGATCCCCTTCCGGTGTTTCTATTCTTTTCTGTAGCCCGTTCTGCATCCACCAGCCAAGCAGAACGGGCGAACGAGGCTACCGGCACCAAGGGTGGTGTCGAGGGCATCGAGATCGGTGGCGAACCTGCCGAAAAAATGCCCACCGACAAGCTTGTTGACGTATCTCCCATGGCGCTGCGCATGAGCAGCCCCTTCAACGCCGGTTACTGGCTCAGCGCCGCGTAGCAGAGGCATCCCCTGAGGCGCGCTTTGCGCTTTCCCCCTTCTCTCGGTTTCGCCGGGAAGGGGGACGATGCCCTCGCTGCGGGGCGGCCCTTGCTTGGCATCCCTCGCCTAGGGTGCGCCAGTTGCTGACGTCTTGCAGTCAAATCAGACTCTAGCGCTTATCCATCAAGCGCTAGTAGCTATTGATTTATGAGCACTCTTGCGCCAAGGCCACAAACTCGCTCACCGGCACCTCCTCGGCGCGGCGCTGGGTGTCGAAGTGGCCGGCAAACTGGCGTGACTCCAGCCAGCGGCCCAGCGTGTGGCGCAGCAGCTTGCGGCGCTGGCTGAAGGCAACCTGCACGAGTTCTTCCAGCAAGGGCATCGACAAGGGCGCAGGCTCCGCACGCGGCACCATGCGCACCACGGCGCTGTCCACGCGCGGCGGCGGGTCAAAACTCTCGGGCGGCACAAACAGCACGTTCTCCATGGCATAGCGCCACTGCAGCATGACCGACAGCCGCCCGTAATCGCTGGTGGCCGGCTTGGCGACCATGCGGTCGATCACTTCCTTTTGCAGCATGAAGTGCTGGTCTTCGATGACCTGCACATGGTCCAGCAAATGGAACAGGATGGGCGTGGAGATGTTGTAGGGCAGGTTACCCACCACGCGCAGTCGCAGGCCGGGTTGTGCCGCCTTCGCGCGCATCGTCTGCGCCAATGCCGTGAAGTCGACCTTGAGTACATCGGACTCGATCACATCCAATTGGCCGTGCAGCCGCAGGCGCAATGCCAGATCGCGATCCAGTTCAATGACCGTGAGACGTCCCAGGCGCTCTACCAGGGGCTGAGTCAATGCCGCCAGGCCCGGCCCGATCTCGACCATGGGCTGACCCGGCAGGGGCGCAATGGCCAGCACGATGTCTTCGATGATGCCCTTGTCGGACAGAAAATGCTGTCCGAAGCGCTTGCGGGGGATGTGTTTCAACGCGGTCTTGCCTGTTCGGTCGGTCGGTGCCTGAAGGGGGAATGGAGGTGCTGCTTACTGGGGTGGGTCGCGGTATTCCACATAGGCCCGCCCACGCAGCTCCTGCGCCCAGGTGGCGTAGGCTTCGTCGAGCTTTTTCTCGCGCACTGCACTGCGCGCCATGTCACGCTGCTCACGCTGGTTGAGCTTGGCCTCGCGGCGCTCCAGCAGCTGAATCAGGTGCACGCCAAAACGGGATGCCACGGGCTCGCTGATGTCACCGGGCTTGAGGGTTTCGAGCGCCTGCTCGAACTCGGGCACATAACGGCCGGGGTTGGCCCAACCCAAGTCGCCGCCTTCCTTGGAGCTTGCGTCCTGAGAATGCTCGCGGGCCAGCGCCGCAAAGTCGGCCTGGCCGGCCAGCACACGGCGACGGTAGTCGGCCAGGCGCGTCGCGGCTGCACCTTCAGACAACTGGGGGCCTGTGCGCAGCAGGATGTGGCGCGCATGGTTTTGCACCACCGTGGTGGGCATGCCTGCCGTGACGCGCTCCACGACCTTGAGCACGTGAAAACCCGCCGGTGAGCGCACCGGCCCGACGATGCTGCCCACGGGCAGCCCCAGGGTGGAATTCACAAACAGCTCGGGATAACGATCGGCCGGGCGCAGGCCCAGCAGCCCCCCCGCCCGCTGACCCTCTGCCGCATCCGAGAACTCGCGCGCCACGGCGGCAAAGTCTTCGCCCGCGCGCACCTTGTCAGCGGCCCGCTGCGCACGGGCCTGGCGCTCGGCTACCTGTGCGGGGGTGGCGTTCTCAGGCACCAGCACCAGCACATGGCCCAGGTTGATTTCCATGGACGCAACGTCGGTGCCTTTTTGCTCCTCGCGCAGGAACTGGTCCACATCGAGGTCGGTCACCTTCACCCGCGCTTCCACTTCGCGCTCACGCAGGCGTTGCTGAAGCAGCTGGTTGCGCAGCTCGTCACGGAAACGCTCCTTGCCCATGCCGTCACGGGCCAGGCGTGTGTAGAGCTGATCGACCGTCATGTCGTTCTGGCGTGCCACGCCCAGTTCGGCCTGGGACACCGCAAAATCGTCCACTTTGATGCCAGAGTCGCGCGCCTGCTGGAGCTGGACTTTCTCCAGGATGATGCGTTCCAGCACCTCGCGTGCCAGCAGGTCGCGCGCGGGCATCGCGCCACCCTGTTTCGCGATCTGTGCCTCGGCCCGTGCTAGGCGCGAGCGCACCTCGTAGTTGGTCACGGGTTCGGAGTTGACCACGGCCACAATGAAATCCGCCGAGCGTGGCGCCGTGCTGGCCGAGGGCGCAGGCAGCGTGACCGAGGGCGCAGCGGCCGGACGCGCCGACAGAGAAGAGGGCGACGACAGCCCCCCTTGCCGGACGACTGTGCACCCGAGGGGCGCAGGCCCTGCGCTGCAGCGCCTTGCAAGGTCAAAGAGGCCAGGGAGGCAAGGACCAGGGCAAAAACACGGTGATTCATAGCGTTAGTCGTAGTTGCTGAAACGGCTGGGCGTCGAGACCTGCTCACGCAGGTTCTGGTAACGCGGCACATTCTGCTTGAAGGTGTCGAGAGGGCTGGAGCCCAGGCTGAGGCGGGAGAAGCCCACAAATTCGATCTGGAACAGCAGACGCGTATTGGAGGTGGTCACGCTGCTCTGCAAGCGCTCCAGCACCACGCGGCCGATCCAGCAGCAGCTGTCGTATTCGAAGCCCACCACGGTGTCCACGAGTTTGCGATCCTTCATGCTGTAGTTCAGGCGGCCCACGCTGTACCAGCGCCCACCACCCTGCCCACGGCCCGCACCCAGGTCTTTGCCCTTGTCGCCCCACAGGTCGTTGAGCGGCCACTGCCAGCCAATGTCGATCTGCTCGCTGGTGCCGCGCTGCAGGCGGTAGGCCGCGCTCACGGTGCGGTAGTTGCCGGGGCTGTAACGCGTGCCAATCGTCGAGCGGATGGACTGCCCCGTCTTCGGGTTGTACTGCACGGTGGAGTCCATGCCCCACTGGGGTGTCCAGTTGATACCAGCCCCCAGCATCAGGTCCGACAGGCGTTCGCTCACCGGCGTAACGCCAGGCAGGGTTACCTTCTGGTCCGAGAAACGCAGGCGCTGTGCAATACCGAAACGCACGGCTTCGGCCCCGGTATTCGGGTCCAGCAGTCGTGTGGTCACGCCCAGCGTCAACAGGTTGTTGTCGGCCAGGCGGTCATTGCCGCCAAAAGCGTTCTCGGTGTAGATGGTGGCGAAATTGAAGTCGTTGGCCGCGGTGTCATACACCGGCAGGCGGCTCTGGTCGCGGTAGGGCGTGTAGGTGTAGAAGGCGCGCGGCTCCAGCGTCTGCAGGAACGCGCGGCCAAAGTAGGCAGCATCGCGCTCAAACACCAGCCCGCTGTCCAGGCTGAAAGTGGGCAGGGTCCGGCTGGCCGAGCGGTCGCCATTGGACAGGGGTGAATCAAACTGGTACTGCGTGGCATGCAGCTGCAGCCGCGGCGTGACGAACCCACCGGGCGACAGGAACGGCCGGCTGATCTGTGCCATCGCATAACTGCGATTGGCGTTGGGCTGCCCCGTCAGCGCGCGGGCGGCCTGAAAGCGCGTGGTGTCCAGCTCGATGCTGGCATCCAGCCCGCCACCGAGTTGCGACGGTGTGTAGCGCCACTGTAGCTGCGGCATGCGGTCATACGGCGGCACGATGGGCGATGTCACATCCTGCAGCGTCTGCCACTTGAGCGTGCGCACGGTGGCCGACATGTCATTGCGCGCCCACGACAAAGACGCATCACCAGGCAACAGGCGCTGGCGCAGCGGCTCCGAGGCGCGGCCAAAGTCGCGCCAGTAGTTGTCATCGCTCACGCGGTTGAGGTTGACGTTCAGGCCGAGCCCGCCGATGGCGCTGTCGAAACTGCCCTGGTGCTGGCCCGAGAAGCTCCAGCGCGAGCGGTCACGCAACCGATCGGCGGCCATGATGTCGCCGCTGATCTGCCCCTTGTAGGTGGGTTCGAGGTAACGGAACTCACCCCCCAGATTGGCACCCCGTTTGGTCATGAGCGCGGCGCGCAGCGTGGCATCCCGGTTGGGCGCAATGTTCCAGTAGTAGGGCTGCGCATAAGTCACACCGTCGCGGCTGTCCAGCCCGATGGTGGGCGGCAGCAGGCCGGATTTGCGCTTCTCGGACAGCGGAAATGTGATGTAGGGGATGGGCAGCACAGAGATGCCCTTGAACTCCAGCACCGCGTTTTCAGCCGTGCCGACTTCTTCCTCGTTATCAATGCGGATGGTGGCCGCGCGCAGCACCCAGTCGGGCTCCCAGCTCTCTTCGTTGCCGCGCTCGCAGGTGGTGTAGGTGGCGTTGTGCACCACGGCCCGATAGCGGTCAATGAAATCCACGCGCGTGGCATCGCCATGCGCCTGCGTGGCCAGGAAACGGTAGCGTGCGTCGCTGAAAAAACCCTCAAAGGCCTCCACCCGCAGTTCCAGCGCCGTGCCTTCGTACACATTGCCCGCGCGGTTGATGCGGACCTTGCCCTTGGCCTTGGCCAGATCCTCGGGCACGTTGTAGTCGAGCCGGTCTGCGTGAATCACGGTGTCGCCCCGGCGCAGCTCGGCATTGCCCTCGATGAGCGCATTCAGGTCGGTCTGGCCGCTGATGTGATCGCCCTTCACAAAAACGGGCAGTTCAGACCGCACGGCTTCAGGAATCTTCTCCTGCAACAGGGGCGATGTGCGCAACACGGGGGGTGCATCCCAGGCACTGGGCGCCGGGCTCTGGGCCAGGGCCGCAAACGGCAGGCCACACCAGGCCAGTGCCACGCCATAGGCCAGTGCGCGCGGCACGGGAGGATGCAGCCGTGCCGCCTTCGCCGTGGCGGGCCGGAGAGAAGAAGGAATCTGCACGGTGGGGGGCTTGCAGCGTGGCACGTGGGGCGGTTCGGGCTGGGGCAGATGAAAGGACCCGCTCCGGGCAGTGCACAGGCACTGCCCGGAGCGGGTTTGTAAAATCGGATTATCCATGAGCCACCCATTCCCCCCATCACCCACCGTTGCGCCCCTGGGCGCCGCCGTGGCGAGCACAGCCTTGCCCCCCGTCCACTGGCCTGACGCCACCCGGAAAACGGCCTTCGACGCCTGGTTGGCCCCCTTGGTCGGCCCCCAGCAACTGCTGCCCGCCACATTGCGCCCCGCGTCGGCCGACGCCAGCTTCAGGCGCTATCTGCGCATCGACAGTGCCACAGGCGCCAGCCGCATCGTGATGGACGCGCCACCGGACAAGGAAAACTGCCACCCCTTCGTGCAAGTTCAGGGACTTCTGGCCGCCGCAGGCCTGAACGTGCCGCAGATCCTGGCGTGGGACGAAGCCGGTGGCTTCATGCTGCTGTCCGACCTGGGCCACCAGACGTTGATTGAGCGGCTCAACCCCGAAAAGCCCCAGGACGCCTACGCCTGGTACCAGCAAGCCACGGATGTGTTGCTGCAGTGGCAAAAGGCCTCCCAACCTGGCGTGCTGCCAGCGTACGACGAGGCGCTGTTGCGCCGCGAACTGGCGCTGTACCCCGACTGGTACCTGGCCCAGCACCGTGGCGTCACACTGAGCGACCCACAGAAGGCCACCCTGGCCAACGCCTTTGATGCCATCGTGGCCCACAACCTGGCGGCCCCCCAGGTCTACGTGCACCGCGACTTCATGACACGGAACCTGATGGCGCCCGTCACAGAAGGGGCACCGCTGGGCGTGCTGGACTTTCAGGACGCGGTGTACGGCCCCATCACCTACGACATTGCCAGCCTGTTGCGCGACGCGTTCATCAGCTGGGAAGAAGAATTCGTCATCGACATTACCGTGCGTTACTGGGAAAAGGCGCGCAAGGCAGGTTTGCTGGGCGCCAAAAGCGCCAGTGGCTGGGGCGACGATTTTGGTGAGTTCTACCGCGCCGTGGAGTGGATGGGCCTGCAGCGCCACCTCAAGGTCGCGGGCATCTTTGCGCGCCTGACCCTGCGCGACGGCAAGCCCAAGTACCTGGCCGATGCGCCCCGCTTCATGGCGTACATCCGCGCCACCGCCAACCGCTACCGGCAACTGGGGCCGCTGCTCAAGATGCTGGACCAGATCGAAGGCACCGAGCCAGTGACCGGTTTTGCCTACGGCCGCATGTAGGCGCTCCGCCCTCGGTGTTGAATTTGAACTAAATCCGCTTGTAACGCTTGATAATCAAGCGCCAATAGCTATCAAATAAGTAGCAAATGCCCCGTTTCCATTGCCCGGACCTTCTGGCCACCGGTGCCGAGCTGGACCTGCCCCCCGGCGCAGCACGCCATGTGCAGGTGCTGCGCCTGCAGCCGGGTGACAGCATCACCCTGTTCCACGGCGGGCAGGCCGAGGGCGACCCCGGTGGCGAATTTGATGCCACCGTGGTGCGCATGGGCCGCAGCGACGTGCGTGTGCTGGTGGGGGCCCACCATGCCATCGAACGCGAAACACTGCGCGCCGTGCACCTGCTCGCAGGCATCACCGCCAACGAGCGCATGGACTGGCTGGTGGAAAAAGCCACCGAACTGGGCGTGACCAGCATCACCCCGCTGGTGGCCGAACGCAGCGTGCTCAAGCTCAAGGGCGACCGCGCCGACAAGAAGATCGCCCACTGGCAGGCCGTGGCAGTGGCCGCGTGCGAACAGTGTGGCCGCAACCGCGTGCCGGTGGTGCACGACGCCACCGATCTGGCAGGCTGGGTGCGCGCCCAGGCCGCAACGGCGCCCACCCCATCCAGCACAGGCGCGGCCCAGCGCCTGCTGCTGTCGCTGCGCCCCGGCACATCGCCGCTGCGCCAGGCCACTGGGGCCGATGGCGCCCAGCGGCCCGTGCTGTTCCTCTCGGGCCCCGAGGGCGGGCTCAGCAGCGCCGAGGAAGAGCTGGCCGTGCAGCACGGCTTTGCACCGGTCACCCTGGGCCCCCGCGTGCTGCGGGCGGAAACCGCGCCCCTGGCGGCTTTGGCGGCGCTGACCCTGTTGTAGAAGGCTTGGACGCAGGGGGCTCCGCGTCCTAGAATGCGCAACCGGCCCGTACCGAGCCCTGCGGCCGACACTTCCACGCCCCGCGCGTGGCCCACCCCACTGGCAGGAGCCTCCATCTTGCGCCACCCTTCCCGCTGGCAACGCCTCAGGGATGTGATCCTCTCCACCGAGCCCCGGCGGCGCACGCTGGTCAGCATGGCATTGCTGGCCCTGCTGTTGATGACCGGCAGCGCAGGCGTGATGCTGCTGGTGGCGCATGCCAACGTTGCGGTCAACGCGACTGCCGTGCAATGGTGGGCCGCCATGTCGGTGGGCGGGCTGGTGGTGATGACGGCTTTCATCCGGTCGGGTGCAACGGCCCGGTTGCGCGACCCCTCGCTCACCATTCCCCAGATGGTCTGGACGCTCACCAGCGGCGCCGTGGCCTATGTGCTGGCGGGCGAAGCGCGCGGGCTGGTGCCCAGCGTGCTGGCCATGATTTTGTTTTTTGGCACCTTTGGCCTCACGGTGGCCGAGGTGATTGGCATCGGCATCTATGCCCTGCTGGCCTTTGCCTGCGCCATTGGGGCCACCACCCGTTTCAGCGCCAACCCCTTCGGCTACCTCGACACCGCCTATGCGCTGATGGTGGCCATTGTGCTCGGGGGCTGCGTTGCGCTGAACCTTCGCATCCAGCGCATCCGGGCCAAGCTGCAGCAGCAACGCGAAGCCCTGGCGCAGGCGCTCGACATCAACCGCGAGCTGGCTACGCGCGACGAGCTGACCGGGCTCATCAACCGCCGCGCCATGCTGGACCTGATGGCGCTGGAGCACCGACGCAGCCTGCGCAACCACCGCCCGCTGGTGCTGGCACAACTGGACATCGACCACTTCAAGCCCATCAACGACCAACACGGCCACGCCACTGGCGACCGCGCGCTGCAGGCCTTTGCGGGCACGGTGCGCGCCACCGTGCGCGGCACCGACGTGCTGGCCCGCTGGGGCGGCGAGGAGTTCGTGCTGATGCTTGCCGACACACAGCTGGACGACGCCCGCGAGTTGCTCGAACGGATCCGGCTCGCGGTCGAAAGGCTGGAAATTCCCCACGCCACGGGCAGTTTTCAGATGTCTGTGTCGGCAGGCCTGGCGCTGCACCTGCCCGGCGATACCGTAGAGCACACGCTGGAGCGCGCCGACCAGGCGCTCTACACCGCCAAAGCGCTCGGGCGCAACCGGGTGGTGGTTGCGAACCGCCCCGCGGCCACCGTGCCCCCGCTCAACGCACGGGCTTGAGCCCCCCGCAGTCGGCCGCCAGCCACTTGCCAGTCTGGGCCATGTCCAGCTGGTCGGGCTTGCCCTGGGATGTGGTGGTCTTGACCTTGAAATTGCCAGCGTAGGCCGTCGGGCCGCTGAAGGTCATGGTGCCTTCGCCCGAGGTGGGCGGCTGGCCCTGGGCCCCCTTGCAGCTGAAGGTCATCGCCACAGAGTTCGGCCCCGTGCGCTGCACCTTTTGCGTACAGCCTTCCTGCACCGGCAGGTTGTCCAGATCCGCCTGCTCGGCGCTGACGCAAACCTTCACCGTATTGCCGCTGGGTCCCATGCTCACCCCCTGCTGGGCCAGCATCTGCTCCATCTGCTTGCGCTGCGCGGGGGTCATGCTGGCCATGGACTTCTGCGCCTGCGCCATGGCGGCTTCCATCTGGCCACTCTGGCTTTTCATCACCACGCTGTGCTCCCACAGCCCGGGCCGCATTTTCTGGGGCTGCGCATGGGCCAGGCCCAGGGCACCGGGCAGAAGTACGGCAGTGGTCACGGCGATGGCAAACATGTGCATGGCAAAACTCCCTGGGCTGGATGGCAAAAAGGCCGGCGGTCGGACAGGTGGACAGGTGGACAGGTGGACAGGTGGACAGGTGGACAGGTGGACAGGTGGACAGGTGGACAGTATCCCCAACCCGCCCCCAACTGCCAAGCATGCCATCCAGGCATTGCAGGCGGCAGTCCGTGTCCCGTCACCCGTGCTCCGGCGCAGCACTGCCCAGCAACAGCAACAACAACCCGGGTGGAGAAAACGGAATCAGGCACTCAGGTGGGGCGGCGCACGCAACTGCTCTGGGGTGGTGAACCATGCCGCAGACGCTCCCAGCCGCCCCCGCGCCTGGGCCAGCTCGTGCCGCGCCACGGTGCGCAGATGCACCTCGTCGGGCCCATCCATCAGGCGCAGCGCGCGGCCCCAGGTCCAGAAGGCCGCCAGCGGCGTGTCCGGCGACAGGCCCATGGCGCCAAAAATTTGCATGGCGCGGTCCACCACACGCTGCTGCAGGCGCGCTGCCACCACCTTGATGGCCGCGACCTGGGCACGGGTGTGCCGCGCATCGGCCGCGCTGCCCTGGTCTAGCAGCCACGCGGCCTGCAGCACCAAAAGGCGCGCCTGGTCGATCTCGATGCGCGACTCGGCAATCCACTCCTGCACATTCGCTTGCTCTGCCAGCGGCTTGCCAAAGGCCGTGCGCTCCAGCGCGCGCTCTGTGGCCAGCGAGAGCGCCAGCTCGCACTGGCCAATGGTGCGCATGCAGTGGTGCACGCGCCCCGGCCCCAGGCGTGCCTGCGCCATGGCAAAACCCGCGCCCCAATCCCCCAGCAGGTGGTCGGCAGGCACACGCACGCCTTGCAGCAAAATTTCGCAGTGCCCTTCGGGCGCGTGGTGGTGCAGCACGCTGATATTGCGCACGATCGACACGCCCGGTGTGTCCACGGGCACCAGCACCATGCTGTGGCGGTGGTAGCTCTCCACCCCATCGACGTCAGCGTCGGCATTGCGGCACAACACGATGAGCAGCCGGCAATGTGGATGGGCCGCGCCCGTGATGAACCACTTGCGGCCACTGAGCACCAGCTCCTCACCCTTGCGCCGCACCGTGGTCTGCAGGTTGGTGGGGTCGGACGAAGCCACGTCGGGCTCGCTCATCGCAAAGGCCGAGCGCATCTGGCCGTCAAGCAGCGGCACCAGCCAGGTTGCGCGCTGCGCGGGCGTGGCAAAGCGGTGCAACAGCTCCATATTGCCGGTGTCGGGCGCGTGGCAGTTGAACACCTCGGCGGCCCAAGGCAGGCGGCCCATGGTTTCGGCCAGCGGTGCGTAGTCGAGGCTGGACAGGCCGGTGCCCGGCTCGTCATCGCGCAGCGTGGGCAGGAACAGGTTCCACAGGCCTTCGTCGCGCGCCAGGGCCTTGAGGTCTTCGAGAAACGGCGGCGGGTAGTCGCCCGCCAGCACGGCCGCATGCCAGGCGGCGTTGTAAGGCAGCAGGTAGCGGTCCATGAACGCCTGCAGGCGCTCACGCAGTTGAAGGGCCTGGGGAGAAGGTGCAAAGTCCATGGTGGCATTGTGAAAACACCGTCAGCGCCCGTCACAACGCAGGCGACAACGGGCTTGACGCACATCACGGCGCACCAGCTTGGGGGTTCTGGTCTTCTTCTGATTGCTTCTTTTTTGATAGCTACTGGCGCTTATCCAATAAGCGCTATATGCCATTTTTTCTTCAAATTCGCTCGCAGCGCGGGTACCATCGCCCCATGAGCACCCACTACGAAACCCTGTCCGCCGCCGATACCTACCGCGAGGCATTTGCGGTCGCGCCCCCCGAGGCGCTGGGCGAACGCCACCTGTGGCCGCGCAAGCCGGGCTTTTTTATCGTCCACGCCGCCACGGCGGCGGCCATCGCGCAGCCCCCCGCTGCGCCTGCCGTCGATGCCGATGCCAGCGCTGCCGCCGATGTGGAAGCCACCGAACCCAACACCGACCGCGTGCTGGTACCCGCCCAGTGGGGCCTGGTGCCGCACTGGGTCAAGTCCGCATCCGACGCCAAGTTGCGCGCAACCAAGCTGGTCAACGCCAAGTCCGACACCGCCTCCACCGGCACAGCGTTCCGCGATGCGTGGCTGAGGGGCCAGCGCTGCATCGTGCCCATGACCGCATTTTACGAAGACGACCTGCGCAACGGCAGCAAGGCCGTGCCCACGCGCGTGGCCCGCGTGGACGGCAAACCCATGGGCGTGGCGGGCCTGTGGGCGCGCTGGCAGGGGGCTGATGGCGAGGTCATCATCAGCTATTGCCTGCTCACGGTGAACGCCAACAACCACGCATTGCTGCACCGCTACGGCCAGCCGGGCAGCGAAAAAAGCATGCCCGCCATCCTGAACGAAGGCGCCTACGACGCCTGGCTCACCGCCCGCCCCGAAAAGGCCAAGGAGTTCATGCGCCAGTACGCGGCGCAGTGGCTCACGGCCAACCCGGTGGAGAAGAAGGCGGACAAGGTGCCCAAGGGCTTGCTGGGGTGACCCCCGTGGGTTGAAGGTGCGCCAGCGCGGCGCACGGCTTCAACGGGCTCAGGACGGCCGCTTCATCTGGCAAGAGGTGGGCTGGGCGCTGATGTAAGAGTCCCAGACCACTTCGGAGCGAAAGCCATAGCCGGTTTTCTCGGCGTCGTACTTCACACCTTTGCTGCCTTGCTTGGCCCAGATGCCCAGGTACAGCGGGGCTTCGAGTTGGTGGTCGCTCTTGCGCATGCGCACCTCGCCGATAGGGCTCTTGTAGGCCATGCCTTCCAGTGCAAAGGCCACCTTCTTGGCGTCGGTGGACTGCGCCTTGCGCATGGCCTCGCGCAGCATGTGCATGGTGTTCCAGTGCGCAGCGAAGATGAACTCGTCGTTGTACTTCTTCTTGTAGTCCACGTAGATCTTTTCCAGCTCTGGGGTGGGTGCGTTGTGGACCCAGTTCCAGACCACGCCGACCTTGCCGTCGCCCCAGTTGCCCAACTGCGCGGGGGTGCCGGGGTTGTTGGCGTTCAGGGTGAAGTAGTTGATGTTGAGCCCGTAGTCGCGGGACGATTTGAACAGCAAGGTGAGGTCGCTGCCCCAGTTGGAGGTGATGACCGTGTCGGCCTTGGCGGCCGCCATCTTGGCCACGTAGGGGGCAAAGTCGCGCGTCTGGGCAATGGGTACGAAGTCGTCACCGACGATCTCGATGTCGGGCCGTTTGCGGGCCAGGTATTCCTTGGCGGCCTTGGATACCTGGCGGCCGTGGGTGTAGTCCTGGTTGAGCAGGTACACGCGCTTCACATCCTTGCGGCCCTGCAGGTAGGTGGTCAGCGCCTCGATCTTCATCTCGCTCGATGGATAGAAGCGGAAGTGCCAGAAGCTGCAGCGCTCGTTGGTGAGCTGCGGGTCCATGGCGGCGTAGTTGAGGTACACCGTCGCGCGCTCCGGGTCGCGCTCGGCGAGCTTGTTGAGCGCATCCACCAGCGCCAGCGCCACCCCCGACCCGCCCCCCTGGGTGATGTAGCGGACGCCCCGGTCCGTGGCGGCCTTGAGCGCGTTCAGGCTCTCCTGCGGTGTGCCCTTGTTGTCGAAGTCCACCACCTCGAACTTCGGTTCGTTGGGGGCCGCCTTGGCGTTGACCTGCAACACCACCTCCCGCAGTTGGTTGAGCGAACTCTGGCCTGTGAGGGCGAACGGCCCGGACAGCAGATCGATAAAGCCGATCTTGACCGTCTCGGCCGCGCCGGCATGCGCCGCCATCACCAGCGCTGCGGCGCATGCGCCGGCTTTGAGCCATTTACTGGGAACCATGTTCATGCCTGTCTCCGTGGGGGTTGATGGGGGAGTCGAATCAAGGGAATGCGTTGTCACTCGCCGCTGAACACCGAGCCATGGCGTTGCCGCAACTCGTTTTTTTGCACCTTGCCGGTACCGCCCAGCGGCAGGCTGTCCACAAACAGCACGTCGTCCGGCAGCCACCATTTGGCGACACGCTGCGCAAGGAAATCCAGGATCTGCGGCTTGTCCAGCGGCTGGCCAGGCTTGCGCACGATGAAGAGCAGGGGGCGTTCGTCCCATCGGGGATGCTTGACCCCGATGACGGCGGCCATGGCCACTTCAGGATGCGCCATGGCCGCGTTCTCCAGGTCGATGGAGCTGATCCACTCGCCGCCCGACTTGATCACGTCCTTGGTGCGGTCGCGGATCTGCACCACGCCCTGCGGGCTGATGGTGGCGATGTCGCCCGTGGGGAACCAGCCATCGACCAGCGCCGAGCGCTCGGCCTTGTGGTAGCGGCTCACGATCCACTGGCCGCGCACCATCAGCTCGCCCTGCGCAACGCCGTCGCGCGGCACGGCGACACCCTGCTCGTCCACCAGCTTGAGCTCGATGCCAAACACCGACTTGCCCTGCTTGGCGATCAGCGCATGGCGGTCTTCGGGCGGCAGTTCGGCATCGGTTGCCGACAGCGTGCTCATGGTGGCGATGGCCGTGGTCTCGGTCATGCCCCAGCCGTGGCGCACCTCCACGTCATACACATCGTTGAACTTGGCAATCAGCGCCTTGGGCATGGCCGATCCCCCCACGCCCGTGCGCCGCATGGTGGTAAAGCGCAGCTGGTGCTGCTCCACGTACTGGATCAGCCCCATCCAGATGGTCGGCACGCCCGCGCTGACCGTGACGCGCTCGGTCTCCATCAGCTCGTACAGGCTGGCGGCGTCCAGGCGCGGGCCTGGCAGCACCAGCTTGGCGCCGCCGATCAACGCCGCGTAGGGCAGGCACCAGGCGTTGATGTGAAACATGGGCACCACGGGCAGCACAGACTCTTGCGCGCTGATGCTCAGTACGCCCGGCATACAGGCCGACAACGCGCTCAGCGTCAGGGCCCGGTGCGAATACAGCACACCCTTGGGGTTGCCCGTGGTGCCCGACGTGTAGCACAGCGCCGCGCCGGATTTCTCATCGCACTCGGGCCAGGCAAAGGAGCCGCCTTCCCGGGCGATCAGCGGTTCGTAGGCCTCGACCCCAGGCACTCCCTGCAGGTCGATGGCGCCCAGTGTTTCGGCATCACACAGGGCCACCCAATGCCGCACCCGGGGGCATGACGCAGCAATGGCGCGCACCAGCGGCGCAAAGGTGGTGTCGAAGAGCACCACCTCGTCGTCGGCGTGGTTGACGATGTAGGCCAGCTGCTCGGGGTGCAGGCGCGGGTTGCAGGTGTGCATGACCATGCCGCTGCCGGAGACGGCGTAGTAGGCCTCCAGGTGGCGGTGGTTGTTCCAGGCGAGCGAGCCCACCACGCTGCCAGGGCGCAGGCCCAGCGCCTGCAGTGCGTTGGCGAGCTGCCGGGCGCGCTGCGCCAGGTCGGCAAAGCGGTACCGGTGCAAGCTGCCATCGGTGTCGCGCGAGACGATCTGCTGGTCGCCGTATTGGCTCTCGCCATGTTCGAGGATGGCCGAAACCAGTAAAGGCCGGTCCATCATGCTGCCGGGCTGGTGCTGCTGCATTGCCGTTGTCTCCTTGGGGGTGCGCTCTGTGCTGCACTGCGGCATCGGTGTGCCAGTGCAAAGCCCTCTTTGGCGGGGCTGGCACATCGTCGCAAACAACGCGGGGGGTGCTTGTCGTCTGGGCGACTCAGCCAACCGATCCAATCACTTTTTGCGAATGCAAGCCGTCACTACCCGAGCTTGAGCTATTCGAAAACAGGTCGCTGGAACTGCTTGCTAGCCTGGTTTGCGCAATTGGTACTTGCCGGGTTTTGCGGAGTTTCTATACTGGGATGGTTGATCGTTTTACGCGTGCAGACTCTCGCTGCAAGCCAGTTTTAGGAGAAATCCGGTGGCCAGACTATCCCGCACGGTCGAGTTGGTAACGCAGGCTTTGCGGGATATTTCGCGTTGGGCCACTCGTTGATGTTTCAGCTTTTCTTTTCAAATCGGTCGTGCGACTGGTGGTTCAACGAGGCAGGGATTGTGTTGCAGCTCATTGGCGCCGGCGTCCTGGTGGTGGCGGGATTTAAGACGCGTGCAGCGCTAAAGGACATTCCGGATTCATGGGACGCGGATTTGACGGAAAAACTTCGCGACGCGTTCGCAGAACAGGCGTTCACGGGCCTTTATGGGTTCCTTTTCCTTGCCGCTGGTCTGTTTGCGCAAGCAATTGCCGGAGTGCTACAAAAGTGAGCCTGCGGCCTGACTGATCGCTCGACGCGGACACGCAATGGCATTGCGCCACAAGTCATGCTGATGAGCTTGCGCCTTGCGGCGCAATGCCGTTGCGTGCCGTTCCAACTTCAACTTTCGGCTGCGACCAAGATGGCCAATCTACCTTGCTTCACATCGTCAGTCCTCGAAGCGGCATGTCGTGTCCTCGGAGACACTATGAATGGGCTGACAGGACCAGAAATCGGATACATCCTTGCTGAAATTAAGGTTCCTGACTTGGACGCCGGGAACACAAAGTGGAAGCGGCTGTTCAATGCGTTGGTTGCGGTACAGAACGACAAGCAAATAGGCAACTATCTTGTGTTGTTCGTGAACCTAGCCATGGATCCCGCTAGGTACGTTTCCAAGCCGGATATCTTTGATTGGCGCCGCGATGGACTCAATGTGGCGCTTGCCTTTGCTGGATACGGTGTCAACGAACGAGGACAAGTGGTTCACACCACCAGAGAGACCACTCTTACCGGGGCCCGCGCACGAGCCGGGCGGTTGAAAAGCAATCTCGAAGCTCGCGGAACGCACCAAGAAGTCTTCGCGTACTGCCGCGCTGAGCTGCTGGAAGACAACTACTTCCATGCGGTGTTTGAGGCAACGAAGGGACTGGCTGATCGCATAAGGAAATTGTCCGGCTTGAGTTCGGACGGCGCGGAGTTGGTGAACGAAGCTTTCTCGGTGAAGGCACCCCTAATTCGCCTCAACTCACTAGAGAGCGAGACCCAACGGAGCGAGCAAAAGGGCGTGGCCAACTTGCTCGTTGGTCTTTTCGGTGCTGTGCGAAATCCTCTCGCCCATGCACCGAAGGCGAATTGGCCCATGCCTGAACAGGACGCCTTGGACGTGTTCGCACTAGTGTCGTACGTTCACAGAAAGCTTGACGGATCAGGAGGTTCATGAGGACGTACCAACCAAGTCATTCGAGGTGCGGACGCGCGTAAGAGGTTCGGTTCTCCCAACTCCTTTCAAACCGCCGCCTACCTGACGTTTGCGAGGGCGTCGCAAAGCACACCTCACAACCCCAGCCCCACAAACAGCGCCTCCACCCGCTTCAGCACCCCCTCCTCCATCCGCATCGGCCGCCCCCACTCCCGCTGCGTCTCGCCGGGCCACTTGTTGGTGGCGTCCATCCCCATCTTGCTGCCCAGGCCAGAGACGGGCGAGGCGAAGTCCAGGTAGTCGATGGGCGTGTGTTCCACCAGCAGGGTGTCGCGTGCCGGGTCCATGCGGGTGGTGATGGCCCAGATCACTTCCTTCCAGTCGCGCACGTCCACGTCGTCGTCCACCACCACGATAAACTTGGTGTACATGAACTGGCGCAGGTGGCTCCACACGCCCATCATCACGCGCCGCGCGTGGCCCGCGTAGGCCTTGCGGATGCTGACCACCGCTAGCCGATAGCTGCAGCCTTCGGGCGGCAGGTAGAAGTCCATGATCTCGGGGAACTGCTTTTGCAGCAGCGGGATGAACAGCTCGTTCATCGCCAGGCCCAGCACGGCGGGCTCATCGGGCGGTTTGCCGGTGTAGGTGCTGTGGTAGATCGCGTCCTTGCGCAGCGTGATGCGGTCCACCGTGAGCACGGGGAACTCGGCGCATTCGTTGTAGTAGCCGGTGTGATCGCCATACGGCCCCTCCAGCGCATGCTGCCAGCCGCTCGCGTGGCTGGCGTCGGGCTGGATATGGCCTTCGAGCACGATCTCGGCGGTGGCGGGCACCTGCAGCGGCACGCCCAGCGCGGGCGTGACTTCGGTGCGCGCGCCGCGCAGCAGGCCGGCGAACTGGTATTCGCTCAAGGAGTCAGGCACCGGCGTGACGGCGCCCAGCAGCGTGGCCGGGTCGGCCCCCAGCGCGACGGCCACGGGGTAGGGCTGGCCGGGGTGGGCGGCGCAGTGGTCTGCAAAGTCCAGCGCGCCACCCCGGTGGGCCAGCCAGCGCACGATGACCTGGTTGCGCGAGAGCACCTGCTGGCGGTAGATGCCCAGGTTTTGCCGCGCCTTGCGCGGGCCGCGTGTGATGGTCAGGCCCCAGGTGATAAGCGGGGCCACATCGCCCGGCCAGCAGTGCTGAACGGGCAGGCGGGCCAGATCGACATCGGGGCCTTCCCACACCTCTTGCTGGCAAGGGGCGCCACGGGCCACGGTGTGCGGTGCCATGTTCCACAGCGTCTTGAGCAGCTGGCCCATGCCGAGCATGTCCTTGAAGCCCTTCGGGGCCTCGGGCTCCCTGAGGGTGGCCAACAGTTCGCCCAAAGCGCGCACGCCATGCAGGTCGGTCACGCCCATGGCGCGGGCCACCCGGTCGGGCGTGCCAAACAGGTTGGTCAACACCGGCATGTGGTGGCCCGTGGGCTGCGTGAACAGCAGCGCCGGGCCGCCTGCGCGCAGCACGCGGTCGCTCAGCGCAGTCATCTCCAGGTGGGGCGAGACCGGCTCCGCCACGCGGCGCAGGTCGCCCGTGGCTTCCAGCTGGGCCATAAAGTCGCGCAGGTCACGGTAGGCCATGGGGATGCAGATATTTAGATGAAATAGGCTGCTAGCGCACGTTTCATAAGCGCCAACAGCTATCAATTAAGGAGCGTCAGACTCCAACCCCTGCCAGCGCGGCGCCAGGTCGTGGGGCACATCGATGAGGTCGAGGGCGCGGGCCACGCTGTAGTCCACCACCTCGCCCACGGTCTGCGGGCGCAGGTAGAAGGCGGGCAGCGGCGGGCAGACGATGCCGCCCATCTCGGTCACCGCCACCATGTTGCGCAGGTGGGTGAGGTGCAAGGGTGATTCGCGCACCATGAGCACCAGGCGGCGGCGCTCCTTGAGCACCACATCGGCCGCGCGCGTGAGCAGGTTGTCGGCCAGGCCGTGCGCAATGGCGGCCAGGGTGCGCATGGAACACGGCGCCACCACCATGGCGTGGCACTGGAACGAACCGCTCGCAATGGCCGCGCCCACGTTGGCCACGTCGTGCACGCGGTGCGCCAGGGCCTCGACGGCGGGCCGCTCCATGTCCAGCTCATGGCGCAGGTTGCGCCAGCCTGCGTCGGAGACGACCAGGTGCGTCTCGATGCCGCTCTGGCCCTGCAGCACCTGCAAGAGGCGCGCACCATACACGGCGCCGCTGGCGCCCGAGATGGCGACGATGATGCGGCGCGGGAGGTTTTGCTCAGCCATGGGGCACTTCCTCATTGGCCCGCGCACGCAGCGGCTCGGCCTGCTGATCGGCCTCGACATGCTCCAGTACCAGTGCGGCCTGCACGGGGTCGAAGTCTTCGTGCACGCGTTTTTTCACGCCGTACTGCTGCAATTGGTAGTGCCGGTCGGCGGCGATGCCGTGGCGCGCCAGCGTGCTCTTGACGCAGACCAGCGGGCAGCCGTCCAGCGCGATGAGGGGCCGGCCCGAGCGCACGATTTTCATCAGGTGCGGCACATCGCCACCCACGCCCGCAATGCAGGACATCTCGGCCACGCCGCGCCGATCGAGCTGCAATGCCACGTGGTTGGCCAGCTGCGCGGCGCTGGAGCAGCCGGAGCAGGAATAGACCAAGGGGTGGTTCAGGGGGTGGGTGTCGGCGGTCATGGTTCACCCTCGGGTGCGAGGTGTTGCATCCAGGCGCCGCCGCAGCCGGCCCAGCACCTGGCGCGGCGTCAGCGTGTGCGCCCACTGGCGCGGGTCCAGCACGGGCAGCTCGATCGCATCCAGCGCGTTCTTCACCACCAGGCCCAGCTCGGTGTCGCCCTCCATCGACAGGCGGCGGCTGAAGAACAGCGTGTCGGGGTCTTGCTGGCGCTGGGCCAGCAGCAAGAAATCATGGGCCGTAGCGCTCAGCGTCAGGTCGGCCACGGCGGGGGGCACCAGCGGCGCGTGGGGCGCAAAACGCTGACCCGACCAGGCAAAGTCAAACGCCAGGCGCGCATCGCGCACCTGCACCCGCATCTTTTTGTGCAGCAGCAACCGGCCCACGTCATCGGGCAGGTGCCGCGCCAGCGCCAGGTTGAGCGCCGTCACCAGCAACATCGAGCCGGGATAAGCGGGCAGGTGCGACAGCAGGGCCCCCACGGGAGAAGGAACCACCCGCAGAGGGGAAGGCGATGAAGGCGACGAAGAAGATGCAGCCATAGGGAAGAGGTGGGCACTCAGGCCACGTAGAAAAACACGGTGAAAAAATGACAGGCACTGCCGCCCAGCACAAACAGGTGCCACAGCCCGTGGCCATGGCGCACGCGGTGGTCCAGTGCATAAAAAACAATGCCCAGCGTGTAGCAGGCGCCACCCGCCAACAGCCAGCCAAAACCCCCGGGCGTGAGCGCCTGCCACAGCGGCACCACGGCCACCAGCGCCAGCCAGCCCATCACCACATAGATGGCCAGCGACAACACGCGCGCGCCGCGTGCCCACCAGATCTCTTGCGTGATGCCCAGCAGCGCCAGGCCCCACACCACGCCCAGCAGCGTCCAGCCCCAGGGCCCGCGCAGCGACACGAGTGCAAACGGCGTGTAGCTGCCCGCAATCAGCAGGTAGATGCTGCAGTGGTCCCACTTTTGCAGCACGGCCTTGATGGCGCGCCGGCGCACGCTGTGGTACGCGGTGGAGGCCGTGTACAGCGCCACCAGCATGGCGCCGTAGATGCTGAAGGCCACCACCTTCCACGGGTCGCCCAGGCGCGCCGCCAGCGTGATGAGCACGGCGGTGCCCACCGTGGCCAGCAGGGCTCCGACCAGGTGGCTGATGCTGTTGAAACGTTCTCCGGGGTACATGCGGTGATTCGCCTTCGCGTTATGGATTGATCGCAGGCAGCGCGGCAGCAGCACTCGCTGCCCCCTGCAGCCCCTGCTCCAGGCCCGGGCGACCGAACCAGTAGCCATTGCAGGGCAGATCGGGCATGAAGGGCTGCATGCGCTCTACAAAGTCAGGCGCCTTTTCAGCGTTTTCTTCGGGAGCCACGGCACGGCGGGCTTCGTCAAACGACGCGATCACCTGTGGCATGTGCTGGGCCTGCGGGCTCAGGCGCAACACGTTCACGCCCTGGGCGCGCATCGCAGCCAGTTCGTTGGCCAGGTTGTAGACGCGGGCCGATTGCGTCTGCGTGCCGTTGAGCACCAGAAAACCCTCGCTCTCGCGCGTGCGCAACGTCAGGCCGTCGGCGTGCTGAAGGCAGCTGAATTGGCAGTCGTCCTTGGGCAGGTTGCGGTGGCGCGCGGTGAAGCAGCGCGCCGAATACGCCAGCGGCATGCGCCCGTAGGCAAACACCTCGGTCTCGATGCCTGCGGGCCGCTGCGCCAGCACGGCAGCGAGCGCGTCCTGCGACATTTCGAGCGACATCACCCATCGCTTAGCGCCCAGCTGCGCCATCCACTGCAGCGAGGGCGCGTTGTACAGGTTCAGGTGCGGGCCGGCCACAAAGGCCTGCGGCCCGGCGGGTGCGCGCGCAAGGCAGCTGACGGCGCCCATGTCGTTGGCCTCCACCAGAAACTCGCCATTGGCGGTGATCTTGTGCATCACTCCCACGTCGGCGCTGGACTCGATGAGCACCTGGCTGGACAAGACCGCCTCTTTGCCTGCGTCCTGCAGCATGCGCGCCAGCGCCAGCCAGTCGGCCAGGCGCAGCTCGTGGCGGCGCGAGCACACCGTCTCGCCCAGGTACACCACGTCCACAGGCGTGGCGGCCATGGCCTCGTAAAAAGCGAACACCGTGTCACGGGGCCAGTAGTACAGCAGCGGGCCGAGAGAGAGTTTCATGGGGCGGTCTCCGGGAGTTTTATCGTGGAATCCAGACGCTTGGAGCGGCTCATTGAGTTCGAATCTGGCGCAGCCTAAGCCAGCGACCGCCGCGCAAGGGCCGCCAAGCCGCGTATGCGGCGCTTCGCTGGCGTGCGCTGGCGGTGTCCCCCTTCCCGCATCGCGTAAGCGAGGCGAGAGAAGGGGGAAGGCGCGAAGCGCCTCAGGGGGTTGTTCTTCATTTCCAGGGCCGGTGGTAAGCACCGAGCGTGTGCTGCTGTCCTTCTGCCACCTGGTCGAGACTCGCCATCCAGCGGGTCTTGGGCGCGTAGCGGTGGGGGTGGGCCAGGCACTGGTCCATGGCCTCGCGCCAGACCTGGGTGACCTGCGCCACATACGCGGGGCTGCGCTGGCGGCCTTCGATCTTGATGGCGCGCACGCCCATCTTGAGCAGCTGGGGCAGCAGCTCCAGCGTGTTGAGGCTGGTGGGCTCTTCGATGGCGTAGTAGTTCTCGTCATCGCCCACGTCAAAGCGGCCCTTGCACAGGGTGGGGTAGCCCGCGTTCTCGCCGGGCGCATAGCGGTCGATGAGCACGCCGTTCAGGCGCGACTCGCGGCCCTCGCGCGTCTCCACCCAGCGCACGGCTTTTGGCGGCGAGCACACGCCGTGTGTGTTGGGCGATTCGCCGGTCACATACGACGACAGCGCGCAGCGCCCTTCGACCATCACACACAGGCTGCCAAACCCGAACACCTCGATCTCGACCGGCGTGCGGTCGATGACCTGGCGCACCTGCTCCATCGACAGCACGCGCGGCAACACGGCGCGCACGATGCCAAACTGCTCGCGGTAGAAGTTGATGGCCTCATAGTGGGTGGCAGAGCCCTGCACCGACAGGTGCAGCCGCAGCTGTGGGTGGTGCTGGGCGGCGTACTGCATGAGGCCCGGGTCGGCCAGGATGACAGCGTCCAGCCCCATGTCCACGGCCTTGTCCACCGCGCTGCGCCAGGGGCCGGGGTTGGCCGCCTGCGGGTAGGTGTTGAGCGCCATGAAGACCTTGCAGCCGTGCGAATGCGCGTAGGCAATGCCACTGGCGATGGACGCCTCGTCAAAATTGAGGCCCGCAAAGTTGCGCGCGTTGGTGGCATCGCGCAGGCCCAGGTAGACGCAGTTGGCACCGTGGTCCACGGCCGCCTTCAGGGCAGGCAGGCTGCCTGCGGGGCACACCAACTCCATCGCAGGCGAGGTCGGTACCGGGGCCACGGGCAGCGCGGCCTCCATCAATTTCAGGGGTTCCATCACAAGCATTCAAACGCTGGCCCCGGGGGGAGCCACAGCACTGGGCGCCACCTTACTGAGGCAGACCGGCGCATCTGCTGATCTTCATCAACGGCAGTGCACAATGCCAGAGCAAAGCAGTCGGACTTTGATGTGCCTCCGCCTTCCTGGCGCATCACACTGCCGTCCGGCCTTGACTTGCATCTATGCCGCCCTCCCGCTAAGACCTTCTGTGCGACCTTCTCTGCGCCCCAAGCGCCGCCCTGCCGTGAACAAGAACCTGTGGTTGTTGGCCCTGTGCCAAGGCCTTTTCCTCACCAACAACGTCGTTTTCATTGCCATCAATGGCCTGGTGGGCCTGCAGCTGGCGCCGTTTGGCTGGATGGCAACGCTGCCGGTGATGGGCTATGTGGTGGGTGGGGCGTTGTCCACGCCCCTGGTGGCCAGGACGCAGATGCGCTGGGGGCGCAAGGTGTCGTTCCAGATCGGACTGGCCGTGGCGGTCGCGTCGGCTGCGCTGTGCGCCTGGGCGGCGTTCAGTGCCAACTTTTGGTTGCTTTGCACTGCCACCGTGGTGGCGGGTTACTACAGCGCCAACGGCGGCTTGTACCGGTTTGCCGCCGCCGAGCTGGCCCCGCCGGACTACCGCGAAAAGGCCGTGTCGCTGGTGCTGGCCGGTGGCCTGCTGGGCGCCGTGGCGGGCCCCAACCTGGCCAGCGCCACGCGCACGCTGTTCCCGGTGCCGTTCGCGGGTGCCTATATCGCGCTGATCGGTGTGGCACTGTTGTCCATGCTGAGCATGGCGGCCATCCGGTTCGAGGTGCAGCCTGTGGTGCTGAACGCCGCAGGGCAACCGGCGCAAGGCAGGCCTCTTTCTGAACTGATGCGCCAGCCCGCCTTCATCGTGGCCATTGTGGGCGCTGCGCTGGGCTATGGCGTGATGAACCTGCTGATGGCCGCCACGCCGCTGGCCATGCAGGTGTGTGGCTTTGATTTCGACGCATCGGCCCTGGTGCTGGAGTGGCACGTGATCGGCATGTTCGCACCCGGTTTTGTCACAGGCCACCTTATCAAGCGTTTTGGCGTGTTGCCCATCATGGGCACGGGGGTGTTGCTCAACGTCGCCTGCGTGGCCGTGGCGCTGATGGGGGTGGAGCTGCACCACTTCGGCGTTGCGCTGTTCTTGCTGGGCGTGGGCTGGAATTTCCTGTTCACCGGCTCCACCACGCTGGCCATGACCGCCTACCGCCCCGAGGAAAAAGACCGCGCCCAGGCTGCCATCAATTTCTGCGTGTACGCCACGCTGGCGCTGAGCGCTTTCTCATCCGGCGTGCTGGTCACCACGCAGGGCTGGACGCTGCTGAACGCGGGCTCGTTGCTGCCGATTGTGATGACGGGGCTGGCGCTGGGTTGGCTGGCCATGGAGCGCAGGCGCAAGAGCGCCTGACACCATCGGTCAGGCCTGAAGACCCTCCGTTGCCACGGTAGCGCTCAGCCACCGTGCAAAGGCCGCCACCGCCGGGTCTTCCAGGCGGCCCGGGGCCACGAACAGGCTGTAGCCCCGCACCCCGCTGTCGTGGTGGGGATGGGCCAGCACCAGCTCGCCCGACTGCAGTTCCCGCTCCACAAAATAGCGGGGCACCAAGCCCACGCCCAGGTCGGCGCGTACCGCCTCCACCAGCATCGAGAACAGATCAAACCGGTGGCCGCCCAAAGTGTGGTCGGGGGTGCGCGTGATGCCTGCACGGGTGAACCAGTCGTCCCAAGCCCCCAGGCGGGAGCTGAGTTGCAGCAGAGGCACTGCCCGAAAGTCACCCCGCTCCATGGCGCGCCGGTGGCGCGCCTCGGGCGCACACACGGCCACACAGACCTCGCGCATCAGCGGCTCGGGCAACACACCGGGCCAGGCTGCGTCGTCGTACTGCACGGCCACATCAAACGGAACCTCTGCCATGTAGATCTGCGTGGGGTACACCTGCAAGTGCAGGCTGCAACCTTTGTGCGCGGCCAAAAAGGCGGGCAGCCGGGGCAGCAGCCAGCGCTCGGCAAACACGGGCACGCAGCCCACCAGCAGGCGCGCGCCATCGGGCCGCTGGGCCATGGCTTCCAGTGTGTGGTTCTGCAGGCGCAGCAGGTCGCCCACGATCTGCGCGTGGTAGCGGCGGCCCACGTCGGTCAGCGTGGAGCCACGGGCACCGCGCTGCACCAGTTGCAGGCCCAGCTGGCCTTCAAGCAGGCGCAGCTGCTGGCTCACGGCGCTGTGGGTGAGGCACAACTCTTCGGCGGCCTTGCTCACACCGTGGTGGCGCGCCACGGCGTCAAAAACGAGCAGGGCGCGGGTGCTGGGAATATGTCTGCGCATGTCAGAAAAACTGTCGGCTCGGTAGATTAAAGCAGACCTTCGGTGGCCTGAACGGTCCAACAATTGCATGGCTGTGCTGCCAGGCACCTGGCTACCGCGCTGGGCCCCTGGCTCCAGCCCGCCCCTCTTTGCTCTCTTTGACCTGACCATGAAGAACCCTGTCCATACCCTCTGCTTCACCCCCTTGGCGGGCGCCGTGGCGCTGGCCGCCGCCACGCTGCTCGGCCCTGCCGCCCATGCCCAGGGCGCTGTCGCGGCCACGCCGACCACTTTGCGCCCCGCTGTGGACAAGGCCTACACCCAGCTCATGGCCGCGCCCCAAATCCTGCAGTTGCTCGATGCCGTGAAAGCCGACCATGACCGCAGCATCGATGACCTGAAGACGCTCACCGAGATCGAAGCGCCTCCGTTCAAGGAGCAAAAGCGCGCCGAAGCCTTCCTGGCACGCCTGAAGGCCCTGGGCCTGGCCAGCGCCGCCATCGACACCGAGGGCAATGTCGTGGGCATCCGCAAGGGTTCGGGCAACGGCCCCAAGCTGGTGATTTCGGCCCACCTGGACACCGTGTTCCCGGCTGGCACCGACGTGAAGGTGAAGGAGCGCGACGGCAAGCTGCACGCGCCCGGCATTTCGGACAACACGCGTGGCCTGGCCGTGCTGCTGTCGTGGCTGAAGGTGCTGAATGACCAGAAGATCGCCACCGTGGGCGACCTGGTGTTTGTGGGCAATGTGGGCGAGGAAGAGCTGGGCAACCTGCGCGGCATGAAACACCTGTTCAAGGAGCATCTGGACATCGACGGCTTGGTGGCGCTGGAGCCTGCCCCCGATGGCACCGTGCTGGTGCTGGGCACAGGCAGCCATCGCCATGAGGTCACCTTCAAGGGCCCGGGGGGCCACAGCTACGCCGCATTTGGCGAGGTGCCCAGCGCCATCCACGGCATGGGCCGCGCGATTGCCAAGATTGCTGAAATCCGCACCCCCAAGAGCCCCAAGACCACCTTCACCGTGGGCACGGTGGGCGGCGGCACCTCCGTCAACACCATCGCACCCGATGCACGCATGGCGGTGGACATCCGCTCCGACGAAATGGCGCCCCTGCTGGCCACCGAAAAGCAGGTGCTGGGCGCCGTCGACAGCGCTGTGACCGAGGAGAACGCGCGCTGGGGTGTGAACACCTTGAGCGCATCCACCAAGCTGATTGGCGACCGGCCCGGTGGCCGCACCGCAGCGGATTCGATCATTGTGGAGGCCGCCGTGCGCGCCAACACGGCGTTTGGCCGCAAAACCGTGCTGGGCGGCGCCAGCACCGACGCCAACGTCCCCATGTCGCTGGGCATCCCGGCCGTCGTGATCGGCGGTGGCGGCAAGACCGGCGGCTTTCATGCACTGTCCGAATGGATCGATCTGACCGATGCCTGGAAGGGCGCGCAGACCTCGCTGGTCACCGTGCTGGGCCTGGTGGGCGTGCAGGGCGTCAGTGAGCCCCTGCTGGAAAAGCGGCCCGCGCGCAGCCGGTAAATCAGCACCATGGGATGCCGCGCGCAGCCCTGCGGTGCGCGGCATCTGCGGTGGCCGGGGTGGGGGTTGCCGCAGGAGACGAATTCACAATGGTTGACACAGAAGCAGGGGCCTGGCCGCGTACCATCGGCGGTGACGTGCCATGCTTGGCGCCTGTCGGCACAAGGCCGTCTTCCCCCCTTTTGCAGGAGATCACCATGGGTTTGCTCGATTCCGTTCTCGGTGCCGTCATCAACAGTGCGTCGCAAGGCGGTGCACAGGCCAACGCCAACAGTGGGGCCGCAGGCGGGCTGGGTGGCCTGCTGAGCCTGGCCGCGCAGAACCCCCAGCTGGTTCAGGCCGTGATGTCCCTCATCAGCAACGATGGCCCGGTGGGCGGGCTGCCAGGCCTGATGGCCAAGTTCCAGCAGGCTGGGATGGGCAATGTGATTGCCTCATGGCTCAGTGCCGGCCCCAACCAGGCGATCTCGGGCGAGCAGCTCTCGCAGGTGCTGGGCAGCGGCCCCCTGTCGCAGATCGCTGCGCAACTGGGAGTGGGCTCTGGCGCCGCAGCGGGCCAGCTGGCCCAGGTACTGCCAGGCCTGGTAGACCATCTCAGCCCCCAGGGCCAGGCACCGCAGAGTGGCTTTGGCAATGCCAACGATCTTTTCGGAATGTTGGGCGGATTGCTTCAAAAATAATAGCTGCCCGCGCTTTACACACAAGCGCTAGCAGCCATTTTCCGCCTATTTTTGGGCGCAGCGCCTATGCCTTCACCGGGCAGCGCCGCTGCAGCCATTGCTGCAGCAGATCGAGCACCGGGGCAGCCAGCTCCGGGCTTTCGTTGAACAGCTCATGGAACAAAGGCTCAAAGCAGTGCGACTGCACCAGGGCCTTGGGTGCGGCAGCGGCAAAGGCGCGGCTGCCGGCGGGGTTCACCAGCTTGTCGCTGCCAGCCCAGATCAGCAACGTGGGCACGCTCCAGTGTGCGGCGCGGGCCACTGTGGCCGGGCCGCCTTCGGCAATGAAACGGGCCAGACGGGCGCTGATGCGGTCGTGGCACAGCGGGTCGGCCAGGTAGGCAGCGACCACGGCAGGGTCGTGCGAGAGGTACTGCGCATCCAGCCCATTGCCCACGCGCAGGTTGGGCGCAATGCGTGGCAGCGTGGCCAGCAGCAGTTTTTGTACGGCGCCCAGGCCCGCATCCAGCGCGGGCGATGACAGCACCAGCGCATCCACCGGCCGCAGGTGCAGGGAAACAAAACGCGACGCCACCAGGCCTCCCATGCTGTGGCCGAGCAGCACCAGCGGCTGGCCTTCCGGCATGCGGGCGCGGGTCGCATCCACCATGTCGGCCAGATCATCGAGCAGGCGCATGTCGGCGGTCAGCCCGCCACGCGGCCCGGACGATTCGCCATGGCCGTACTGGTCATAGCCCCGCACGGCAAAACCCCATGTATTGAGCTGGCGCGCCACAGCGTCGTAACGGCCCACATGCTCGCCCAGGCCATGCACCAGCAACACGGTGCCGCGCTGGGGCTCGCCCTCGGGCAGCGGCCAGTCCTGCACGGCCAGGTTTTCACCGTCGCTGGCGGTGAAGGTGGTCAGGGTCGAGGGGATCAGTTCGTCAGAAGTCATGGGGAGCAGGGCATTCGAGACATGATGGGACAGCATACCCGGCACACCCCAAGACCCACTGCATTAAATGGTCAGGACCGCACCACAAAGCCGGTACGAAAAGCACCAGCAAGGGCAGCAAGGAGCCAGCCTGCGGGGCGTGATGCCCTGTGGCCGCCCTCAGGCGAGCGATACCCAGAGGTCGTCCCAGTCGGTGGGTAAAAAATTGCCCTCCCGCCGCAGCACTTGCTGGTGTTTGCGGTTGAGCACGAAATGCGTGGGCCGGCGGGTGATGGCGCCAAAGCTGTCCTTGTGCCCCGGCGCGTTGCGCCAGGCAATGGGAAAGCGTTGCTCGGCAGGCACCGACACCTTCAGCAGCTCGATGTACTGCATGAAGTCGGCGGATTTCTCGTCCATGTTCACGCCCAGCAGCACAAAGTCGCGCTGGCGGTTGCTGGTGTAGAACTCGCGCATGAGGCGCAGTTCGTTGGTGCACAGGGCACAGCCTGCGGTAAAAAAACTGACCAGGCACACCTTGCCAGCAAAGTCCGTCAGCATGACCGGCTGGCCCTCGCTGTTGGTGCCAGACAGCGCATGAAGAGGGCCAGGGGCACTGCCCCCCGCTGGGGCCTGCGCCAGGCCAGACGCGGGCGCGAGTGCGGCCAGCGTGGTGGCAGTGCAGGCATGCAGAAATGCGCGTTTGTCCATGGTGTGACCCGATGATGGAAAGCGTGGAAGAAAAAGCACCGTTGGCGCTGACCAGGCACCTTTCGGTGGTATCAGCGGGCCGTGGTCGCCGTGGTGGCCTGTTGCTGTGCCATGGCCGCCATCACATGGGCCACCGAGGCGGTGAGACGCTTGGCGTAGGGCACATGCAAAAACTCGTTGGGGCCGTGCGCATTGCTCTTGGGGCCGAGCACGCCGCACACCATCATCTGCGCGGCGGGGAAACCTTCGCTGAGCATGTTCATGAGCGGGATGGTGCCCCCCTGGCCGATGTAGCCACAAGGCGCGCCAAAGTGCGCCTGCGAGGCCTCGTTGAGGGCCTGCTCGAACCAGGGCGTGGTCGCGGGGGCGTTCCAGCCCGTGGCACCGCCGCCGCTCTGGAAGGTGACCTTGGCCTGGTAGGGTGCGTTGTCTTCGAGCAGCGACTTGAGCTGCTGCACAGCCTGGGCCGCATCGACCAGCGGGGGCAGGCGCAGGCTGAGCTTGAAGGCGGTGTAAGGGCGCAGCACGTTGCCCGCGTCCTGCATCGCGGGGAAGCCCTCGGCGCCGGTGACGCTCAGCGTGGGCTCCCAGGTGCGCTTGAGCAGCGCCTGTAGCGGATCGGTGGTGGTGGGCAGCGCAAACGTGGTGGAGCCCCCGCAGTCGTAGTGCGCCCAGGGGAAGCGCTTGTACACCTCTTCCCCCAGGATGGCCGCCGTGGCGCGGGCCTGGGCCACGCGGTCGGCGGGTACTTCGCAATGAAAGCTGGCGGGCAGCAAGCGGCCCGTGGCGCTGTCTTCCAGGCGGTCGAGCACTTGCCGCATGATGCGAAACGAGGAGGGCACCAGGCCCGACGCGTCGCCCGAGTGGATGCCTTCGGTGAGGATCTCGACCTTGAGCGTGCCGCTGGCCATGCCGCGCAGGCTGGTGGTGAGCCACAGCTGTTCGTAGTTGCCAGCGCCCGAGTCCAGGCACACCACCAGCGCCACATTGCCCATGCGGGGCTTGAGCGCATCGATGTAGGGCAGCAGGTCGCGCGAGCCGCTTTCTTCGCAGGTCTCGATGAGGCCCACGATGCGCGGATGGGGCACGTTCTGGCGCTTGAGTTCCTGCACAGCGGCGATGCTGGCATACACGGCATAACCATCATCGGCGCCGCCCCGGCCGTAGAGCTTGCCGTCTTCGTATTTGGGGGTCCACGGGCCGAGGTCGTTGCGCCAGCCGGAGAACTCCGGTTGTTTGTCCAGGTGGCCGTACATGAGCACGGTGTCGGTGGCGCCGGGCTGGGTTGCGGCAATTTCGAAGAACAGCACGGGGGTACGGCCTTCGAGGCGCACGATCTCCAGCGTCAAGCCTTCGACCTTTTGCGATTCGACCCACGCAGCCGCGTTGCGCACCACGGTGTCGAGCAGGCCCAGCTCGGCCCAGTCGGCCGCAAAGGTGGGCGATTTGGCGGGGATGGCGATGTAGTCGGTGAGCTGGCGAACAATGTCGCTGTCCCAGGCTTGGCTCACACGCTGCAGGGCAAGCTCAGGCTGAAGGACTTGGGAGGGCACGCGGGCGTTCATGGTGGGGCTCCTGAAGGCGAAAGGTGATCAGTCCGCCATTCCAACACAACCCCCCGCCGAGCGCCACGGACCCCTGCAGAGAGGCCTTACGCCCATCGGGATTGCGCACCCGCACGCATTGGGGTTCGCCGCTTGCCCGTGCCTTGTTTTGCGCGGGTCAATACAGAGACTCGGGCAGGGTCTCTGGATGGGCCTGGGCTGCCAGCTGGGCGCTGGGGCGGCGCAAGCCCGTGGCCACCTCCACGCGGTTGCGGCCGTTGTTCTTGGCCTGGTAGAGCGCGCGGTCGGCAGCGGCGATCAGCATGTCCCAGCTGTCGCCCGACTCCAGCCGCCCGCCAAAAACGCCAATGCTCACCGTGACGGCGATACCAGGGCCCGGTACGCCGTCGGCGGGGCAGCGCGACTCCTCGACCGCCTTGCACAACTCGCGTGCCAGCTGCTCGGCCCCCATCAGGCTGGTGTCGGGCAGCAGCACCATGAACTCCTCGCCGCCGTAGCGACCCACCAGATCCTGTGCACGCACGCGCTGGCGCAGCACATTCACAACGCTGCACAGCACCTGGTCCCCCACGGGGTGGCCGTACTGGTCGTTGACATTCTTGAAATGATCGATGTCCACCATCATCAGCGCAATGGACTCGTGCATGCGCACGGCACGGGCGACGTCGCGATCGAGTGCGGCGATCAGCGAACGGCGATTGGCCACGCCCGTGAGCGCATCCAGCGCAGCCATCACGCGGTTGCTTTCATCGGCCCGGTCGCGCGACATGAACACAAAGCCCATGGAGCTGACCAGCACCACGGAAAACGTACTCATGAAAGTGAGCGTCTGCAGCCCACTGCCTTGCAGGATGTCTGTCGAAGCACCGCCCATGGTGAGGGCCACCAGCGCACGGGCACCGAGCACCAGCGCCTCCAGCATCAACCCGCCCACCAGCAGCCATTGGCCACGCCCCACGGTGGCATGGCGGCGTTGCAGCGCAGCCCACAGCGCCCATATCGACTGGAGCCCTATGACCAGCCCCACAAAACTCACCCGTGCGGGAAAGTGGTCGATGAACACAATGACAAAAATGGTGGTCAGCCCAGCAGGCGCCAGCAGCATCCACCACCGCACCGGGCGCCCCTGGAACTGGTAGATCGCCGCGATCATCCCGGCAAACACACAAGACAGCAGCATGTTGCCCACCACGATGGACAACACATCGGGCACCAGGCCGCGCAACATGATCAGCAGGTGCCCAATGGCATTGATCAACAGGGCGGCCGACCAGCGGCCCAGGCCGTCGCGCCGTCGGCCCCAACCCACCACGGCCATGGAGGCCGCCATCATGAGCGAGCTGACAATGATCATTGCCAGCATGGTGGGGACGTGGGCGGCCATAGGTCGGAAAGGGCTGGGTGGTAGTGAGTCAGCCCAGCATAAACCAAGGGGCGCTGTCCACAAATCGATCGATGGCCGTCTGCACCCGAGCGCCGTCAAGCTCCGGTCATCATTGCAGCTGTGCTGGCGCACGCGCTCCGCTGCCGGGGGCCTGCGCCGACTCGCCATCGCCCGTTTGCGCCATGGGCGCTGCCAGGGCCGTTCGGGATGTATAGCCAATGCCGCCACCGGCAGCACCCTCGGTCCGCGAGAGCTTGAACACCTGCACGGCCCCCGCCAGGCGGGTGGCCTGCTCACGCAGGCTTTGGGCGGCGGCGGCGGATTCCTCCACCAGCGCGGCATTCTGCTGCGTCATCTGGTCAAGCTGGTTGACGGCGGTATTGACCTGGCCGATGCCGTCAGACTGCTCATTCGACGCCGCTGTGATCTCGCCAATGATGTCGCCCACGCGTTTGACCGAGCCCACGATCTCGTCCATGGTGGTGCCAGCGTTCTGCACCAGGCGCGCGCCCGATTCCACCCGCTCCACCGAGGCACCAATGAGCGCCTTGATCTCGCGCGCGGCGGCTGCGGAGCGCCCTGCCAACGATCGCACCTCGCTGGCCACCACGGCAAAGCCCCGGCCTTGGTCACCCGCGCGGGCCGCTTCTACCGCAGCGTTGAGCGCCAGGATGTTGGTCTGGAAGGCAATGGAGTCGATCACGCCAATGATGTCGGCGATTTTGCGCGAGCTTTGGTTGATGTCGCCCATGGTGGTCACCACCTCGCCCACCACCTGCCCGCCACGCGCGGCCACAGCGGCCGCGTTGCTGGCCAGCTGGTTGGCCTGCCGCGCAGCGTCGGCCGACTGGCGCACGGTGGAGGTGAGGTGCTCCATGCTCTGTGCCGTCTGGGCCAGGCTGCTGGCCGTGGCCTCGGTGCGGGTCGACAGGTCCTGGTTGCCGCTGGCGATCTCGGCGCTGGCGGTGCTGATGCTGTCCACCGCATTGCGCACCTGTTGCAGCATCTGCGTGTAGCGCTGGCGCATGCCTTCGACCTCTTGCACCAGTGCGCCAATTTCGTCGCGCCGCGTGGTGCGGAAGGCTTCGGTCAGGTCGCCCTGCGCCACCAGCGTGATGGCCTGGGTCAGGTCCTGCAGCGGCCGGCTCACGCCCCGGCGCAGCATGACAAACAGGCCGATGGCGAGCAGCACCACGGCCACGGCCATCAGGCCCCAGACGGCCATCGTCACACGGCGCTGGCTGGCCATGGCTTCGCCATCAGGCACCTCAGCCACCACCCACCAGCCGCCGCTGGTCTTGCGCACCAGGGCCCAGGGGTCCTCGGCGCCAGCGCCCAGCACGGGCGCCGCTTCGCGCACAAAGCCGTCTTGCGCGGCAGCCAGTGCCTCAAAGAACGGGCGGGCCTGCGGGTAGGCCTCCAGCACCCGCTTGCCGCGCGCGGTGGGGTGGTACACAAATACGGCCTTGTCCAGCGAGGTGCCGGGGTTGATCACATACGTGCCACCGTGCTCAAAAAATTTCGTCTGTGCCACCTGCTTTTGCAGCATGGCGTGGAACACGCTGATGTCATTGCCGATGAACAGCAGCGCAATCACCTTGCCCGACGCATCCTTGGCGGGCAGGTAGTGCCCCATGTAGGGCTTGCCACCGGCGAGGGTGACGCCGGTGTAGGGCTCGCCCTTGGTGACAGTGGCGTAGGCCGGGTCGTCTTTGCCCAGCGGCGTGCCCTGCTGGCGCTCGCCTTTTTCGTTCTTGACGGAGGTGGTGATGCGCACGAAGTCGTCGCCCTTTTTGGCGAACACGGTGGCAATGCCGCCGGTTTCGCTGGCGAACTTGTCGACCGAGCCGTAGTCCTCGTTGACCAGCGCACCGTAGCTGCGCAGCTCGCCCGAGGCCTCGTCGAGCTGCATGGCGGCCTCGAAGTAGCGCTGAAAGCCCTTCATGGTGAGCTGCACCAGTTCGCGATTGGTGTTGTCGGCTGCGTCCAGCGACTGCGCCACGCTTTGCGCCGTGTCGCCCACGCTCGTCGCCACCAGGGCGCGTGTGCTGCGCTCGGTCAGCACGGCAATCGCCAGCCCCACGAGCACCAGCACCAGGGCCACCAGCGCAATGGCGGTCAGCGTGACCTGGCGCGCGACAGAACGGTTGTTGGCAAGGGATGCGGCCATGCAGTGTGTCTCCTGAAAAGTGAAAGCCCAAGAACCCGTCTACGACCTCTCAAGAGGCCGTGAGCAGGTTCTCAAGCCGGCTATCGCCGGTCTGCTGCCACTCTAAGTCCAGAGTCTTGTTACATTTATTAACGCATTCCCTTACGCATTCGCGCGTATTGGAAGCGCGCCTTCAACCGTCTGAGGGCCGTGTCAGAGGCGTGCAGCCAGGGCCCGATCGCGCCAGCCCAGGCCCTGCGAAGTCCCTGCCGCAGGCCGGTATGCGCAGCCCACCCAACCGGCGTAACCGAGGGCGTCGATGGCTTCAAAAAGGAAGGGATAGTGCAACTCGCCACGGTCAGGCTCGTGCTGCAGCGGAACCCCTGCCATCTGGATATGTGACACGCGGCCGGTGGGCAGGTAGGTTTGCAGCTTGGTCGCCACGTCACCTTCCACGATCTGGCAGTGGTACAGGTTCATCATCACCTTGAGGTTGTCGGCCTGTGCCGCATCGAGCAATTCATGGGCATGGTCCTGCCGGTTCAAGAAGTAGCGCGGCACATCGCGCAGATTGGTGGGTTCGATGAGAATTTCGCAGCCCGTACGCGCGGCCTCGGCCGCCGCCCAGCGCAGGTTGCTGGCGCAGAGGTCCTTGAGCGACTCGCGCTCCACCCCGGGTGGCACGGTGCCCGAGAGCACATGGATGCGTGGGCAGGCCAGCCGTTCGGCGTACCGCAGAGCCTCCTGCACCCCGGCGCGGAACTCGGCCTCGCGCCCCGGCTGCGCAGCCGTGCCACGCGCGTTCCGCTCCCATGCGGTGGCCATGCTGGCGCGGTCGGTACCGCCAGCCGGGGCATTGAAGAGCACCAGCTGCAAACCGTGGTCCGTCAACCGCGCAGCCACCTCGGCTGGCGCGAAGGCATACGGAAACTGCAACTCCACCGCAGTGAACCGGTCGCGTGCGGCGGCGGCAAAGCGGTCCAGAAACGGCAACTCGGTGTACATCAGGCTCAGGTTGGCGGCGAACTGGGGCATGGCGGGTGCAGGCAGGAGATGGAAGACGGGGTCAGAGCGCCGCAGCTTATCTTGCAGCACCGGAGCCGGTGGCCCTTCCAGTGCCTCTCCGGCACAGTCTTTGAATCAAATAGGCCTATGGCGCTTTATTCATAAGCGCTGACAGCTATTGTTTTGATAGTTTTCTCTCCACACACTCCAGAACCCCCATGCGCATCGGAGAACTCGCCCAACACACCGGCACCACCCCCAAGGCCATTCGCCTGGACGAGGCGCGCGGCCTGATGGGCACCGTGGCCCGCACGGGCAGCTACCGCCATGATGAAGCGGCCGATGTGGCGCGCGTGCTGCTGATCCGCCAGGCTCAGGCGCTGGGGTCTGACTTGCTGGCGACATCACCTGGGCGCACCACCTGGTGTGGGTCTACCCCATCTGGTGAGGCGCCATGCCCGCGCTGCTCAAGGGTTTTGTCGACCGCGTGTTGCTGCCGGGTTACGCCTTCAAGTACAGCAAGGGCTCATCGCTGTGGGACACAGCTGCTGACAGGCCGCTCGGCCGATTTGCTGGTGACCATGGACTCACCGCACTGGTACTTCCGCTGGGTGACACACAGGCCGGGCCACTACCCGATGAAGAAGGCGATTCTGGAGTTCTGCGGTATCGGGCCCGTGCGGGTGCACAGTTTTGGCCCGGTGCGCACCGCGCATGCGGAGCGGCTGGCACAGTGGGTAGAGAAGGCGCGGCAACTGGGGTGGCGCCAGGGCCTGCGCGCCACACCGGGCACGCCGCGCCCGGCCCGGGTCACTTCGTCGCCGCCATCCCCTTCGCCTTGAATGCCTGGACGGCAGCGCGGCCGACGGCCGAGTCGTCGGTGAAGAAGCCGTCGATGCCCGCGCTGAGATAGGCCGTGATCTCGGCCACGCTGTCACCACGCACGATGCCATCGGTGGTCGGCGCCTTTTTCAGGCCCGCAGGCAGAAAGGCGTTTTCGGGCCGCAGCGTCCAGATGTGCACCGCCAGGCCTTCAGCACGGGCACGCGCCACCAGCGGAGTGGGCTCGCCCGGCACACCGTCCTTGACCGGCACCACCAGCGTCTTGAAAGGGCCGATGGCGTTGGCGTAAGTCGCCACCTGTTTGAGGCCTTCGGACGTGATGAGGTCTGCATAGCTGCGCGTGTTGGCTGCGCCCTGTGCCACAAAGTCATACGGCCGGCCCGAGGGCGCAACCAGTTGCACCAGGCGCACGCTGCTGAGCTTGCGGATCGCCTGCAGGTTGCTGACCTCGAACGACTGCACGAACACCGGGGCGTCCTTGTGGTTCCAGCCGTTTTTCTCCAGCACGGCCAGCAGTGGTGCCTCCAGCGGCTGGCCGATGGACTGGAAGTAGGTGGGGTGTTTGGTCTCGGGGTAGATGCCGATGGTGCGACCCGTCTTGGCGCTGGCCGCCTTTGCCAGGTCGATCACCTCTTGCAGCGTGGGCACCTCGAACTGGCCGTTGTAGGCCACGTTGGCCGGGCGCTGCGCGGGGATGCGCTCGCGGGCGCGCAGCGTTTTCAGCTCGGCCAGCGTGAAGTCTTCGGTGAACCAGCCGGTGATGGCCTGACCATCGATGGTTTTGGTGGCCTTGCGCGCGGCGAACTCGGAGCGGTCCATCACGTCGGTGGTGGCCTCTTTCACTGAACCATCGGCGTTGACGATGGCGATGGCGTTCTCGTGCCGGGCCACCAGCACGCCGTCTTTGGTGATCACGAGGTCGGGCTCGATGATGTCGGCACCATCGTCAATGGCCTGTTGATAGGCGGCCAGCGTGTGCTCAGGCCGCAAGGCCGAGGCGCCCCGGTGGGCGATCACGGTGGGCGTGGGCGGCCAGGCCTGTGCGGCGGCGCCCAGCGCCCAGGTGGCCAGCAGCGCGGCAGCGGTCACGGCGCGCAGTGCAATGCGTTTCATGCGGTCTCCTGTGGATGAGACCCCGCACCTTAGCCGATGCGCTTGACAGTGTTGTGTCGCCAGCCCGACGGCACCAACAGGCTACGCGCGCTCGAAATGGAACACGGCGGTACCCGCACGGGCATTGGGCAGCCAGCGCACGGCCTGCCCGTCCTGCAGACCAAAGGCGTCCAGGATGCGCAAGCTGTTCTTGGTGGCCAGCACCTCGAAATCCTTGTAAGTGCCGACGCGGATGTTGGGTGTGTCGTACCACTGGTAGGGCAGGCGCCGCGTGACAGGCATGCGCCCGCGCAGGATGGACAGGCGGTTGGGCCAGTGCGCAAAGTTGGGGAAGGCCACCACGCCGGTGCGGCCCACCCGCGCGGTCTCGCGCAGCATGGTTTCGGCATTGCGCAGGTGCTGCAGCGTGTCGATCTGCAGCACGACGTCAAAGCTGTTGTCGTCGAACATGGCCAGCCCCTCGTCGAGGTTGAGCTGGATCACATCCACGCCGCGTTGTACGCAGGCCAGCACGTTGGCGTCATCGATCTCCACGCCGTAGCCGCTACAGCCGCGTTCACGCTGCAGGTAGTCGAGCATGGCGCCGTTGCCGCAGCCCAGGTCGAGCACGCGCGAGCCGGGGGGCACCAGGCGCGCCAGGGCTTGCATCGCCGCTTTTTCGGTCATGGTTGCAACTCCTTGGCAATGCTATCGAAGTAAGAGCGCATCACGCCCATGTAGCGTGCGTCATCGAGCAAAAAGGCATCGTGTCCATGGGGCGCGTCGATCTCGGCGTAGCTCACGCTGCGGCGGTTGTCGAGCAGGGCCTTGACGATCTCGCGGCTGCGTTTGGGCGAAAAGCGCCAGTCGGTGGTGAAGCTCACCAGCAGGAATTTCGCCGTGGCACGGGCCAAGGCGCGCGTGAGGTTGTCGGCGTGCGCGCGGGCGGGGTCAAAGTAGTCGAGCGCGCGGGTGATCAGCAGGTAGGTGTTGGCGTCGAAGTAGTCGCTGAACTTGTCGCCCTGGTAGCGCAGGTAGCTTTCGATCTGGAACTCGATGTCCTGGGTGCTGTATTTCAGCTCCAGGCCTTCCCGGAGCTGGCGTCCGAACTTCTCGTTCATCACGTCGTCGCTGAGGTAGGTGATGTGGCCGATCATGCGGGCGATGCGCAGCCCGCGCTTGGGGATCACGCCGTGGCGGTAGAAGTGGCCGCCGTGGAAGTCCGGGTCGGTCACGATGGCACGGCGGGCCACTTCATTGAAGGCAATGTTCTCGGCCGTGAGATTGGGCGCGCTGGCCACGACCACCGCGTGGCGCATGCGCTCGGGGTACTGCAGCGTCCACGAGAGCGCCTGCATGCCACCCAGGCTGCCGCCCAGCACCGCCGCCATCTGCTGTATGCCCAGGCGATCAAGCAGACGGGCCTGGGCATTGACCCAGTCTTCCACCGTGACCACCGGAAAGTCCGCACCATAGACCTCTCCGGTATCTGGGTGCAAATGCATGGGACCGGTGGAGCCAAAACACGAACCCAGGTTGTTCACACCAATCACGAAGAAGCGGTCGGTATCCACCGGCTTGCCGGGACCGATCATGTTGTCCCACCAGCCTTCGCTCTTGTCTTGCCCGGCGTAAACGCCCGCCACATGGTGCGAGGCGTTGAGGGCGTGGCACACAAGCACGGCGTTGGAGCGGTCGGCGTTGAGCGTGCCGTAGGTCTCGTAGGCCAGTTGGTAGTCGCGGATGGACGCACCGCTTTGCAGCGGCAGCACCTCCGGAAAATGCAGGGTCTGGGGCGTGGCAATGAACGACATAAAAAAACCCGACGTCGCTAAAAACGAGGCCGGGCAGAGATGTCGGACGGGTCTTTAGCAGGATTTATAAAGCGCCCGCAAGCTGTGGCAAATCGGCGCGTTCGGCAAATATACCAAAGCAGCGCCCCGTCGCCCAGCCCCGTGCACGGCGACGATCAACCCGCAGACGAAAAAATCGCCAGCAGCCCCAGCACCAGAAAGATGACGGCAGATACCAGATGCACCGCACGGATAGGCACCTTGCGCGTGATGCGCTCGCCCAGCCAGACCACCGGCGCATTGGCCAGCATCATGCCCAGCGTGGTCCCGGCCACCACCCACAGATAAGCGTTGTACTTGGCGGCCAGCATGACGGTAGCGATCTGCGTCTTGTCGCCCATCTCAGCCAGGAAGAACGCCACCACAGTCGTCCCGAACACGCCCCAGCGCGGTGTTCCATCCGCCTCGCCTTCATCGAGTTTGTCGGGAATAAGCATCCACACCGCCATGGCGATGAACGAAGCGCCGAGGATCCAGCGCAGAACCTGGGGGCCCAGAAATGTAGTTACCCACGCACCCACAGCTCCGGCCAGTCCGTGATTGACCAGCGTGGCCACCAGAATGCCGAGCACGATGGGCCAGGGCTTGCGAAACCGCGCAGCCAGCACGAGCGCCAGCAGCTGCGTCTTGTCGCCCATCTCTGCGAGCGCGACGATGGCGGTAGAAATAAAAAAAGCTTCCATGGGGTCCTATCCGGCCGGATGGGTGGAAAACGCATTGACTGCACCCCGACTCCGGCCATGTGGATCGGTTTGCAGTCAATGGTCTCGCCCAGTTCAAAAAACCGCATACGCCATAGGTTTCAAAGAACCCAAGTGTGTTGACGCATGCCCCCGGCGCATTGCGCTGCCGGGCGGGCTACTCCCCAAAGACCCACGGATTTTACCCCAGGGTTTGCTGGGAGATTCTCCATAAAACCACGCAATTTCGCGGTTTTAGAGGGTCTCGCACCGAAATAAAAAGCCACGACCTACACAAAGTGATTAATAATGGCCTCGCTTTTCTGCTTGCAGGAAAGCAGTTAGCTAAGCGGTGAATGGTCAGTTTCGCGTCTTTGAAGTCGTCACAGGTTTGTTGATTGCGTCGGACTCCATCGCGTTTTTGTGTTTTTTCAGGAGTCCTTCATGGGCAACAAACTTTACGTGGGCAACCTGCCCTACTCTTTCCGCGACGAAGACCTGCAGCAGACTTTCAGCCAATACGGCTCGGTCGGCAGCGCCAAGGTCATGATGGAGCGCGACACCGGCCGCTCCAAGGGTTTCGGCTTTGTCGAAATGGGCAGCGATGCTGAAGCCCAAGCCGCCATCCAAGGCGTGCATGGCACCAACTTCGGCGGCCGTGACCTCGTGGTCAACGAAGCCCGTCCTATGGAGCCACGTGCTCCCCGTAGCGGTGGCTTCGGCGGCGGCAACGGTGGTGGTGGCGGCTACGGTGGTGGTGGCGGCGGCGGTTACGGCGGTGGCCGTAGCGGCGGCGGCGGTGGTGGTGGTTACGGCGGTGGCCGTAGCAGCTACTAAAAAGACCTCATCAGCAGACGTTTTCGCCTGCTGACGGCAAACAAGGAGCCTCAGGGCTCCTTTTTTCATGCCTGCGCGGCATCGCCGCCACAACGCGCATAGCCGCTTGCTTTTTCAACAAAAGTGTGGCGCATAATGGGTTGGCGGGTTCTTCCCGCTTTCCAAGTTTGCGGTGATCCGTCAGTTTCGCTGAGAGCGTCATTGAGATTAGCTGGCTGCGTTTTCGGGACTCCATCGCTTTATCCATGTGTTTTTGAGGAGTCCCTCGATGGGCAACAAACTGTACGTTGGCAACCTGCCGTACTCGGTGCGCGACAGCGATCTGGAACAGGCCTTCGGCCAATTCGGAGCGGTCACCAGCGCCAAGGTCATGATGGAACGCGACACCGGCCGTTCCAAAGGCTTTGGTTTCGTGGAAATGGGCAGCGATGCAGAAGCCCAGGCCGCGATCAACGGCATGAACGGCCAGCCATTGGGCGGTCGTGGCATCGTCGTCAATGAGGCACGCCCCATGGAGCCCCGCCCTCCCCGCAGCGGCGGGTTTGGTGGTGGTGGCGGCGGTGGTGGGGGCTACGGCGGCGGTGGCCGCAGTGGTGGTGGTGGTGGTGGTGGTGGTGGTGGCGGTTACGGCGGTGGCCGTGAAGGTGGTGGTGGCTACGGCGGCGGTGGCGGCGGCGGACGTGATGGCGGCGGCTACGGCGGGGGTGGTGGCCGCAGCGAAGGCGGCTTTCGCAGCCCTTATGGCTCTGGCTCACGCAATGGCGGCGGTGGTGGTGGTGGCGGTCGCAATGGCGGCGGCGGTGGTGGCTACGGCGGCGGTGGCAACAACGGCTACTGAGTCAAGCACCTCTCGGTGCATCAAAAAGCCCCTCCAGGGGCTTTTTTCATGCGCCAGGCCCGCTGGGGCCTTGTTCGGATCGCACTGGATGGCGCCCGTGGAGCGGTGCCCACCCGATCGGCACCGAGCGGGTGACAAAAACACTTGGCCTCACCACCCCTGGAGGCATTGAGCTACCCTGCGCCCCAGGGCGGCTACGGCCCCTCAGTCTGGCGGCGCTTGCGCGGACGGCCTGCGAGCAATTTGTCGAACAGTGGATTCGGCAGCATGCGCAACAGCTTGGCGACCACGCCCATTTGCCATGGAATGACCCGGTAGCTCACGCCTGCGGTGATGGCCCGAAAGGCACGGTCTGCAAAATCGCTGGCCTGCATCAAAAACGGCATGCGGTATCGGTTGTGCTGCGTGAGCGGTGTATCGATGTAGCCCGGCGAGATGGTCACCACCTGCACGCCGTGCGGGCGCATCTCGCCCCGCAGGCTCTCGCAATAGCTGATGACAGCCGCCTTGCTGGCGCAATAGGCCCCGTGCCCCGGCAGGCCACGGATGCCCGCCACGCTGCCAATGCCTACCAGCGTGCCACTGCGCCGCTGCGCCATCGCATCCACAAACGGCTGGAAGGTGGCTGCCATCCCGATGTTGTTGGTCGCAAAGGTGCGGGTCATCACGTCAATATCGTCCCGCACGGCCGTATCCATCCCCACGCTGATACCGGCATTGGCAATCACCACATCCGGGAGACCCTGGCGTGCCATACATTCTTGGCCGGCAGCAATGATGCTGTCGGTCACTGCAACGTCTGCACTATAAATTTCATAGCTATCAGTGCTTATTCCTTGTGCGCTTGCCCATGTTGTTACCTCAGACGTGCGGCGGGCCACCAGAGCCAACCGGTAGCCTGCTCGGTAGAACCGCAGGGCCAGTGCCTGGCCGATACCACTGGACGCACCGGTGATGAAAACAAGAGGAGGGGTCATGCGGGTTCCGGCAGTGGGCAAGGGCAGGGACACGGCTTACTTGACGGCGCCCGGCAGGATCATGCCGCGCACACGCCCGCGCAATTGCAGCACCTGAGCGAGGTTGTCGTACTCCATGCCGTCGGCCGTGAAACGGTCGTTGCCCCGCGTGAGCGTGACGGGCTGGTCTGAGCGCACGCGTTCGGTATTGGGAAATGCGTGCAGGAATTCGCCACGGAACTCCATGCGGGGCTGCGCCAATGCCCCCGGCTTCGCGGGCAGGGGCTCGCGGGTCACGATGGCGTTGCCGAACAACTGGACTTCCGAGCCATCGGCATTGCTCAGGGCGCGGTTGGCCGTGGCCACCGTGAGGCGGCCATCGAGGCTGACCGAGCGCATGCGGACCTGGTCGATCTCCAGCGTGTCTGTGTCGGGGTAGTGCCGCGCCTCGATGCCCAGCACCTCGCTTTGAAGGCGGCCCGTGGCATCAAAACTCTTCACAGAAAAGTTCTTCATGAAGTAGTCCGGCTGGTGCTTGATGGGGCGATCGATGGCGGGCAACTGGGGCATGGGCGCATTGCGCACCAGCCACCAGGTGCCCAGCGCCAGCAGGCCCATCAACACCACGGGCAGGTAGATCGAGAGCTGCTCCCAGCCCTGTCGCAACACGCGGATCATGTGGTGTAGTCCGCCAGCAGGGCGGCATAGCGGCCCGTCGCCACCAGCAACAGGTCACACAGCTCACGCGCCGCGCCTTCTCCACCGCGCGCCTGGGTGACAAAGTGGGCTGCGTGCCGCACCTCGGTCTGGGCATTGGCGGGGGCACAGGCGAAGGCACTGCGTCGCATCACGGGCAGGTCGGGCCAGTCGTCGCCCATGGCAGCAGCCTGGGCCCAGGTCAGCCCCAGCGTGGCCAGGATCTGCTCCGCCGCAGGGCGCTTGTCCTCGGTGCCGAACACCGCATGCTCCACGCCCAGGGCCTTCAGACGCAGGCGCAGCGGTGCGGAGTCGCGACCCGTGATCACGGCCGGGGTGATGCCCGCCTTTTGCAGCAGCTTGAGACCGTGGCCGTCCAGGGTGTTGAAACGCTTGAGGGTTTCGCCCGATTCGCTGAAATACAGGCCGCCGTCGGTGAGCACACCGTCCACATCGAAGAAGGCCACACGCACGCCCTGGGCGCGCAACAGCAGCTCAGGGTCAATCTGCAGGGCAGGGGCACCGTCGGGCAAGTGGGTCAAGGGATCCAGCACCATCAGATCACCTTGGCGCGCATGAGGTCGCCGATATGCACTACGCCGGTCAGAATGCCCGCCGTGTCCACCACCAGCACGCTGGTGATGGAGTGCGCCTCCATCATCTCGGCGGCGTCTACGGCCAGTGCATCGGGCGCGATGCGGCGCGGCTGGGTGTGCATGACCTGATCGGCCGTGGCAGTGCGCAGGTCGGCGCCCGCCTCGATGCGACGGCGCAGATCGCCGTCAGTGAAGATGCCAAGCACCACACCTGCTGCATCCACGATGGCAGATGCCCCCAGGCCCTTGGCGCTCATCTCGCGCATGAGATCGCTGAAAGACGCATGGGGAGCGACACGGGGGACCTCGGCGCCCGTGCGCATGACATCACTCACGTGGGTGAGCAGCTTGCGCCCGAGCGCCCCGCCGGGGTGGGAGCGGGCAAAGTCCTCGGGTCGGAACCCCCGGGCATCGAGCAGCGCCACGGCGAGCGCATCGCCCATGGCCAGCTGTGCCGTCGTGCTGGCCGTGGGAGCCAGGTTCAGGGGACAGGCTTCGCGTGCCACGCTGCAATCGAGCACCAGGTCAGCATGGCGGGCGAGTGTGGACAACACTCCGCCCGTCATAGCGATCAACGGGGCACCCAGGCGTTTGAGTACCGGCAGGATGGCCGTGAGTTCACCGCTTTCGCCGCTGTTGGAGATGGCCAGCACCAGGTCGTCGCCTGTGACCATGCCCAGGTCGCCGTGGCTGGCTTCTGCGGGGTGCACAAAAAAGGCGGGCGTGCCGGTGGACGCGAGGGTCGCAGCGATCTTGCGGCCGACATGGCCACTTTTACCCATGCCCATGACCACCACCCGGCCACGGGCCAACAACACCATCTGTACCGCCTGGGCAAACACGCCATCGATGCGGGTCGCCAGGCCGGTCAGGGCCTCCGCCTCGATATGGAAGGTCTCGCGGGCCAGACGCAGGGCCTGATCAGCATCAAAAGGGGGCAGCGCGGTGGGGGCGGGGGTCATCCAGGGATTCTATCGACCGGGCATGCGGGCTGGGTGCTGCCGTGGGCGATGCCCTCTGGCATGGTCCGTGCATCTCCAGCAGAAAAGGCCGTGCCCGGCCCGCAAGGCTCGGATAGCATCGAACCCATGTCCTCTCTCGCCCTCACCCTGCTTTACCTGTTGGCCGCAGTGCTGGGCGTGGTCACTTGCCGAAGCCTCAAATTGCCGCCCATGCTGGGTTATCTGGCCGCAGGCGTGCTCATCGGCCCCCACGCGCTGGCGCTGGCGCAAAACTCCGAGGGTGTGCGGCACCTGGGCGAGTTTGGTGTGGTGTTTCTGATGTTTGCCATCGGGCTGGAGTTCAGCCTGCCCAAACTGCGGGCCATGCGCAAGCAGGTGTTCGGCCTGGGCTTGATGCAGGTGGTGCTGACCATGGCGGTGGTCTCCGGGCTGGCACTGGTGCTGTCGCATTGGGCGGGCGGGGTGTGGGACATGGGTTGGCAGACGGCGCTGGCGTTGTCGGGCGTCATGGCCATGAGCAGCACGGCCATTGTCGTGAAGCTCATGGCCGAGCGGGCCGAGCTGGAGAGTGAACATGGCCGGCGCGTGATGGGCATCCTGCTGTTTCAGGACCTGGCCGTGGTGCCACTGCTGGTGCTGATTCCCGCTTTGGGGTCGTCACCCGACCAGTTGCTGACCTCCCTGGGCTGGGCGCTCCTCAAGGCCACCGTGCTGGTGGGTCTGTTGCTCACGGGCGGGCAACGGTTCATGCGCTGGTGGCTCACGCTGGTGGCCCGCCGCAAAAGTGATGAGTTGTTCATGCTGAACCTGCTGCTGATCACGCTGGGCCTGGCCTGGCTGACCGAACTGGCGGGGTTGAGCCTGGCGCTGGGCGCCTTCATTGCGGGCGTGCTGGTGTCTGAGACCGAATACCGCCATCAGGTGGGCACGGACATCCGGCCCTTTCATGACGTGCTGCTGGGGCTGTTCTTCATCACCATCGGCATGATGCTGGACTGGCACATCCTGGTGGACCGCTGGGCGCTGGTGCTGATGCTGCTCACGGTGCCGCTGGTGCTCAAGCTGGGGCTCATCCTGGTGCTGGCGCGGGGCATGGGCGCCACCACCGGCGTGGCGCTGCGCACCGGGCTGTACCTGGCCCAGGCGGGCGAGTTCGGTTTTGTGCTGCTGTCGCTCACTCAGGCCAACGGGCTGGTGCAACCGGCGCTGATGAACCCCATCCTCGCGGCGATGGTGCTGTCGATGCTGGCCACGCCCTTCCTCATCATGTACAGCAACCGCATCGTGATGAAGCTGGTGGCCAGCGACTGGCTGCAACAGTCGCTGCAGATGACGTCCATCGCGCGCAAGTCCATCAACACCAGCAAACACGTGATCATCTGCGGCTATGGCCGCTGCGGGCAGAACCTGGCGCGCATGCTGGAGCACGAAGGCATCCCCTACATGGCGCTGGACCTGGACCCCGACCGCGTGCGCCAGGCCGCCGCCGCCGGGGATTCGGTGGTGTATGGCGACGCCACCCGCCTGCAGGCCTTGATGGCGGCCGGCCTGGTGCGCGCCAGCGCGGTGGCGATCACCTACATCGATGTGCCCGCGGCCCTCAAGGTGCTGGCCAACGCGCGCTCGCACGCGCCGCACGTGCCGGTGGTGGTGCGCACCCAGGACGACCTGTACCTGGACAAGCTGCAAGAGGCCGGTGCCACCGAGGTCGTGCCCGAGGCCATCGAGGGCTCGCTCATGCTGGCCAGCCATGCGCTGGCGCTGGTGGGCGTGCCCATGCGCCGCGTGCTGCGACTGGTGCAAGACCAGCGCGACGCGCGCTACAACCTGCTGCGCGGTTACTTCCACGGCGCAGACGACGACACCGTGAACGAACGCGACCAGGAGCGCCTGTCCACCCTCAACCTGCCACCAGGCTCCACGGCGCTGGGCCGCAGCCTGGGCCAGCTGGCCCTGCCCGCCATGGGCGTGCGCGTGGTGAACCTGCGGCGTGGCAACGGCCACGTGAGCGCAGCCGTGGACGAAGCCCTGCTGGCCGAAGGCGACACGCTGGTGCTCTCGGGACACCCTGCGGCACTGACATTGGCGGAAGACAAGCTGCTGCGGGGGTAGCACAGTCCATCCCCCCAGGCGCTGCGGGGCGACACTGGCTTGGCATCTCTTGCCCAGGGCGTGCCTTTGCACAGGTCAGCGCCCAATTTGAATGAAATTGACTGCTAGCGCTTGGACTTGAATCCGCCCTTTTGCAATATGCGCGAAAAGCTATATTTTTAATAGCAATTTACAGCAGCTCTGCAGGCCCGGGCCGCCCGAACAGGTAGCCCTGGAACTGGCGGCAACCGTTGCGCAGCAAGAACGCGCGCTGGCCTTCCGTCTCCACCCCCTCGGCCACCACGTCCAGGCCCAGACTGCGCGCCAGCGTGATGATGGTGCAGGCAATGGTGGCGTCGTTGGGGTCGGTGAGCACATCGCGCACAAAACTCTGGTCGATCTTGAGCTGGTCCAGCGGCAGGCGCTTGAGGTACGAGAGCGAGGAATAGCCGGTGCCAAAATCATCGAGCGAAAAGCCTACCCCCAGCGTGCGCAGGGCCTGCATCTTGAGGATGCTGTCCTCCACATCGTGAAGCAGCAGGCTTTCCGTGAGTTCCAGCTTGAGCCGCCGCGCGTCGGCCCCCGACTCGCGCAGCACGGTGAGTACGTCTTGCACAAAATCGGGCTGCCGGAACTCTTGCGCACTCACGTTCACGGCCAGGCTCCAGCTGGCGGCTGACGGGTGGACGGCCCACTGCGCCAACTGGCTGCAGGCCATGGCCAGCACCTGCCGGCCCAGGGGCAGGATGAGCCCCGTCTGCTCGGCCAGCGGGATAAAGTCTGCAGGCGACACCATGCCGCGCTGTGGATGGTTCCAGCGCACCAGGGCTTCAGCACCCAGCAACTGGCCAGCCTCATCCACCACGGGCTGGTAGTGCAGCAAGAACTCGTTGCGCAGGATGCCCTGCCGGATATCGCCTTCCAGGGCAGAGCGCGCGGATGCCGCCGCCTGCATGGCGGGGTCAAAAAAGCACAGCGTGTTGCGCCCCTGTGCCTTGGCCTGGTACATGGCCAGGTCGGCACGCTTGAGCAACTCCTGCACTGGCTGATGCGCGTCCTGGAACAGGGCGATGCCGATGCTGGGCGTGCTGTGCATCTCGCAGCCTTCCACCTGGTAGGGCTGGTTCAGCGCCACCAACACCTTCTGCGCCACCGCCTCGGCTTCGACGGCGGCCTCGGCTTCCTCGGCGTGCAGGCCCTGAACCACCACCACGAACTCGTCACCTCCCAGGCGCGCCACGGTGTCGGTAGCGCGCACACTGGCACTCACCCGGCCGCCCACCTGCACCAGGAGCCGGTCTCCCCACTCGTGGCCCATGGTGTCGTTGATGCCCTTGAAGTTGTCAAGATCCAAGAACAACAAAGCCCCCCGGCTGCCTTCACGGGTGCTGACGCTCACCGCACGCTCCAGCCGGTCCATCAACAGCCGCCGGTTGGGCAGGCCGGTGAGTTCGTCGTAGAACGCCAGGCGCTGGATCTCGGCCTCGGCCAGTTTGCGCTCGGTGATGTCACGCGCCACACCCCGGTAGCCAGTGAAATCGCCTTCCGCATCAAAGATCGGTTCGCCGCTGATCGACACCCAGACAGGTTTGCCCTCCCGGGTCAGCCGCTGCATCTCGAAGTCGTGGAATACCTGGTGTGCCTCCAGTTGCGCGCGGTGGTCGCGCCACTGGCCCTCTTTCACAAAGGTGTCGGGCAGCTCCCAACGGGCCAAGCCGTAGTGCATTTCGTCGGGCACGCCGGTCGCGTGGTGGGGATTGCCGTCCAGCCGCACAAAGCGGAACTGCGCATCCTGCTCCCAGTACCAGTCCGACGACAGCTGCGTGAGGCTGCGCCAGCGGGCCTCGCTCAGGCGCAGGGCCTCCAGAGTGCTCAGGTAATCGGTGACATCCGTGAAAGTGCGAACGCGCCCACCGGGCTCCAGGGTGCAGGTGCGCACTTCGATATAGCGACCCGTGTGTGTGCGCCGCACATAAGTGTCAGGCATGGAGAGAAGCCCGCCGTGGGCCGCGTATTCCGCAGCCACGTAGTTGCGCGCCATGGGCTCGATGAGCTGGAACCCCGGGCCAAAATCCCCCCGCTCGGTCTGGAAACGCACCACCTCTTCCACCTTGGGCTGTGTGGCCAACAGGGGCTCAGGCAGATCCAGCAGCTCCAGGTAACGCCGGTTGTAGACCCGGATGCGCCCTTCGGCATCGACATTGGTGATGCCCTGGGACACGCTGGCCAAGGTGACCTCCAGTGCCTGGGTCTTTTCGGCCAGCAGGGCGCTGGTGTGCGCCAGTTCGGTCTCCACGGCGCTGCGGGCCAGCGCGGCGCGCCGGGCCATCTCCAGTTGTCCCACGGTGTTGAGCAAGGGCTGCAGGAATTGCACGTCGGCCAGCGAGTACCCCTCGCTGCGGTTGGCAAGGCCCACCATGGCCACCAATTCGCCCGCCGCATGAATGGGCAACCCCAGGTAGGTGCGCAGTGTGGGGTGCCCCGGTGGTGTGCCAACCCCCCGGACATCATGGTGGGCGTCGTTGCTGATGACGGGCTCGCCCGACACCAGGGCTGCGCCCACCAGCGAGCGCAGGTTGTCGAACACCATGCCGGCCTCGGCGTGTTGTGCATAACGCTCGCGGGAGGCCGTGTCCCAGCTGATGTCGGTCATGGCATGAACGCGCAGATAAGGGTGCCCGTCGTCCGCGCGCTGTACCTGGCCCACCAGGCCAAAAGCGCTCTGCGTCAGGGACATCAGCTCTTCCAGCAGCGCCTCGAACGCGGCGCGGGGGCCGGAGCTGGCTATGAACATCGCCTGGGCGCGCGAGATGGCCTGCAGCAGCCGGTGCTGGCGTGTCAGCATGGCCTCCGCTGCGCGCCGGGCCCGCAGGCTGGAGCTGCGCTCCAGCACCGCCTCAATCTGCGCAGGCACCGTGAGCAGATAGTCCAGCGAGGGGTCTTGCACCGTGAAATCGTCAAAGCCGTGGCGCATGGCCTGGGCGGCATGGGTTTCTGCCCCCATGCGCACGACGATGATGGCAGGCACGCCGTCGAGCAGCGGCAGCAGGTCGAAGGCGGAACCCCCCATGGTGCTTTGCGCCGCCAGCACAATGTCAGGCCGATGGACCGCCAGATACGCACTTGCATCGGCCAGCGACACAGAGACGTCCACCCGCCAGCCCGACCACGGGTCTGCCAGCGCACCCACCACGGCTTGCGCGTGGTGAGGATCGCTTTCGATCAGCAGGACTGAGATGGGCATAGGCCAATCTTCGATGGATGAAGCTACCGCCAGAAAACCGGCCGCGCAGTGGGGTGTAACAACAGTGAAACATTATGGGGGCAGGTGACGGCACTTTGGGGCGCCTGGATGCGCGCAAGGCAGGCTGTTTACACTCCTGCACCGGCCGCGCCTGCGGCGCCCTGCCCGAGCCACCACAGGCTCTTTTTGTCTACCTTGCAACCCACCTCCCATGCAGCCACTCAGCGTCAACGACTATCTTCGCCAGCACATCCGTACCGTCCCCGACTGGCCTGCGCCGGGTGTGCAGTTCCGCGACATCACACCGCTGCTGCAAGACCCCAAGGTGTTTCGCGTGTTGATCGACGCCTTTGTGCACCGCTATATGGACAAGGCCCTTCGCCCCGATGTAGTGGCGGGTCTGGACGCGCGTGGCTTCATTCTGGGCGCCGTGGTGGCCTACGAACTGAACGTGGGGTTTGTGCCCATCCGCAAGAAAGGCAAACTGCCCTTCACCACGGTTGAGGAAACCTATGAACTCGAATATGGCAGCGCCACGGTGGAGCTGCACACAGATGCCGTGAAGGCGGGCGACCGGGTCTTGCTGATCGACGATCTGATTGCGACGGGCGGCACCATGATGGCAGGCAAGAAGTTGCTCGAAAAGCTGGGTGCCACCGTCACCGAGGGGGCCGCGATTGTGGATTTGCCAGAACTGGGCGGCTCGCAACGCCTGCGCGATTCGGGGCTCCCGCTGTTCACCTTGGTGGATTTCGCGGGACACTAGGGCCTGGCGCCCATCGCGGCGCCTGTGGCACCCTGTGCAAAAAAAAGCCCTCCACAGGGAGGGCTTGGCAGCCCACGCGGCCGGGGAAGATCAGTTCAACTCGCCGTACTGGGTACTGCTCAGATCGGGTGCGGGGCCATCGGCACCGGGCATTTCTGTGTCTTCAAAACCCGTGGGCTGGGACGGTGGCAACAGAGGCCCTGATCGCACCGGGACACCGGGCCTTGCGGCCGCTGCAGGGGTGGCCGTGGCGCCCCCCGCATTGGCCAACGCGCGCTTGAAAGCCGCTACCTCGTCCGCTTCAATCGGCTCGAAACGCGAGGCGGGGCGTTGGGCAGCCAAAGGAGCGGGCGCGACCAAGGGCGCCGGTGCCACAGCTGGGGCCACTGGGGGCCGTATGGGGGCAGCAGCCACAACAGGTGCCGCAGAGCGCAAAGGGGCTACGGGTGCGGGAGCCGCAACCGCTGGCGGGCGCTTGACCGCCACGGGCGCTGCTGCCACAGGCAGTCCAGCCCCCAGGGGCGCGACGCCCTTCTGGGGAATACCAACGGCCACATGGTCATTGATGCGCCAATAGACAGCGGTCACCAGGATGTCGTATCGGGCCTTGGCCGTCTGGGCGATCAACGCTTCGATTTCGCTCAGCCGGACGGTTTCGCCCCCAAATTCGCGCGCCAGATCCATCATCACCAGAAACTGGCGCCCCCGCTGGTCCAGCGACAGCACCTTGAATTTGTAACTGGCCGAGAGCACACCGGCACGCACCATCGCGTCGCGTACCACGGTGTACAGCAACTCGCGGCGTTCCATGCGCTCGTTCTTGCGATTGGCGGCATGTTCGGGCGGCAGTGGCTCCACCAACGGTTTGCCCAGACGGCCCGGATTGAGCGGCACGGTGGCATCGGCATTCAGCAAGCCGGATGGTTCGGCCGCTGGTCGTGGCTTGGGAGAGGCGGGTTTGCGGCTGAACCAGCTGAACAGGGACATGGCTTGCTTTCTTCGAACGGTGCCTGGACAAAATCCCAATCGAGTGTACAGCGCACCACAAGCCCAAAGCCCCCGAAAAAGCCCGGGGGGCCATCAACCCGCCGCACCTGTCAGGTGGCTGCAACGCGGCGACGGCGGTTGCCCAGGCGCTTGGCCAGCACCGCACCTGCAGCCATGGCCAGACCCAGGGCGATGGCAGGCTGGCGATTGGTCAGCTCGGTGAAGCGGATGGCCGTCAGGCTCCACAGCTTGGAAGGTGCGCTGGCTTGGACCGTGGCGCTGCGTACACGGTGTGAAAAGAATGCGCCTTCGCCCACCACAGACCCGGCGCCCACGATGGCCAGACGCAAGCGTTCCTTTTCATCCTGGTAATGCACGCTCAAACTGCCGCTTTCGACCAGATACAAGGTGCGGTCCGTGGCTCCCTGGGTGAAAAGCACCTGCCCGGCAGGCATCACCACGGGCAGCAGGTAAGACGACAACACCTCCCATTGCGCGGGAGTCAGCGGGTTGGTCATGCTGTCCTCCGCCGTGGTCTGCGCAATGGCGTCAATCAGACCTTTCAGGTCTACCTTGGAGGGGGTCACAGTCGTGGAAACATTCATGGTCCACCGAAAGTAACGTTGTTACAGATCAGGCACAAGCGCTGTTTACGTCCGTTTACAACATAAGACGACCAACGGTCGCTATTTGCCGATACAGAAGCTGGAGAAGATGACGCCCAGCAGGTCATCCGAGGTGAACTCTCCGGTGATGGCGTTCAGCGCGTTCTGCGCCAGGCGCAACTCCTCGGCCAGCAGATCCAGCGCCGGGTTTCGGGCCTGCAACTGGTCAAAGGACTCCTGCAGGTGGGCGGACACCGCCTGCAGCGCCTCCACATGGCGGGCGCGGGCGATGTACACGCCTTCGGGCGCCGACTGCCAGCCCGCCACCTCCAGCAGCAGGCGCCGCAGGCCATCCAGCCCCTGGCCAGTGCGTGCCGACAGGTGCACGGCGGGGCGTTCTGTACCCCCAGGGCCGGAGGGTGCTGCCGTACCGGTGGCGCAGTCCAGCTTGTTCCAGACATCGATCACGGGAATGTTTGAAGGCAGTTTTTGCGCCAATGCGCTTTCTATATCTGCGTCAGCAGCTACATATTCAGGAGCACTCTGGCGTGACAGGTCGTGCAGAAAGAGCACGGCATCGGCTCCCGCAATCTCGTCCCAGGCCCGGGCGATGCCGATGCGCTCGACCTCGTCGTCGCTGTCGCGCAGGCCTGCCGTATCGATGATGTGCAGGGGAACGCCTTCGATCTGAATGGTCTGTTGCACCTTGTCGCGCGTGGTGCCGGCAATGGGTGTGACGATGGCCAGCTCGGCCCCCGCCAGCGCGTTGAGCAGCGAGCTTTTGCCCGCATTGGGCTGGCCGGCAATGACGACCTTGATGCCCTCGCGCAGCAGTACGCCCTGGCGCGCGCGCTGCATCACCGAGGCCAGTGTTTGCTGCAATTTCAAGAGCTGTCCATGCGCGTCTGCCTTGCGCAGAAAGTCGATTTCCTCTTCAGGAAAATCGAGCGTGGCCTCCACCAGCATGCGCAGGTGGACAAGGGCATCGCGCAGTCCGTGAATCTCTGTGGAGAAAGCCCCCGTCAATGAGCGGCTGGCGCTGCGGGCTGCCGCCTCGGTGCTGGCGTCGATCAGGTCGGCAATCGCCTCGGCCTGGGCCAGGTCGATCTTGTCGTTCAGGAATGCGCGCTCGGTGAATTCCCCCGGCTGCGCCACCCGCAGGCCCGGCAGGCAGGGCTGGCCCGTGGCACCATCGGTGGCGGCGCCCGCCTCCAGGCAGCGTGCCAGCAGCAGCTGCAACACCACGGGGCCGCCATGGGCCTGCAGTTCCAGCACGTCCTCGCCGGTGTAGCTGTGCGGGCCCGGGAAATACAAGGCAAGACCCTGGTCGATGGCCTGGCCCTGCACATCACGAAAGGGCAGGTACGTGGCCTCGCGCGCTTTCAGCGCCCGCCCACAGAGGGCTTGCACCAGCGCCCCGATGGAGCGGCCAGAGACCCGAACGATGCCGACAGCCCCGCGCCCCGGAGCTGTGGCGATGGCAACGATGGGGTCGTGGTGGCGGGCAAGCATGGGCAGGCACTTTACAGGGTGGTCAGAAAAAAGGCCGCTTGCGCGGCCTTTTGGGGATTCAGTTCAGGAGTAGTGTCAGCGTTGCCGCTGGCGCATCACTTGAAACTGGGCAGGTTGAACTGCGGTGGCACGCCCATGCGGGTGTTGATCAGCCACTGCTGTGCAATCGACAAGATGTTGTTGGTCAGCCAGTACAGCACCAGGCCGGCCGGGAAGAAGAAGAACATCACGCTGAAGATCAGCGGCATGAACCACATCATCTTGGCCTGCATCGGGTCTGGCGGCGCGGGGTTCAGCGCGGTCTGCAGCAGCGAGCTGGCCGTCATCAACAAGGGCAGGATGAAGAACGGATCGGGTGCGGACAGGTCATGAATCCAGCCGATCCAGGGTGCGTTGCGCATTTCCACGCTGGACAGCAACACCCAGTACAAGGCAATGAACACCGGAATCTGGATCATGATGGGGAAACAGCCACCCATGGGGTTGACCTTCTCCTCGCGGTAGATGCGCATCATCTCCTGCTGCATCTGCTGCGGCTTATCCTTCAGCCGCTCACGCATCTCGGTGATCTTGGGGTTGATGGCTTTCATCTTGGCCATGCTGGCATAGGCCTTGGCATTGAGCCAATAGAACATGATCTTCAGCAGCAGCACCAGAGCGACGATGGACCAGCCCCAGTTGTTCAGCAGCTTGTGCAGCTGATCCAGCAGCCAGTACAGCGGCTTGGACAGGATGGTGAGCCAGCCGTAATCCTTGACCAACTCCAGGCCAGGGTACAGTTTTTCCATCATGGTCTCGACCTGTGGGCCCGCGAACAAGCGCGCGTCCAGGGTCTTGGTAGCGCCCGGCTCGATCGTGCCCAGCGAGGTCAGCATGCCGACCGAGTACAGGTTGGTGTCCACTTTGCGGACGAAAGGCTCGCGTGGCACGCCGTCGGCCAGCAACCAGGCCGTCGCAAAATAATGCTGCACCATGGCCGCATAACCATTGGGCGAATCCTTGGGGATATCGACCTTGCCGCTTTCGATGTCCTTGAATTCGATCTTCTGGTACTTCTTGGCCTCGGTGAAAACCGCAGGGCCCGTGAAGGTGGAGTAGAACGACGACTCGCCGGGCGGCTTGTTGCCATCACGCACCAGTTGCAGATACAGCTGGGGCGACACGGCTGCGCTGCCAGTATTGACGATCTCGTGCTTGACGGCGATGTCGTAGACGCCACGTTTGATGGTCCAGGTCTTGACCAGCTTCACCCCACCCTGGCTGGGAGATTCGAAGCGGATGCTCAACTCATCCTGTCCATCCTTGAGCTCACGTGGGCCGGGCACAGCCGTCATCACCGTCTTGTGGGTGGGAAAGGTGCCACCGATCAGACCCGTCTGCGCGACGTAGACGCGCTGTGCGCTCTCGTCCAGCAACAGAAAATTGCGGGTCTTGTCGGTCATGTCGGCGTGCTTGAGCAGCTCGGCCTGGGTGAGCGAGCCACCCTCGCTGTCAAAAACCAGGCGGTACAAGTCGGTTTTGACCTCAATGCGCTCGCGCGCGGCAGCCGCCACAGCTGCGGGCTGGCCGGGCACCGCCGAGGCGCCTTGGGCGACAGGGGCCGCTGGTGCGCTGGTGGAAGCAGGAACACTGGCCGCACCTGCGGCGCTGGAGGCCCCGCCCGTCACGGCTGGCGCAGTCGCGGCTGGCGTGGTGGGGAAAAACGTGGCCTTGTGGCCGTTATGCAATTGCCACTTGTCCCACAGCAAAACCATGGAAAAGCCAAAAATCACCCACAGGATGGTGCGGCGAATGTCGTTCATGAAGACTTCTTTGGTGAGGATGATTGGGTGGTGGAAGGATGGAGCCGTGAGAAAAGCCGCAGGCTGCGCGGCAGGTCTTGCAGGCCCGGAGGAACCGGATCGTGGCCCCCCTCACACCAAGGGTGGCAGCGTACCAGCCTGCGCACCGTGAGATAACTGCCCGCTGCCGCGCCGTGCTGTTCCAGCGCCTGCAGCGAATAAGCTGAACAAGTCGGCTCGAACCGACAGGCCGAACCCAGCCACGGGCTGAGAAACAGCCGATAGCTCTTGACCACACCGATCAACAGGCGCTGCATCATGGAGCAACGGCCTCTGACGCGGCCAGCGAAGTGGGGGGAACCATCGCACCGGCAGACCGCCGAGCGGCGTATCCGAACAGCTGCAGCAGCTCGGCGCGCACCGCCTGCTTGAGCTGGTCGGACGTGGCACTGACAAACTGCTTGCGATCGAAGGCCGTGCGCAACCGCACGACATGGGCCGCCTGCGGAAGCCGCGCCTCGAATGTGGCGCCCACGGTATATATCTGCCGCTTGATGGCATTGCGCGTCACCGCACGGCGCGCCCAGCGCTTGGGCACCATGGCACCCAGCCAGACACCCTGTACGGCAAACAGGGCCTGCGGCCCTTGCGTTGACGGCAAGGAACCGGGCCCTGTGGGTGCAACCGTCACCGGAACACCAGTGGCTTGGATGGCAACAGTGCTGCCGTCGGCGTCCAGCACCAGGCGGTGCAACGCAAAATGCGCTGTGCGGGAGACAGTGCCTCCCGCCATGGCAGCCTGGAACTGCGGCCGGGTTTTTAGCCTGTGCATGCAAGCGCCCCGTTTGGAACCTGACGGTACAAACCGGGGAGCAGGCCGTAGACCGTAACGGCCTTAGACGGCCAGACGCTTGCGGCCCTTGGCGCGGCGTGCGTTGATAACGGCACGGCCACCGCGGGTCTTCATGCGGACGAGGAAACCGTGGGTGCGCGCGCGGCGCGTCTTGGAGGGCTGATAAGTACGTTTCATGGTGCTATTCCTTGAGGTTCAGTTCCGGATGCTGCTCTTGAACCCCCTGCAGCCTGCGCCCGCCGCGCCATATAAAACAGCACTTCTGAGGCAGACCCACGGGGCAGAAATAACGGCGCGCCGGGTCAAATCACCCTGAACACATTCAGGGAAACCCAAAATTATCGCAGGCTTATTGCTTGCTGGCAATGCCTTTCAACCGGAAGGCCTATCTGAAACCCATTCCCGAAGGGTCCATCACGGCCGCCAAAGCGCACAAGGAGCATGCCCGACCACCAAGGGTCTGCGCTGTTCACAGCACAGCGTGCCCGCATTCCACCCCCCGGAATCTCCCGATGACAGTGACCCGCAAAATGTGGATAACTCCTTGACAAGCTACAATCTGTCGCCCAGCGCCGCTCCTCCTATCCACAACAAGAACCCCCCAGAAATGACCGAGGAACCCACCCACAGCCCCTCCCATTCACCCGGTGCAGATGCTGGTCAGGGCCTGTGGCAAGCCTGCGTAGAGCAACTGGCGCAAGACCTGCCAGAACAACAATTCAACACCTGGATCAAGCCCCTGATTGCCCAGGTGGCCGAAGACTTCTCCAAAGTCACTCTGCTGGTAGGCAACCGCTTCAAGCTCGACTGGATCCGCGCGCAGTACGCGGGTCGCATCGCCGCCCTGCTCGAAGGCCTGTATGGCCAGCCGGTCACACTGGAGTTAGCGCTTGCTCAGCGTGAATCGGTGGCCCGCACTTACGTTCGTCCCACGGCACCCGAACCATCCAATAACGCGGCCCCGTCTGAATCGCAGTCCAACAACAGCGATGAAGCATCCGCAGGCGCGTTTCGCAACCGGCTCAACGCCGCGCTCACATTCGAGACCCTGGTGGAGGGCACAGCCAATCGCATGGCGCGCTCGGCAGCCATGCACGTGGCGGGCATGCCCGGGCACCTGTACAACCCCCTGTTCATCTACGGCGGGGTCGGCCTGGGCAAAACCCACCTGGTCCACGCGGTGGGTAACCGCCTGTTGCAGGACAAGCCCGACGCCAAAGTTCTCTACATCCATGCCGAGCAGTTCGTGTCGGATGTGGTTAAAGCCTACCAGCGCCGCACGTTTGATGAATTCAAGGAGCGTTATCACTCCCTGGACCTGCTGCTGATCGACGATGTGCAGTTCTTTGCCAATAAAGATCGCACACAGGAAGAATTTTTTAACGCGTTTGAAGCCTTGCTGGCCAAAAAATCGCACATCGTGATGACGTCGGACACCTACCCCAAGGGCCTGGCCAATATCCATGAGCGGCTGGTATCGCGTTTTGACTCAGGCCTGACGGTCGCCATCGAGCCGCCCGAGCTCGAGATGCGCGTGGCCATTCTGATCAACAAGGCGCGCGTCGAAGGCACCGAGATGCCCGAGGAAGTCGCTTTCTTCGTGGCCAAGAACGTGCGCTCCAACGTGCGCGAGCTCGAAGGCGCGTTGCGAAAAATCCTGGCGTATTCGCGTTTCAACCAGAAGGAAATCTCCATCCAACTGGCCCGCGAGGCATTGCGCGACCTGCTGTCGATCCAGAACCGGCAGATTTCTGTGGAAAACATCCAGAAGACGGTGGCCGACTATTACAAGATCAAGGTCGCCGACATGTACAGCAAAAAGCGCCCGGCCAGCATTGCCCGCCCGCGCCAGATTGCGATGTACCTGGCCAAGGAACTGACTCAAAAGAGTCTTCCCGAGATCGGAGAATTGTTCGGCGGGCGCGACCACACCACCGTTTTGCACGCCGTGCGCAAGATCTCGGGCGAGCGCCAGCAGTTGACCGAGTTGAACCAGCAATTGCATGTGCTGGAGCAAACCCTGAAAGGCTGAAAACCGGTGGTAGATGCCCGGTTCAGAAACCGCTCCGTAAAAGGGCAAAATGACGGGTTGTGCAGCAGGGGGAGGCATGATCTGTGCCGCTGTCCACGCACCGTCCCAAAAACCACAAGAGGTTGATGACATGATTGTCCTGAAGGCAACACAAGACAAGGTTCTCGCGGTTCTGCAATCGGTGGCCGGCATCGTTGAGCGCCGCCACACATTGCCCATCCTGGCCAATGTGCTGATCCGCAAAACGGGAAATGCGCTCCAGCTGACGACCAGCGACCTCGAAATCCAGATCCGCACCACGGCGGAACTGGGGGGCGACACCGGCGATTTCACCACCACGGTGGGCGCGCGCAAGTTGATCGACATCCTGCGCACCATGCCGGGCGACCAGACGGTCAGCCTCGAATCGGCCCAGTCCAAGCTCATCCTCAAGGGCGGCAAGAGCCGTTTCACGCTGCAAAGCCTTCCCGCCGAAGACTTCCCGCTGGTGCAGGAATCCGCCGCGTTCGGCCCCGTGTTTGCCGTGCCACAAAAAACGCTGAAGGACTTGCTGGGCCAGGTGTCGTTTGCGATGGCCGTGCAGGACATCCGTTACTACCTCAACGGCATCCTGTTCGTGGCCGAGGGCAAGCAACTGAGCCTGGTGGCCACCGACGGCCACCGCCTGGCCTTTGCCAGCGCCACGCTGGATGTGGAAGTGCCCAAGCAGGAGGTCATCCTGCCGCGCAAGACCGTGATCGAGCTGCAGCGCCTGCTGTCTGACGCGGGTGGCGAGAACCAGCCGCACATCGAGATGCAGTTCGCCAACAACCAGGCCAAGTTCACCTTTGGCGGCATGGAGTTCGTGACCAAGCTGGTCGAGGGCAAGTTCCCTGATTACAACCGCGTGATCCCCAAGAACCACAAGAACAGCATCACCCTGGGCCGCGCGCCGCTGCTGGCCAGCCTGCAGCGCACCGCCATCATGACCAGCGACAAGTTCAAGGGCGTGCGCCTGAACCTGGAGCCCGGCACCCTGCGCGTGGCGTCGAACAACGCCGAGCAGGAAGAAGCCGTGGACGAACTCGACATCGACTACGGTGGCGACACCATCGAGATCGGCTTCAACGTGACCTACCTCATCGACGCCCTGGCCAACATGGGCCAGGACATGGTGAAGGTGGAGCTGTCGGACGGCAACAGCTCTGCGCTGCTGACCATCCCCGAAAACGAGAGCTTCAAGTACGTGGTCATGCCCATGCGCATTTGAGGCGGCCACCCGCCCCATTGCACTGACTGACCACAGTTACTACTGTATTGATAGCTGCTAGCGCTTACCAGATAAGCGCTAGAGCCAAATTTTACCATTGAATATTTTGGAAACCCCCGGTTTCCACGGATCCCAAGGCCCACCATGACCGTTGACAACATTCCTTCCGAGCCCGAAGACACCGGCGTCTCCGGCCATGTTGAGCCCACCCTCGCCAAGATCGACACCAACCAGGTAGGTGCCAGTGAAAGCTACGGCGAAGGCGCCATCACCATCCTGGAAGGCCTGGAGGCCGTGCGCAAGCGCCCCGGCATGTACATCGGCGACACGTCGGACGGCACCGGCCTGCACCACCTGGTGTTCGAGGTGGTCGACAACTCCATCGACGAAGCCCTGGCCGGCCACTGCGACGACATCGTGGTGACGATCCACAGCGACAATTCCATCAGCGTGACCGACAACGGCCGCGGCATCCCCACTGGCGTAAAGATGGACGACAAGCACGAGCCCAAGCGCAGTGCTGCCGAGATCGCTCTCACCGAACTGCACGCGGGTGGCAAGTTCAACCAGAACAGCTACAAGGTATCGGGCGGCCTGCACGGCGTGGGTGTGAGCTGCGTGAACGCGCTCAGCAAAATGCTGCGCCTGACCGTGCGCCGCGAAGGCAAAGTGCACCAGATCGAGTTTGCGCGCGGCTTTGTGCAAGACCGCCTGCTCGACACTGTGGACGGCGTTGAAGTCTCCCCCATGAAGGTCACCGGCACCACCGACAAGCGCGGTACCGAAGTGCACTTCCTGCCCGACACCGAGATCTTCAAAGAGAACAACGACTTTCACTACGAGATCCTGGCCAAGCGCCTGCGCGAACTCTCGTTCTTGAACAACGGCGTGCGCATTCGCCTGAAGGACGAGCGCAGCGGCAAGGAAGACGACTTCTCGGGCGCTGGCGGCGTGCGTGGCTTTGTGGAGTTCATCAACAAGGGCAAGACCGTCCTGCACCCCACCTCGTTCTACGCAGCCGGTGAACGCCCGGCCGAGACGTATGGCGGCATCCCCGGCACCCACATCGGCGTGGAAGTGGCCATGCAGTGGAACAGCGCCTACAGCGAGCAAGTCCTCTGTTTTACCAACAACATCCCCCAACGTGACGGCGGCACCCACCTGACCGGCCTGCGCGCCGCGATGACCCGCGTCATTAACAAGTACATCGAAGAACACGAGTTCGCGAAGAAGGCCAAGGTCGAGGTGACCGGCGACGACATGCGCGAAGGCCTGTGCTGTGTGCTGAGCGTGAAGGTGCCCGAACCCAAGTTCAGCAGCCAGACCAAAGACAAGCTGGTGTCGAGCGAAGTGCGCGCGCCGGTCGAAGACATCGTGGGCAAGCTGCTGACCGACTACCTGCAAGAACGCCCCGCCGACGCCAAGATCATCTGCGGCAAGATCGTGGAAGCCGCCCGCGCCCGCGAAGCCGCCCGCAAGGCCCGCGAAATGACCCGCCGTAAGGGCGTGCTCGACGGCATGGGCCTGCCCGGCAAGCTGGCCGACTGCCAGGAAAAAGACCCCGCCCTGTGCGAGATCTACATCGTCGAGGGCGACTCCGCCGGAGGCTCTGCCAAGCAGGGGCGCGACCGCAAGTTCCAGGCCATCCTGCCCCTGCGCGGCAAGATCCTGAACGTGGAAAAAGCCCGCTACGAAAAGCTGCTGACCAGCAACGAAATCCTCACGCTCATCACCGCCCTGGGCACCGGCATCGGCAAGGCGGGCGGCACCACCGGGGGCGATGACTTCGACGTGGCCAAGCTGCGTTACCACCGCATCATCATCATGACCGACGCCGACGTTGACGGCGCCCACATCCGCACCCTGCTGCTCACCTTCTTCTACCGCCAGATGCCCGAGCTGGTGGAGCGCGGCCACATCTACATCGCCCAGCCACCGCTGTACAAGGTCAAGGCCGGCAAGGAAGAGCTGTACCTGAAGGACGCCCCCGCGCTCGACGGCTTCCTGCTGCGCATTGCGCTGAACCACGCCAGCGTGACCACCGGCGGCGCCAATCCGCAAACCCTGACCGGCGAGACCCTGGCCGAACTGGCGCGCAAACACCAGATCGCTGAAAGTGTCATCGCCCGCCTGGGCAACTTCATGGACGCCGAAGCCCTGCGCGCGATTGCTGATGGCGTGAGCCTCAAACTCGACACCGTGGCTGATGCCGAGGCCAGCGCCGTGGCCCTGCAGGCCAAGCTGCGCGAGCTGAATGCCACCGGCGCCCCCGCCGAGGTGGCTGGCGAATTTGACGCGCGCACCGATAAGCCCCTGCTGCGCATCAGCCGCCGCCACCACGGCAACATCAAGAGCAGCGTCATCACGCAAGATTTTGTGCACGGCGCCGACTACGCCGCCCTGGCGGAAGCTGCCGAAACCTTCCGCGGCTTGCTAAGCGAAGGCGCCAAGGTGATGCGCGGCGAAGGTGAAAAGCAGAAGGAGGAAAAAGTCGGCGACTTCCGCCAGGCCATGAAGTGGCTCATTACGGAAGCCGAACGCACCACCAGCCGCCAGCGCTACAAGGGCCTGGGCGAAATGAACCCCGAGCAGCTGTGGGAAACCACCATGGACCCCAACGTGCGCCGCCTGCTGCGTGTGCAGATTGACGATGCCATCGAGGCGGATCGGGTGTTCACGATGTTGATGGGCGATGAGGTGGAGCCGCGCCGGGATTTCATTGAGACGAATGCGCTGCGCGCGGGGAATATCGACGTTTGATACCGTCAAACAGTCACCAGTAAGAACTTTGCCGTGTCAGCTCTGATTTCGGCATAGGGCTCTGGAAGAAATTGATTTTGAAGGCCACAGCATGACAACGAACGAATCCACGACCGCGCAGCGCCTGGAGTTGGTCAGCTGGCGCTTTAAGCCATCCAAGCTGGGCTGCCTTCAAGAAGAGGCTGGCATCATTGAGTTCAAGCCGCTGACCTTGGTTTGCGGTCAAAACAATACTGGCAAGACATGGGTGATGTACGCACTGTACGGGTTCCTGACGGGACTGCGTCTGCGCAACTTGCCAGGGATGGACACTCTTGCCAAAGAGCTAGAACGCGAGGGGCAAGCCAAGTGGGACTTGTCTGCATGGGCCCATGAGCACGGCAAAAAGCTCTCGAAGGCGATTGACCAAGCGATCGAGCGTAGCCTCCCCAGAGTCTTCAACAGCGCACAGGATTTTTTCAAAGGCAGTCGATTTGATTGGGAAGTGGACATCCCTGAGCTAACGGCTCAGGCCATTGCGCGGCCTCTGGATGTCAATTTGGTGTTGGGCCGTGAAAAAAACCAAGTCTTGCGGATGACCAAAGGGGCGGGAGAAAGCGAAGTCCAGTTGGTTCAGCTATCCCCTTTTCCCGGGGTTGAAGACTTCCTCTCCGAGGCGATTGCGAGACATTTGATTGGCAATCCGCCTCGGCGCAATGTGTTCTTAATGCCTGCTGAGCGCAACGGCCTGCACCTTTTTTCACGCGAGTTAGCAAGCCGCCGTTCCGCATTGCTGCACCACGCATCCAAGAAAGACAAGGACATCAACATTGGTGAACTGATCCAGGATGTCATGGCGTCTCGGTACGCCCAGCCCATCGCTGACTACATTGATTGGCTCAACGACCTGCCAGAGATCCGCAAAAAAAAGAAAGGGCCATTTCACGACTTGGCCGAGGAGATCAAAAAGATCATCGGCGGGCGCTATGAGGTGGACGCTGAAGGTGACATCAGCTTCACGCCGTACAAAGCCAAACGGGGCGATGCCAATACCCCGCCGAAGCTCGACCTGCACTTGACATCGTCAACGGTAAAGAGCTTGTTTGGGCTGTGGGCGTACCTTGAATACGACGCGCAGCCTGGCGATGTGCTGATGATTGATGAACCCGAATTGAACTTGCACCCCGCCAACCAACGGCTTATGGCACGCTTGATTGCGAGATTGGTGAATTCAGATTTGCGCGTGGTCGCGAGTACCCACAGCGACTATCTTGTGCGAGAAATCAATTCGCTCATCATGCTGTCACGCCCAGGTACCGTGCAGACCGAACTCATGCAGCGGTATGGCTACAAAACCGAAGAGTTGCTCAAACCAGACCAAGTCTCTGCGTGGTTGTTCCACGACCGTGCGATCCAGTCTATGGACCTTGATGACATCGAAGGCATCGCTGCCGAAACCTTTGACGAGCAAATCCATAGCCTGAATGACACCAGTGATGGCATTTACTACGCCTACCAACAAGCACAAGACTCTGGAGAAAATGGATGAGTGCGCTGGTCACAGCATTCGAGCAACTGATTCCATCGAATTTCCTCCTTACGAGAGAAAGCGGATGTTGGATCGTTAAAGAGCCTGGGGCTGGCAACAGTCGGTTCGAAATCGCCGGAGGGAAGTCGCACGCGTTCACCTTGGATCAAGGCGGAATCACTGTTTTTCCGTTCTTCACAAATGCGGCACTGAAGGGCGTGAAATCTGTCAACGATGCGATCGTCGTGGCGGTCGTCGGACAAGACACCTACGTCGTTGCAGTTGAATTGAAAACATCAAACGGCAAGACAAGCGAGGCGTTGAAGCAAATAGAGTCTGGCAGGCTATTTGCTGCCTGGGTACGGCAGCTACTGAGCTTTTACGGACACTGGACCGGCGGCCCGTGCAAATTCTTTGGCGTGGTGAGCCTCAAACCTCGCAGACAGCCCCGCAAGGGCGGCTCAAGGCGAACTGCAGAGCTACCTATCCCTCGTCAGTCCACACACGGCGCCGATTATCCGTACTTTGTTCTGGAAAATCATCCCAGGGTATCGATCGCTGATTTGGTTCAAAAAATACCGGGTGCACCAGGGACCTGCTGAACGGCAGCACGTATTCGCAAGGCAACGCCAACGCACCCATGGCCACCCTCAACCAGCAGCGCACCCACAAATACATCGCCGCCCGCCAGCAGCACCCGGCCTGGCTGCTGCTGGCCTCGCGGCGGGCACCGCTGGTTTTGAGCTGCATGGATGCACTTTTCGAGCACCAGCGCGATGGCGTGCCGTTTGATGCCGCCGTGCAGGCACTGGGGGACATGCTGGCGGTGCACGCCAATGAGGCGGACTTCGAGATCGACAGCACCGACACCCTGAGCCAGGCCCGGCGCGAGGTGCGAGAGTGGATACGGCGCGGCCTAGTGGTGGAGCGCGAGGGGCGTGTGTTTGAGACCGATGCGCTCAAGACGGCACTGCGCTTCATCGCGCAGCTCGACGGGCGGATGATGACGTCCACCGCATCGCGCCTGGCCGTGGTGCAGCGCGAAATTGACAACCTGGCCGCCGCGCTCAACCCCGACCCGCAAAGCCGCACCGAGCATCTGCAGCGTCGCATCGCAGACCTGCAGCAGCAGCTCGATGATGTGCAGGCGGGGCGCATCGCCACCCTGACGCCGGAGCAGGCCATTGAAGGCATTCGCGAGGTGTATGCGCTGTCAGTCAGTTTGCGGGCGGACTTTCGGCGGGTGGAGGACTCGTGGCGCGATGCCGACCATGCGCTGCGCGAGGCCATCATCAGTGCCCGCCACCACCGGGGCGCGGTGATGGACCAGCTGCTGGATGGCCACGCCAACTTGCTCAACACGCAAGAGGGCCGTGTGTTCGACAGTTTCCATCAACAGCTGTCCAACCAGACAGAGCTGACCGAGATGCGCCAACGCATCCGCCAGATCCTGGCGCACCCGGCAGCGGGCAAGGCACTCGATGGCCTGCAGCACAGCACGCTGCACCTGCTGGTGCAACAGCTCATCAAGGAAGCCAAGGTAGTGCAGGCCGTGCGCGCGCGCAGCGAGCGCGAGGTCAGCCAGTTCATGAAAACCGGCCAGGCGGCCGAGAACCAGCGCGTGGGGCAGTTGCTCAACGACGTGCTGGAGCAGGCCCTGCGCATTGACTGGCAGCGCCAGGCCGTGCGCCGCCAGAGCGCACCGCTACCGCCGCTGGGCGTGGCCCTGGGCAGCGTGCCGCTGGTGGAGCGGCTGCGCGCCAAATCGCTGGACGGCGGCGAGCAAGCCGCGCTGCTGTTGACCACCGAATACGCCGACCTGGGCCAGATGGAGGGCGAGTTCTGGCAAGCCTTTGAAGGGCTGGACAGAGAGGCCTTGCTGCGCAGTACCTTGCAGGTATTGGTCGCCAAGGGCACCCCCATGACGTTGGCCGAGCTTGCCGCCGCGCTGCCACCGGGCGAGCACGACCTGGAGACCTTTGCGCTGTGGCTGGCGATGGCACGGGAGGCAGGGGTGGCGCTGCAGCCTGGCGAGGAACCTATAGAAACGCAGGATGGCGATCAGCACTGGCGCTTCACAGTGCCGCGCGTGGCACTGGATGGCGCGCAACTGGCACAGAGGGAATGGGAGCTGTGATGGAGCCGGATATTTTCGACCGCATGGCCGCCCAGGCCGCAGGCGTTCAGCCACCGCAATCACTATCAAAAGAGAAGCTGCATGCGCCCGCTGAAAGCCAGATTGCCGCACAGAACCCTTCAAAAACGCCGCCCAACGTGCGCCAGGCGCTACAGTTTTTGCTGGCCCATGGCTGGCTCGAATCTGCGGCCAAACCCAAATTGTTCAGTCTGGCAGCAGCTCAAACGACGCTGATCGATGCGCTGCTGGAGCCCCTGGACTTGCGCGTGGTGGTAGACGACGTGCGCGGCCTGGCCTTTTTGGCCGTGGTGCCCGACTACTCGGGCGACGACACCGATGAAAGCGAGCAGGACGACTGGACACACCCGCTGATGAAACGCCAGCGGCTGACACTGGAGCAATCGCTGCTGCTGGCCATTCTGCGGCGCGAGTTTTTGCAGCGTGAGCAAGAAAGCGGCACCGGCGCGGCAGTACGCGTCACCGTTGACAGCCTGCTGCCGCAGCTCGAAACCTACCTGGGTAGCACGGGCAGCGACATGCAAGAGCGCAAGCGCCTGGGCCAGCTGCTGGAAAACCTGCGCACGCACGGCATGGTGACCGAGGTGGATTCGCAAGACTGCATCACCATCCGCCCCATGATCGTGCACCTGCTCAACCCCGAGAACCTGCAAACGCTGTTGCTGCGCCTGCGTGAGGTGGCGGAACAAGGCAGTACCCGTGGCAGTGAAGCCAACGCCGAAGGAGCACCATGAGCGCCGACGCCTCCTTCATTCTGCAAGAGCTGCACTTGTACAACTGGGGCGCCTTTGCGGGCCGCCACCAGGTGGGCATCGACCCCGGCAACAGCGCCATCATTGGCCCCACGGGCAGCGGCAAGACCACGCTAGTCGATGCGCTGATGACGCTGCTGTGCGCCAGCCCGCGCTACAACCTGGCCTCCACCGGCGGGCACGAGAGCGACCGCGACCTGGTGAGCTACGTGCGCGGTGCCAGCGGCCAGGGCAACGACAGTGGCGACCACATTGCACGGCCCGGCCGCTGCGCCACTGGCGTGGCTGCGCGGCTGGTACGCGCTGGCACGGCGGGCCACGAATCCGTCTGGCTGGGCACGCTGCTGTGGTTTGACGGCAGCAGCCAGTCGGCGAGCGATATGCAAAAGCGCTGGTTCTTTGCACAGGGCGAAGGCCACAGCCTGGACCTGTGGCTGGAAGAGCAGCACAGCGGCGGCGCACGGGCGCTGACGCGACTGGCCAAGGACAGCGACGGCGTGCAGATGTTCAGCAGCAAGGCGCCCTACCTGGCCAAGCTGCACAGCTTTTTTGAGGTGGGGCCCAACGCTTTCACGCTGCTCAACCGCGCGGCGGGCCTCAAGCAGCTCAACAGCATCGACGAGATTTTTCGCGAGCTGGTGCTGGACGACCATTCGGCCTTTGACGACGCACAGAATGTGGTGGATGGCTTTGCGGAGCTGGCCTCCATCCATGCCGACCTGGAGCTAGCGAACGCGCAATGGGTGTCGCTGCTGCCCCTGCGCGATTTGGCCGCACGTGAGTTGCAGCAGGCCCAGCACCTGGCGCACCTACAGGCGCTGCAGCAGCAACTGCCGCACTGGTTTGCAGCGCAGGGCACGCACTGGTGGGGCCAGCGCGTGGCGCAGTTGCAGGCACAGATCGCGGCGCGCGATGCTCAGTTGCAGGCGGCGCAAGAGCGCGTCCACACGGCGCGCAAGCACGAGCAGGACTTGCACGGCCTCTACCTGCAAGCGGGCGGTGCCAGCATCGAGTCGCTGCAAGAGAACATCCAGCATGCGCGCAAAGAGCTGGCGCGCATCGAGCACAACCTGGCGCAGTACCAGGCACTTGCGCGCAACCTGGGCTTGGGGACCGATGCCAGCGCTGGCCTTCTGACCACCCACCAGCAGCAAGCGCAGACAGCCATTGCAGACATCGACGCAGGCCAAGCCGAACTGCAGGCCCAGGCCGAGCATGCGATTGCACAGGCCCACAACGCCCACACCCGCCTGAAAGAAACCCAGGCCGAATACGACGCCGTGCGCCAGCGCCCAGGCTCCAACCTGCCCATGGAGTTTCAGCGCTTTCGCGCCGAGCTGGCCGACCACCTGGGCTTGCCGGAAAGCGACTTGCCCTTTGCCGCCGAGCTGGTGGAGGTGCGCAAAGCCGAGCAGGCCTGGCGCGGCGCCATCGAGCGTGCACTGGGCAGCCACCGGCTGCGCATTTTGGTGCCCCACACGGCCATGCACGCCGCGCTGCAGTGGGTGAACCAGCGGCACAACCGGCTGCATGTGCGCCTGCTGGAAATGCGTGAAACCACGCCCACGGCGTTCCTTGCCGACGGCTTTGCACGCAAGCTCAACCTCAAGCCCGCCGCACCCACCCCGCACCTGAACACGCTGCGCCAGTTGCTGTCGGACCTGGACCGCCACTGCGTACCCGACGTGCCAACCCTGGAGCGCACACCGCACGCCATGACGGCGCAGGGGCTGATGTCCAGCAAAACCGGCCACTTCGACAAGCAGGACCAAAAGCGGCTGGACCAGGACTGGATGACGGGCTTTGACAACCGCGATCGGCTGGCGCATTTGCTGCAACAAAAGGAGCTACTAGCGCTTGACCATCAAGCGCTGGAGGCCAAAAAGACCCAAACCCTTGCCACCCAGCGCCAGGCACAGGAACAACGCCAACTGTGGGCCGCACTGCAAGCGCTGCGCCGCGACGACCTGGACACCACTGCCGCCGATGCGCAGTTGCAGTACAAAGCGCAGCAACTGCAGGCGCTGCTGCACCCCGACTCAGACACCGCACAGGCCCAGCAGCGCTGGGAGGCGGCGCAAGCCCAGACCCGCGCTGCGGAGGGGCAACTGCGCGATCTGCAAACGGCACAGACGCAGGACGACACCTTGCGGGCCGCTGCGCAAAAGAAGCACAGCGCTTACCTGGCACGCAGCGCTGGCGCGGCAGTGATCGACGCGGACTTTGCCGCAGACTTTGCGGCACAGCTGGCCAGCGCCGGGCACCGCCTGCCCCCGCTCGACGGCGACAACCTCGAAGCGCAGGAGCGCGATGCAGGCACTGCGGTGCAAGCCAAAACCGCTGAAGCCAGCAAAAAGCTGAACACCCTGCACACCGACATCGTGCGCCAGATGGGCAAAGCCAAGCACGAGGACCGGGGTGCGCTGGCCGACCATGGGCAAGAGGTGCAGGCACTGGCCCACTACCTGCAACGCCTGCAGGTGCTGGAGGAAGAGGCCCTGCCGCACAAGCGCCAGCGGTTTCAGGAATACCTCAACAACACCTCGCAGCAGGGCGTGGACACCTTGCTCAACGGCATCGCCGCACAGGTGGCCGACATTGAAGAGCGCATTGCCCAGCTCAACGACACGCTCAAGCGCGTGGACTTTCAGCCCGGCCGCTACCTGCAACTGGAGCCCCGCGCCGTCGTTCACCAAAGCCTGCAAGAACTGAACCGCGCCCAAGCCCAGTTGCGCACCGAGAGCCTGCGCGACGATGGCGGCCAAAGCCACTACCGCGCACTGCGAGCCATCGTGGAGATGCTGCAAACCCACGCCAGCAACCGCCGCAGCAAGGCCGCACAGGCGCTGCTGGACGCCCGCTACCGCCTGCAGTTTGCAGTGCTGGTGCTGGACCGGGCCAGCGGCCAGATGCTGGAGCGGCGCACCGGCTCACAAGGCGGCAGCGGTGGCGAGAAGGAAATCATCGCCAGCTACGTGCTCACCGCATCGCTGAGCTATGCCCTGTGCCCCGACGGTTCCAGCCGCCCGGTGTTTGGCACCATCGTGCTGGACGAGGCTTTCTCCAAAAGCTCGCAGGCCGTGGCCGCACGCATCATCCAGGCGCTGCGCGAGTTTGGTCTGCACGCGCTGTTCGTCACGCCCAACAAGGAAGTGCGCCTGCTGCGCAACCACACGCGCAGCGCGGTGGTGGTGCACCGGCGCGGCGCGCAGGCCACGCTGGCGTCGTTGCGCTGGGAAGAGATTGACGCATTCCGCCGCAGCACTCCAAGCACTCCGCGCGGCTCTACCGGCATAGAGGCATGAAGTCGCCCCAAGAACTGGCCGCTCGGCTGGCACAGCAATGGGCCAGCGCCGATTGGCGTGAGCGCCAGTTGCTGGGCAGCAGCGCCGCATGGCCGCTGACCCTTTCCATCGGCCAACCCGATTCTGCTGTCTTCATCGGGGACGCCGCCGCGCTGCGCAGCCATCTGCAACAGTGGCGTGCCGTGGAACAGCACGGCCTGGGCAGCGTGCAATGGCAAGAGCGGCGCTACCGGGGCAGCAGCGACGCCATCGCCGTGCCCACGCACTGGCACTTGGCCAAACCCTCGCAGTGCGTGGCAGCCATCAGCCACTTCAAGGTGCCGGGGCATGCGCAGGTCAAAAACGACTATGCCCGTCTCAGCACCCTCATCGCGGGGGTAGAGCGCCCCGGCTTTCAGCGCCTGCTGGTGCGCCGCCTGGTGCAGTGGCGCGACACCCCCGCCGAGGCGGTCATCGCCGCCGCACGCATGGCGCTGCAACTGGAGCCCGGCTGCGCCCAAGGCAAGCCCCTGCGTGCCTTGGCGGTGCAAGGCAACGACAGCAAATTCTTCGAGCGCCACGCCAGCTTGCTCACCACCTTGCTGGACGAGCGCTTCGACGGCGAAGCCAGCCGACAGGGGCTGGTCGGCTTCTTGGGCGCACTGCCAGAGGACGACCACTGGCTGCTCATCGCCCCGTTGGCCCCCGGCCTGCTGCCCTTTGCACGCCTGCGCGTGCGCGCCAGCGAGCTGCTCACCGCACCCCTGCGCGCCCACCACATCCTGCTGGTAGAAAACGAACGCAGCCTGCACCAGCTGCCGCAGCCCCTGGCGGGCACCATCGCTGTGCTGGGCTCGGGTCTCAACCTCGGCTGGCTGGCCGCACCCTGGCTGCCAGCGTCCCGCGTGGGCTACTGGGGCGACCTGGACACGTGGGGTTTGCACATGCTGGCCATCGCACGTGGCCATGTGCCACACCTGCGGCCACTGCTGATGGACCGCGCCACCTTCAGCGCCCACCAAAGTCTGGCCGTGGCCGAACCGGTGCATGCGCCAGACTCGGCTTTAGGCACGTTGACGCGTGATGAGACCACACTGTACGCCCACCTGCGCACGCAGGAAAGGGGACGGCTGGAGCAGGAGTTTTTGCCCACTAACGCCGTACACCCCGCCGTGCGCGCCTGGGTGGATGAAGATTAGGCACAATCCCATCCCCATGCGCTCCCCCATCTCCATCGTCGACGTTGACCGCCTAGAAACTTGGTCCCGCTACCGCGCAGGCCTGTGTGAGACCTGTGCAGCCAACTGCTGCACCATGCCGCTCGAAGTGCAGCTGTCTGACCTGGTGCGACTGGGGCTGGTGGATGCGTTTGAGGCCGAGCACGAAGAGCTCCGGCACATCGCCAAGCGGCTGCAGAAGGCACGGTTGATCGACCACTTCAACCACAAGAACGCGATCTTCACGATGGCGCGGCGGGCGAGTGGGGACTGCAACTTTCTCGACCCCAAGACGCGGCTGTGCACGGTATACGACCAACGGCCCGAGACCTGCCGCCTGCACCCGCAAAAGAAGAGCCCCAAGCCGGGGTATTGCGCCTACGGCGCTCGGGATCTACAGCACCGGAGCTGACGCTCTGCGGCGCAGAACCTCGCGCTGGGGCCGCTGAGGCGAGCGCTGCTGCTACAGTGACCATTCCGTGGACTCTAGAGGGACAACGCCGTGGACACCTCTGCCAGCGTCAGCAACCCGCGCATCTGCGTCGGCATCGGCGGCTGGACCTTCGAGCCCTGGCGCAGCAACTTCTACCCCGCTGGCCTGGCACACGGCAAAGAGCTGCACTACGCCAGTCGCCAGCTCACCGCCATCGAGGTCAACGGCACTTACTACAGCACCTTCAAGCCGTCCACCTTTGCCAAGTGGCACAGCGAGACGCCTGAAGGCTTCATGTTCTCGCTCAAGGCCAACCGCTTTGCGACGAACCGCCGGGTGCTGGCAGATGCGGGTGATTCGATCACCCGATTTGTCGAAAGCGGCATCGCTGAACTGAAGAACAAGCTCGGGCCCATCGTGTGGCAGTTCATGCCGGCCAAGGCGTTTGAGCCGGGGGATTTCGAAGCCTTTCTGGCCCTGCTGCCGCAGCAGGTGGATGGCCTCCGCCTGCGCCATGCGCTGGATGTGCGCCACCCGAGTTTTGCCACGCCCACGTTTGTGGCGCTGGCCCGCCAATACGGTTGCGTGCCTGTCTATACGGACTCCGAGAAGTTTCCCGCCATCGCGGATGCAGAGGCCGACTTTGCCTATCTGCGGCTCATGCGAGGCCAGGCCGAGGTGACCACCGGCTACGCGCCAGAAACTATTGCCCAATGGGCCCAGGGCGTGCGTACGTGGACCGGCGGAGAGCAGCCGCGCGATGTGTTCGTGTACTTCATCAACGGCGCGAAGGAGCGGGCGCCTGCGGGGGCGATGGAGTTGCTCCGACAACTCGGCCTGCGCGCCTAGCAGCGGCGCAGCTACACCGTATCGCGCTGCGTGAAGCCCGCAGGGGTATCGCCGCCATCGGGCACATTGCCCACCACCACGCGGTCCACGCGCGCATGTTCAGGCCCCTGGTGCGCCCAGTCGATGAGGGCCAGCAGGGCCTGCTCTGTGCCCCAGGCGCAGGCCTCTACGCGGCCGTCTTGCCGATTGCGCACCCAGCCTGACACACCCAAGCGCTCGGCGGCCTGAACCATGGACCAGCGGTAGCCCACGCCCTGCACAAGGCCGGTGATCAACAAATGGCGGGTGGTGGTGGAGTTCGGTTCTGCGTTCATGGGGGCACTGTAGCGCGCGCCTTGTGGGATGGGCGTTCCAGCGGCACACTGCCCACCACACGACGCCCATGACCACTAACGCCCGCAAGGCCCTGCCCACCATCAACCCCCAGCGCTGTACCGGCTGCGGCTGGTGCATTGCTGTGTGCCCGCCGCATGTGCTGTCGCTGCAGGTGCAAGGCACGGGGCCCTGGGGCCCCAAGTGCTCTACCCTGCACGATGCGCCGGGCTGCACCGGATGTGCGTTGTGTGCGGTGCGTTGCCCGTTCGATGCCATCCGCATGGTGCGCCTGACCGACCGCGAAGCCCGGTGAGGCCATCGCGCCACAGGCTGACTAGAGAAAAGGTGTGAAAGAACCCGGCATGCCCGCTCATCCCGCCAAAGCACTCCCCTCGTCGTTGCAAATGCTCGCCATTGCCAGAGTGATGACTGTGCGTTGGGCCTCGATCAGAAACGCACTGACAGTCTGCTCTGGCACGCTGGATCCATCCACACCTTCTGAGACGGGTTGGCGTGCCCCCGCCAGCATCCGCTACACTGGGCCCTTCATGTCGTACGCCTCCATCCCCTCCACTGCACGCGCCGCCGCCCTCCAAGGCATGGGCATGATGCCGCCCGCACTCGCGCGGGCCCATGGTGGAAAGCGGGCACTGGGTGCACGAATGATTACCACCATTACCCCCGCGGCCACCTGAGCACGCGCAGGTGGCCGTTTCGGCAGCCACCTGGTGATCGCTCTCTTCTCCCCCAAGACGAATGCACGAAACCCAGCTCTGGCAGCTGGGTTTTTTTGTTTGTTTGTTCGTTAGCCGGAGAAGTCCATGTACCGCGATCCCGCCCAATCCCTTGAACCTCAACCGTTGCACGCTGCCGCTGTGGCTATGCGCCCCCTGCGCGTGGGCATGATTGGCATTGGCACCGTGGGCGCAGGCACCTTCCGGGTGCTGGCGCGCAACCGGGCGCTGATCGCGGGCCGCGCGGGGCGGGGCATCAAGATGGTGGTGGTGTGTGCCCGCAGCCTGGCCCGCGCCATGAGCGTGGTGGGCAAAGACGTGGCGCTGACCAACGACCCCATGCAGGTGGCCACGCACCCCGACGTGGATGTGCTGGTGGAGGCCGCTGGCGGCACCGGCCCGGCACGTGAATGGGTGCTCGCTGCCATCCGCACGGGCAAGCACGTGGTCACGGCCAACAAGGCGCTGCTGGCGGTGCATGGCAACGAGATCTTTGCCGCCGCGCGCCAGCACGGCGTGGTCGTGGCCTACGAGGGCGCGGTGGCCGTCAGCATCCCCATCGTGAAGGCGCTGCGCGAGGGCCTCACGGCCAACCGCATCGAATGGGTGGCAGGCATCATCAACGGCACCACCAATTTCATCCTGAGCAAGATGCGCGAGGAAGGCCTGGGCTTTGCCGAGGCCCTGGCCCAGGCCCAGGCGCTGGGCTATGCCGAGGCGGACCCCACCTTCGACATCGAGGGCATCGACGCGGCCCACAAGATCACGCTGCTGGCGGCCAATGCATTTGGCATGCCGGTGCGCTTTGCCGATGTACAGGTGGAAGGCATCACCACGCTGCAGGGCCTGGATGTGGCGTGCGCGGAGCAGCTGGGCTTTCGCATCAAGCTGCTGGGCGTGGCCAGGCGTCGCACGGGCGGTGACGCAGACGGCGTGGAGCTGCGCGTGCAGCCCGCGCTGGTGCCCGCCACGCACCTGCTGGCGCATGTGAACGGGTCCATGAACGGCATCATGGTCAAGGGCGATGCGGCGGGCGTGACGATGTACTACGGCGCGGGTGCAGGGTCTGAACAGACGGCGTCGGCCGTGATCGCAGACCTGGTAGACGTGGCCCGGCTGGCTGGCACCACGCCTGCGCAACGCGTACCGCACCTGGGGTTCCATGCCCATGCGGTGAGCGAGGCACTGGCCGTGCTGCCGCGCGCGGCCGTGCACACCCGCCACTACCTGCGGGTGCCCGTGCACGCTACACAGCAGGTCGAGGCCGTGGGTGCGTGGCTGGCGGCGCAGCAAGTGCCGGTGCAGCAGGTATCACTGGCGTGCAACAAGCAATTGCCCGCAGGCACCACGCCCCAAGTCCTGGTGCTGACCGACGCCGTAGCCCAGGCCACGGTGGACCTCGCCGTACATGCTCTGGCGTCGCACCCGGCAGTGGCGGGCCCGGCAGTGACACTGCGGTTGGAGCGACTGGAGGGCTAAGCCGCGTTGAATGCATGTTTTTGTCAAAATGACTGTCAGCGCTTATATATAAAGCGCTGACAGCTATCAATTTTGCGTTGCAAACCGCGCGTCTTGTGCGACCTGGAAATGGAATGGCACCAGGCAAAGTCAGAACCACTGAGCCACTCCAAAATTCGCAAGCTGGGCCAATGGCTGTTTGGTTGTTGTACCGGGGCAGCAAGGCTCGGCCGCACTCGATGTGGCGGAGCGCAATCAGGTGCAGATCGTTTTACACCGGTTCAATCATCTCCCGCTCTTTGTGTCTGCGTGGGTCGCCGTCAATGCGCAAAACGATTGAAAGAAGCCGTTGAGCCCGCGTCGCAATGGCAATTGGCGACTGAACGCGAACCCATATCAAGCGGCAAAGTTCTCCGTATCCACTTCGCCAGCACTCTGCGGGCTGTAGCGGGCCCCCGCGACGGTACGCTGATTGATGAGCCCGTCCAGACGCTGCATGGTGGCGGTATCGAGGCGCAGGCCCACCGCGCCCAGGTCATCGTGCAGATGCTCCACGCTGGTAGTGCCCGGGATCGGGATGATGTGCTCGCCCCTGTGCAGCAACCAGGCCAGCGCCAGCTGCGCGGGCGTGCAGCCCACATCGCGCGCCACCTGCTGGTAGCGGTCCAGCAGTTGCAGATTGGCGGCATAGGCCTCGGGCGCAAAGCGCGGCATGGCGCGGCGAATGTCCTTGGCGTCGAGCGTGCTCACATCCCGCAGGTCACCACACAGAAATCCACGCGCCACGGGGCTGAACGCCACGAAGGCCACGCCCAGCTCACGGCAGGCATCCAGTACCGCGATCTCAGGGTTGCGTGTCCACAGCGAATACTCGGTCTGCACCGCCGCAATGGGATGCACGGCATGCGCACGGCGCAGCGTGGCAGCAGACACTTCGGACAAGCCGATGCTGCGGATTTTGCCCGCGCGCACCAGATCGGCCAGCGCGCCCACGCTGTCTTCAATGGGCACCTGCTTGTCCCAACGGTGCAGGTAATACAGGTCGATGACGTCGGTCTGCAGGCGGCGCAGGCTGTCTTCGCAGGTCTGGCGCAGCGTGGCAGGGCGGCCATCAATCACACGCACCAGCTTGGCGTCGCCGTTCACATCCACGCCCTGCATGCCACACTTGCTGGCCAACGTGAAGCGGCTGCGGTGGCTCTTCATCACGCGGCCCACCAGCGTTTCGTTGGCCCCGAAGCCGTACAGCGTGGCCGTGTCGAACAGCGTCACCCCCGCATCCAACGCGGCCAGCAACACACGCTCGCCTTGCTCGGCAGATACTGGGGCGCCATAGGCGTGTGAAAGGTTCATACAGCCCAGGCCGATGGCCGAGACGGAGAAAGGTCCAAGGGTTCGTTGTTGCATGCGACGAGCTTACGCCAAGCACCACAGCCCATGGAGCAGGTCGGACTTGTTGAAGGGTCGCTATGGCGCCAAAGCCGGTGGCCGCTTAGCCCACAGATCCACCCGCTCTCCTGCCGCGCAGGCCGCCAGCAGTTGCGCAAAGCGGGTCTCCCGCGTCGGGGGCCGCTTGGCCGATGTCACCCAATGCAGCATGGCCTTGCGGTAGCCGGGCGGTGTGGCCTCAAAAAACCGCCATGCCTTCTTGTGCCGCTGAAACTCACGCAGCTGCGCCGCAGGCAACTCAGCGGCAGCTGCCTGCTCGTGGGAGTAAATCGCAGACTTGTCGGCCTTGCGGTGGGCAAACGCCTCCAGCCCAGCGGGCGTCACGCGTCCCGCAGCGTGCAACTGCGCCATCTTGGCGATGTTCACGGCACTCCAGATGGACGACTGCTTGCGTGGGGTAAAGCGGATGGAGTACGTGTGATCGTCAATGCGACGCCTCACGCCGTCGATCCAGCCAAAACACAGGGCCTCGTCCACCGACTCGGACCAGGTCATGCTGGGACAGCCGGAGCCCACCTTGTGGAAACCGACGAGCAGCTCCTCGGAGCCTGCAGCATGGGCTTGCAGCCAGTCGCGGAAAGCGGCAGAGGTGGTGAAGAATGTGCCAGTGGACATTGCAGGGGTATTGTTGCGAACGTTGGCAATGGTGCATAGCCCTGTGATCGGCCAGTCCACGATGACAATCGAACCTTGCCGACCTCACGCACCCCGTGGGTCGGCCAGGCTACGCGCTGGCACAGCCCTCGGCACCGCCTCGGAGAAACGGTGGTGATCCATCCCATCGAGTGCCCCTCCTTGGAGGGCACCAGAAACGGCAGATGGAACGCAGAGTCGACCGCGCGGCGCAAAGGTCCGGCTTGGCAGCCCAAACGGCAAAAGCCCGCAACCCCAAGAGATCGCGGGCTTCTACCCACAAAGATTCCAGTTCTTCTAACTCAGAACGGAATGTCGTCGTCCATGTCGTCGAACCCCGACGCAGCGCGGGGCGCCTGGGCCACGGGGGCTGGTGCAGGGCGCTGCGGCGGTGCCGGGGGGCGCGCCTGGGGGGCGGCTGCGCGGCGAGGGGCCTGGTCGTAGCCGCCTTGGTCGCCGCCGCCATAACCGCCACCATCGTCGTAGCCGCCGCCTTGCTGGCCACCGCCTTGTCCGCCACCGCCCATGCCCTGGCGGCTGCCCAGCATCTGCATCTGGTCGGCACGGATCTCGGTGCTGTACTTTTCCACGCCGGACTGGTCGGTCCACTTGCGGGTGCGCAGGCTGCCTTCGACATACACCTGCGAGCCCTTGCGCAAATACTGGCCTGCAATTTCAGCCAAACGGCCGTTGAACACCACCCGGTGCCACTCGGTGGCTTCCTTCATTTCGCCGGACTGCTTGTCTTTCCACTTGTCGGTGGTGGCAATCGTCACGTTGGCCACCTGATCGCCACTGGGGAAAGTGCGCATTTCAGGGTCGCGGCCCAGATTGCCGACGATGATGACTTTGTTTACGGATGCCATGGTGCTGTCTTTGCCTTAAAGGGGTAACAAAGCGCCGGATTTGAAGAGGATTTCCGGGCGCCAAACGCGCCATTGTGCCGTAACCGGTCGGCAAGGGAAGCCCCCGCGCAATGGCAAAGCCTGCCAACCAGCACCTGCTGGCGATCCCCCAGAACACCGTCAGCAGGTTTTCAGTGCTCGCCGCGGCCCACCGGTCGCAAGGGCCAGGTCAGTACCAGCCACAGGGCGGTGAGCACCGTGGTGACCGCAAAGAGACCGGGGGCACCAGCCCATTTCACCAGGGCACCGCCGAGGGCCCCGCCCGCAAACAGGCCCAACGACTGCAAGGTGTTGTAGCTGCCCAGTGCGGCACCGCGCACATGGGCGGGCGCCATGCGCGACACCAGGCTGGGCTGGCTGGCCTCCAGCGCGTTGAACCCACAAAAAAAGACAAACAGCAAGGGCCCCAGAACCCAGAGGGTGGCTGGCATGCCGCTGACCGCCAGCAAGCCCAGGCCCATTTGCACCAACAGGACCAGGGCAATGGCTCCGAGCAAGGCCGCACGCAGGCGACCGACACGCTCCAGCGCAAACAAGCCCCCCATGGCCGCAAATGACAACACCACCGCCGGCAGGTACACCTGCCAGTGGTGGTCTTTGGCCAGGCCGGCCTGTACCAGCATGGCGGGCACGGCCACCCACATCGACAGCTGTACCGTATGCAGAACAAACACACCCAGGTTCAGGCGCAGCAGATCCGGCTGCGCCCACACCTCGGCAAGCCGCCCCCTGGGGGTGTTCTGTTGTTGTTCGGTTTCTGGCGGCACCCACCAAAGCACGACCGCTACGCCAGCCAGCGCCAGCGCGCAGGTCAGGCCAAACAGCCCCGCCAGCCCGATGTGGGCCACCAGCACAGGGGCCGCCACCAGCGCCAGGGCAAACATCAGGCCAATGCTCCCGCCTACCAGTGCCATGGCCTTGGTGCGCACAGCGTCGCGTGTCTGGTCGGCCAGCAGGGCCGTCACGGCCGCCGACACAGCGCCCGCCCCCTGCAACGCACGGCCCAGCAACAGCCCGGTGAGCGAATCGGCCAACGCGGCCAGCAAACTGCCTGCCGCAAACACCAACAGGCCAAAAACAATGACGCGTTTGCGCCCAAAACGGTCGGAGGCCATGCCCAACGGCAATTGCAACACCGCCTGCGTGAGGCCATAGATACCCATCGCCAAGCCGACCAGTGCCGGATCGTCGCCCCCGGGGTACTTGCGCGCTTCCAGCGCAAACACGGGCAGCACCAAGAACAGGCCGAGCATGCGCAGCGCGAAGATAAGAGCCAGGCTGACGCTGGAGCGGCGCTCCAGAGCGGTCATGGGGGTACCGGGGGTGGGGGGCCGATTGGCGGCTGAGGCTGACAGGGAAGGAGAATCCGGCACGGTGGTGCACTAAGGCCCGAAGAAGCAAAGCGGGGATTTTCGCCCATTGGCCGCCGGTCTGCCCATCATGCGTTGACTGCGCCGGTCGGCTTTCAGCCTTTTTCCCGCCTCGCGCGCCTGTCCATCCACACCATGTGGCCCAGCAAAACAGCCAGCGTGCCCAGTGCCCAAGGGTTGTCAACCGGGGTCGGAATACTGGAACCGTCGCGGTGTTTGGATGAATCCGACTGGGCCTCATCATCGCGGGCCACCGTGGGCGCCAACCCCTCCGTCCGGGCCGAGAGCGGCCCAGCAGTTCCTCGCTGATCGGACGGGTACATCGCCGTTTTCAGTGCCGTGGCTTCCTCCGCCGCTTCATGGTGGCGCAGCGATCTGGTTTCGGCGTACGCGGAAAAGGTGGTCCCCATGGCCCAGACAACCACCCAGCCTTTGAGGCCAGGGTGGGCTGGGACCACTCGCGGACTTGAGCACGGGAGAGCAGGAGTTTTGGCGTTTTGCATGAAGAGGGGTGGGACGCCACCGCGCCGGGCCAGTGGCTGGGGCTACGGCTTCGCGGGGGCATCGTCAATCCTAGAGGGCCTGCCGTCCGGCGGATTGCCTGTGCGTTGGCGTTTTGTTGACTGGTTGTCCCAAGTCCCGGGGGCATTTGCAAAAAAGACCTCCTGGAGGGATCAGGCGATACCAGATGTGCCCTGCAGGCCCCGGACCCAAGCGGCGTATTCGACAGAGCTGCCCTGGGCCAGCGCGGTGTGATCGGCCCCCCCTGCAGGGGCCGGAACGCGCACCTCCGAGGGCGCCATGTCAAATGCGGCGCGAAATGCGCGACTGAAATGGGCATTGCTGGTGAAACCCACCCGCGCCGCCACGTCGGCCACCCGCAGGCGGCGGTTGGTCGGATTGGCCAATACACGGTAGGCCTGCAGCAGCCGCCGCTGTTGCACATGGTGGGCCACGCCGCCCAAGGGCTCAAACAGCCGGTACAGTGCGCTGCGCGAAAGACCAAAGGTCTGGCACAACACATCGGCACTCAGGTCCGCTCCCAGGTAGCGGTTGATATGGCGCTGTATGCGCTGCAGTGTGACGCCTTCAATGGCGCTCTGGGCACCATGCAGAGTCGGCGCGCGGGGCAACACGCAGGCCGCCAACATCTGCACACTGGCGCGGGCCACCGCAGGCGCGTCTTCGAGCGCGACGCCCGGTAAGCGGTGCTGCAGCGATAGCAGATGGTCACTCAGCAACCCCCCCAGTGCCGAATCGGCACGCAGCACCGTGCCATGCAGGTCCGAGTCCCGAACCCCCATGGCCTCGTGAATCAGCTCACGCGGCACGATGAGAGTCATCACGCGAGAGCGCCGCGCAAACGTGCGCAGGGTGCGGCCGAGGTCCAGGATGACGATATCACCGGGACGCACCTCGATGTCCATGCTGCCGTCGCGCTGCCCGACAAAACCGCCCGTGCGGTACCACTGCACCAGGTAGTGGTCGAGCCCATCGCGCACCACCCGAGGTTGTGAGCGCATGAATTGCTGCCCTGCAAAATTCAGGTCGCCCACCAGCAGGTTCCCCAGATGCGTCGCCCGTACCGTGGCCTGGAAGGCGCCCATCCGCTCCGGCGCAAGCGGAGCTACGTCAAACACCACCGAAATGCTGCTGCGCCACGCTTCAAAGCGCGCCGCACCGACCTGCTGGTCGGTGGTAAACAAGGTGGATGGCAAGGGCTGCTGTGCGGACATGGCACGCCCATTATGTGAGGGCGGCGCGCAGAGGGCGGGTGGCCTATCATGGTGGGTTGTCCCGCACCGAGCCCGCCCCGTGACCCTCCCCCCAGTTGCCGACGACCGATCTGCCCAAGCTGATGATGGCATCTACCTCGCCCGCGCCCTGCGCGAGCAACGCATCAGCATCCGGGGCGCGCGCACGCACAACCTCAAGAACATCGACCTGGACATTCCGCGCAACCAGTTGGTGGTGATCACGGGGTTGTCGGGCTCGGGCAAATCCAGCCTGGCGTTCGACACGCTGTATGCCGAGGGGCAACGGCGCTATGTGGAGAGCCTGTCGGCCTATGCACGGCAGTTCCTGGGCCGCCTGGACAAGCCCGATGTCGACCTGATCGAAGGCCTGTCGCCCGCCATCAGCATTGAGCAAAAAGCCACCAGCCACAACCCGCGCTCCACCGTGGGCACGGTGACCGAGATCCACGACTACCTGCGCCTGTTGTACGCCCGTGCGGGCACGCCGTATTGCCCCGACCATGGCCTGCCGCTGGCCGCGCAGACGGTGAGCCAGATGGTGGACGCCGTGCTGGCCCTGCCCGAAGACACCAAGCTCATGCTGCTGGCGCCCGTGGCGCGCGAGAAAAAGGGCGAGTTCACCGAGTTGTTTGCGCAGATGCAGGCGCTGGGCTACATCCGCTTTCGGGTCGATGGCCAGATCTATGAACACGAGAACCTGCCCGCGCTCAAGAAGACCGAGAAGCACAACATCGACGTGGTGATCGACCGCATCAAGGTGCGGGCCGACCTGCAGCAGCGCCTGGCCGAGAGCATCGAGGCGGTGCTGCGTGTGGGTGGGCACGAGGGCAATGGGCGCGTGCTGGCGCTGGAGATGGACACGGGGCAAGAACACCTGTTCAGCAGCAAGTTCTCGTGCCCGGTCTGCAGCTATTCGCTGCCCGAGCTGGAGCCGCGCCTGTTCTCGTTCAACTCGCCCATGGGCGCGTGCCCGGCGTGTGACGGCATTGGTCAGCGCGACGTGTTTGATCCGGCGCGCGTGGTGGCCTTCCCCACGCTGAGCCTGGCCAGCGGCGCCATCAAGGGCTGGGACCGGCGCAACGGCTACTACTTTGCGATGCTGGAGAGCCTGGCCAAACACTATGCGTTTGACATCGACGCGCCGTTCGAATCATTGCCCGCGTCGGTTCAGCACGCCATCCTGCACGGTTCGGGCGACGAAGAAATTGCCTTCAGCTACATCATGGACAGCGGTGCCTCCAAGGGCAAGGTGCACACCAAAAAGCACCCGTTCGAAGGCATCATTCCCAACATGGCCCGCCGCTACCGCGAGACCGACTCGGTGGTGGTACGCGAGGACCTGGCGCGCTTTCGCAGCACCCAGCCCTGCCCCGAATGCCACGGCACCCGCCTGCGCCGTGAAGCCCGCCATGTGCGACTGGGCGAGGGCGAGCAGGCCCGCGCCATCTACGAGGTGAGCCACGCCACGCTGAACACCGCCCACGCCTGGTTCAACGACCTGAAGCTGACCGGCGCCAAGGCCGAGATCGCCGACAAGGTGGTGCGCGAGATCGCCACGCGCCTGCAGTTCCTGAACGACGTGGGCCTGAGCTACCTGAGCCTGGACCGCAGCGCCGAAACCTTGAGCGGTGGCGAGGCGCAGCGCATTCGCCTGGCCTCGCAAATCGGCAGCGGCCTGACGGGCGTGATGTATGTGCTGGACGAGCCCAGCATCGGCCTGCACCAGCGCGACAACGACCGCCTGATCGCCACGCTCAAACACCTGCGCGACATTGGCAACAGCGTGATCGTGGTCGAGCACGACGAAGACATGATGCGCGCTGCCGACCATGTGATCGACATGGGCCCCGGCGCGGGCGTGCATGGCGGGCGTGTGATGGCGCAGGGCACCTACGACGAAGTGCGCAACAACGCGCAGTCGCTCACGGGCCAGTACCTGTCGGGCACACGCACCATTGCCGTGCCCACGCGCCGCACGCCGTGGCTGCCGGTGCTGGACCAGCCCGCGCCCGTGGTGGAGGCCAAAGCCAAATCACGCTTCCCGCAAACCGAGGCCAGCAAGCGCCGGGCCGAACGCATGGCCGAGCACCACGCGCGCCAGGGCGCCGTGCAGGCCCTGCGCGTGGTGGGCGCCACGGGCAACAACCTCAAGGGAGTGACGGTGGACTTCCCCGTGGGGCTGCTCACTTGCGTGACAGGGGTTTCTGGCTCGGGCAAGAGCACGCTGGTCAACGACACGCTGTATACCGCCGTGGCCCGCCAGCTGTACCGCGCGCACGAAGAACCAGCCGAACATGAAGAGATCGTGGGCATCGAGTATTTCGACAAGGTCATCAATGTGGACCAAAGCCCCATTGGCCGCACGCCGCGCAGCAACCCCGCCACCTACACCGGCCTGTTCACACCCATCCGCGAGCTGATGGCCGAGGTCAACACGGCCAAGGAACGCGGCTACGGCCCCGGGCGCTTCAGCTTCAATGTGTCGCAATCCGCGGGCGGTGGCCGCTGCGAGGCCTGCCAGGGCGACGGCGTGGTGAAGGTGGAGATGCACTTTCTGCCCGACGTGTACGTGCCCTGCGACATCTGCCATGGCCAGCGCTACAACCGCGAGACGCTGGAGGTGCTGTGGAAGGGCAAAAACATTGCGCAGATTCTGGAGCTGACGGTGGAAGACGCTGCGGCGTACTTCAAGGACGTGCCCACCATTGCGCGCAAGCTGCAGACGCTGCTGGATGTGGGCCTGTCCTACATCCGCCTGGGCCAGGCCGCCACCACGCTGTCGGGCGGCGAGGCCCAGCGCGTAAAGCTGGCGCAGGAACTGAGCAAACGTGACACCGGCCGCACGCTCTACATCCTGGACGAGCCCACCACCGGCCTGCACTTTGCCGACATCGACCTGCTGCTCAAGGTGCTGCACCAGCTGCGCGACGCGGGCAACACCATCGTCATCATCGAACACAACCTCGACGTCATCAAAACCGCCGACTGGCTCATCGACATGGGCCCCGAAGGCGGCGCGGGTGGCGGCACCGTGGTGGGGGTGGGCACGCCCGAGGAGTTGGCAGCCAACCCGGCCAGCCACACGGGGCGGTATCTGGCGCCCTACCTGCGAGCACAGTTTGACTAAAAATAGACGCTAGCGCTTATTCAACATGCGCTAGCAGCTATTTATTTAATAGCAAATTCAAACCCTATCACGGCAACCGCCGCGCCACCTCGGCGTCCAGCGAGCGCATGAAGGCTTCCACCGCCAGGGTGTAGTCGCTGTCCAGGCCCAGCTGGGCGTTGATTTCGCCGTGGGTCAGGTCCTGGGGCAATACCTCGGCACGGCCCCCCTGGTTGCGTACATGGCGCGCCATGCTGTCGGCCTGCAGGCAAGGGTGGTCGGCCCGCTCGGTGGAGCACACCATCTGCATCGGGGGTGCGCCCACTGTCCACTGGTGATAGGGCGACAAAGCCACCCAGTAGGCGGGGTCGGAGCCAAAGGCGTCGTCGTACAGCGGCATGTGCGGCGCACGCATGACGGTGGGCACGTTCATCACCGCACTGTCGAGCGAGACCGTGCCCAGCCAGGGCCAGGCGCCCTCACGCAGGGCCTGCGGGGCGCGGGCATTGAGCAGCGCCACCAGGTGGGCGCCGGCCGAATGGCCCATGAGGATGAAGCGGCTGGCGTCGCCGCCCCAGGTGCCCGCGCGCTGCTGCGCGGCCATCAGCGCCGCCTGCACGTCGCGCTCCTGCTGGGCCACGGGGGCGTCCGGCAGCATGCGGTAGTTCACCGAGATCAGCACAAAACCCCTGGGCACCCAGCGCGCCACCTTCTCCTGCACCACACGGCCCATGGTCTTGTCACCCATCCGCCAGCCACCGCCATGCACCATGAAGATGACCGGTGCGCGCACGGCGCTGGCCACCAGGCTGGGGGTGCCGGTGGTGGGGCTGGTGGGCACATACACGTCCATGCGCTGCGCCGGGTCGCTGCCATAGGGCACATCGGCGATGCGCTGCACACCTGCGGGCAGGGCTGCGGGAGCGGTCGTGGCCTGCTTCTGGGCAATGAGGGCGCGCAGGCGACCCGCACCGTTCGGAGGGGCAGTTTGGGCATCTGCGCTGGGGGCTGCCACGGCCAATAGGGCCATGGCGGTGAGGGAAAGGATGTGGCGCAAGAACATGGCGAGGTCCTGGAGAAAGGCGGGGGGCTGCAAACGGGAGCGTAGGCCCGTCAAGGGCGCGAGGGGCAGGCCATGGCAGCGCCGCCGGCGTCGTAGCAGGTGGCGCTGTGGGCCAGGCCTGTGTCCTTGCTGTAGCTGCTTTGCGCCTGCACGCTGTGGCCGGTGGCGGCGCTGGTGGCGGTGGTGCTGCGGCTTTGCGTGACGCTGCCGTCTGCGGCCCGGGCAGCGCTGCCACTGCTGCTCACGCTGCCCTGTGCGCCTTGCGCCGCCATGCTGCTTTGGTGGGTGGCCGAGCCATCGGCCAAACCCGTGTTGCTGGCGCGGCGCACGCCTGTGCCGCCACCGGGTGTCGCCACCGCAGCGGCGCTGCGCATGCTGGTGTTGCCCGCGCCGTCGGTGGTCACGGTGCGGCCACGGGCCACACCGCCACCTGCCGGACGGGCCCGCACCACGCCAGCGCGGGCGGTGGTGGAGCCGTCTTCATGCTGCGCCACGGCGCGGGCTGCCCGCGCATGCACGGGCGTTGTCGGCAAAGACAACGCCGCCAGCGCTGCGCAGGCGGTGGCGATGCCACGAAGAGTGGGTAAAAAATGAAAGGACATGGCAACCTCCGGGTGTGATTCAACCCCTGCGCGCACCGCTCAGACAGGTGAGCGGTGCGGCACGGATGGATTCGTACTGTGGCCGCCACCTGTGAGCCAATGGTTGCAGCGCTGCGCCAAGTGATGACAAACCATGACAAACGCGCTGGAGCGATGTCACAGCTTGTCATCACCGCCGGGCGGGGTCGCCGGGCACATGCGCAGGCCCGGCGTTTCGCACCGTACCATCGGGCCTGCCCTTGCCTCACCGACAAGAACCGTCCCCTTCCATGACTGACACCCTCGCCAAGATCCTGGTCGCCGATGACGAGCCTGACCTGCGCGCGCTGCTGCAGCGCTACCTGAGCGACCAGGGCTACACCGTGCGCACGGTCGATGGCGCAGGCCCCTTGGACGCACTGCTCGCGCGCGAGCGCTTTGACGTGCTGGTGCTCGATGTGATGATGCCGGGCGAAGACGGCCTGTCGATTTGCCGGCGCCTGCGTGCGCAGGGCGAGACCATTCCCATCCTGATGCTCACCGCACGCGGCGACCCGGTGGACCGCATCATTGGCTTGGAGATGGGCGCCGACGACTACCTGCCCAAGCCCTTCAACCCACGCGAACTGCTGGCGCGCGTGCAGGCCATGGTGCGGCGCCAGCGCATGTTGGGCGCCCACACCGGGCCGCGCCAGGCGGGTGGGCGCACAACATTTGGCGCCTTCACACTGTGGCTGGACGAGCGCCGCCTCACTCGGGGCCATGGCCCGCATGGGCAGGGCGAGCAGGACGTGCCCCTCACCACCGGCGAGTTCGCACTGCTGCAAGCGCTGGCCCAACAACCGCACCGCCCGCTGGGCCGCGACCGGCTGATGGCACTGGCCTACGGGCCTGACCACGCAGCCACCGACCGCAGCATCGACGTGCAGGTGATGCGCCTGCGCAAGCTCATCGAGGCCGACCCCGCCCAGCCGCGCCACATCCGCACCGTATGGGGCGTGGGCTATGTGTTTGTGCCCGATGACTCCGCGCCGGGCGGCGGCCACCCGCCATGACGGAATCTGTCCTCCCCACCCGCCAGCGACTTTGGCCGCGCAGCCTGCTGGGGCGCAACCTGCTGCTGATGGCGGTGCTCATCGTGCTGGGCCAGCTGGTGGCGGCCTTGCTGGTGCGACAGATGATCTTTCAGCCCCGCGTGGCGCAGGTGGCCGATGGCGTGGCGCGCAATGTGGTCGCACTGCGGGCGGGGCTGCGGGCACTGCCCCCGGCACAGCGCGTGGCGTTTGTCGATGCGTTCAACCGGCAGGCCGGACAAGCCACACCGCCCGGCCCGCCAGAGGGCGCGGCGCGGCGTGCGCTGCTGTCGCCCCTGGAGCGACAGTTTGTGCAGGCCGTGTCACGCCGCCTGGGTGCGGGCGATGCGGAGACACCCACCTCGCAGCCACCGCAACCTGTATGGCGCCGCGACAGCACCGGCGTGCTGGCCCTGCGCGTGGTGCATGAGGACGCAGAGGGGGCGCAGACCTATTGGCTTAACCTGCCCAGCGTGTTCCCCACCCGCGAGTTCACTGGCGCCTGGCTGGCCGCCACGCTGACCAGCATGCTGCTGGCGCTGCTGGGCGCTTGGTGGCTGCAGCGGCACATCCACCAACCACTGGCCCAGGTGGTGGTGGCGGCCCGGCAACTGGCACAAGGCCAGGCCCCCGCCCCGCTGCGAGAGGACGGCCCCGAAGAAATCGCCACCGTGGGCCACAGCTTCAACCAGATGGCACGGAGTCTGGCCACCGCCGACCACGAGCGTGCGCTGATGCTGGCGGGCGTGTCGCACGATTTGCGCACGCCATTGACCAAGCTGCGCCTGGGCGTGGAGATTGCCGGGACGCAGGTCGATGCGCCGCTGGCGGCCAGCATGGCGCGCAGCATCGAAGAGATGGACGCTATCGTTGGCCAGTTCCTGGACTTTGCGCGCAGCGGTGAGGCCGAGGCGCCCACCACCGCATCGCTCAACGACCTGGCACAGGCCGTGGCCGAGGCCCAGGCCGACCACGGCCGTGTGTTGGCGCTTGAACTGCGTGTTCTGCCCACCATGTCCGTGCGCCCGCAGGCGCTGCGCCGGGCGCTGGACAACCTGGTGGAAAACGCCTGGCGCTACGGCACGCCCCCGGTGGTACTGCGCACAGGGTCTGACGCCCACCAGGCATGGCTGGAGGTGTCAGACAGCGGCCCAGGCATCGCCGCCACAGAACTCGACCGCATGCGCCAACCGTTTGCACGCGGCGGCGGCATGGCGCGCAGCGGGACGCCGGGCGCAGGGCTGGGCCTTGCCATCGTGGACCGTGTCGCGCGTGCCCATGGCGGGCGGCTGGAGCTGCACAGCGCGCCCGGCCAGGGCCTGCAAGCAAGGCTGGTGTTGCCGATGAAAGAGAAATAGGGCGCAGGCGCTTGATACATAAGCGCCAACAGCTATCGAATGTGTAGCTAACCGGGGCGTGCGCCCAGCTTGCGGTACAGCGTCTGCCGGCTGATGCCCAGCTGGCGCGCCGCCTGCGACATGTTGCCGCGTGCGGACTGCAGGGCTTGGTCGATGGCAGCGCTGGACAATTGCTGCAGGCTCAACGCAGCGGGGCCCATGGGGGTCTCTGGCGGCTGTCCGCCTTGTGATGGTGCCGTCTCCAGCGCCTGCACCAGGTCGTCGGGCATGTGCTCCCAACCCAGGGTGTCTTCGCCCTCGGCCAGCATGGCGCAGGCCGTGCGCAGCACGCTGGCCAGCTGGCGCAAGTTACCGGGCCAGGGATAGCCAGCCAGGCGGGCCAGCAGGTCCGCAGCCACCTCCACATCCACTGGCAGGCCTTGTTCGGTGGCCAGGTCGGCCAGCAGCCGCCGCAGCAGCGCCACGAAGTCGCTGCGCTCGCGCAGGGCAGGCAACTGCACCGTGAGGCCGTTGATGCGGTAGTACAGGTCTTGCCGAAAACGCCCCTGCTCGGCCGCCTGCATGAGCTGATTGTGGGTGGCGCAGACCAGTGCAAAGTCCACCGGCACGGCCTTGCCCGCACCCAAGGGGGTCACGCTGCGCTCTTGCAGCACGCGCAGCAGGCGGGTTTGCAGGGCCAGCGGCATGTCGCCAATTTCATCCAGGAACAGCGTGCCGCCGTGGGCCTCACGCAGGCGGCCCAGGCTGCCCTCCTTGCGTGCACCGGTGAACGCACCGGCCACATGGCCGAACAATTCGGATTCGATGAGGTGCTCCGGGATGGCCGCACAGTTAATGGCCACAAACGGCGCATCGCGGCGCGGGCCGCTGGCGTGCAGGGCACGGGCAAACACCTCTTTGCCCACGCCCGATTCACCCTGAATCAGCACCGCAATGGGCTTGGCCACCACGCGGCGGGCTTTGTCTGCGGCTGCGCGCCAGCGGGCGTCGCCGGTGTCCAGTTGCGCCAATGCGTCTTGGGCAGGGCTGACGCTTTGGGGCGCACGTGCTGCGGCGAAGGGTGTTCCCGTCCACGCTGCGGCATCCACCTGCACCTGGGCAAACAGCAGCGCACCGCCCACCACGCGCAAAGCCTGCGGCTGCTGGGGGCGGCGCTTGTGGTGCGAGAGCAGGTCGTCGATCCGCACATCCAGCACCTGCTCCAGCAAGGTGGCGCCCACGTCGCCCGCATGCAGGCCCAGCTGCGCCAGGCCCACGCGGTTGGCGCCCACGATCCAGCCGTCGGCCGACACCGCCACGATGCCCTCGGCCACACTGCCAATGCCCTCGGGCGCGCTGTGCAGGTGCAGGCGGATGTTGCGTTTGCAGGTGGCGGCCAGCAGGCGGTTTTCGATCATGCGTGCCGCCGTGCTCACCAGGCCCAGCGTGTGGGCATGGCCGCTGCGGTAGTCGCCAGAGATGTCGAGGATGCCCAGCAGCTCGCCGGTGGCCGAGAGGATGGGCGAGGCCGCGCAAGTGAGAAAACTGTTGCGCTCCAGAAAATGCTCGCCACCATGCACTTCCACCGCACAAACTTCGGCCAGTGCGGTACCGATGGCGTTGGTGCCCCGGTGGGCCTCGTGCCAGGAGGCACCGCTGGTCAGCGCCACGCGCTCGGCCTTGTCCACAAAGTACGGGTCGCCCAGGGTGTGCATGAGCATGCCGCGCCGGTCAGCCAGAACCACCACGCTCTGGCTGTGGCGCACCTGCTCGAACAGGTACTCCATCACCGGCCGCGAATGCGCGAGCAGCTCGGGGTTGCTGGCCAGCACCTGGCGCAGGGTGCCGCTGCTGGGGTGGTCGATGGCCTGGGGCCGCCCGGTGGGCACCAGGCCGGCCGCCATGCTGCGCGACCAGGAGCGGGCCAGGCGCTCGTCCACCAGGCCGCTGGGGCACTGGCCGGAGTCCAGCAGGTGCTGGCGGGCCTGTCGCAGGGCGACCGGGGAAGTATTGGGGCGCACGCTTTGTCTCCGTGCAGGGTCACGGGGCCCTGCTTTTTGTGGTGTGGGATGAGTATGGCGGGCGGCAACGCCGGGGGCAAGGGCCTGGACCAGAGGGGCGCGCCAACTGTTCCATTTCGTGACAGGTGTCGCGGCACGGCACAGCCAGCCGTTGTCCGCCGCGACAGGTATGGCCCCGGGTCGGCAGAAAAACTCCAATGAAATCAAGGCTCCATGCTGTGGTGCATGCTGGCATGCGTTTTGAGTAGGGGGTTGGTATCGGAATGGCCCAGAGGGTCGGCCCGATGCACACAACAACCGCAGGAGACAACCCCATGACCGTTTACGCAGCCCCCGGCGCCGCTGGCGCCAAGATCGCCTACAAACCCCAGTACAACAACTTCATCGGCGGCCAGTTTGTGGCCCCGGTCAAGGGCCAGTACTTTGACGTGATCTCGCCCGTCAACGGCAAGGTCTACACCCAGGCCGCCCGATCCACTGCCGAAGACATCGAACTGGCGCTCGATGCCGCGCACGCCGCGGCCGACGCCTGGGGCAAGACCGATGCCGCCACACGCGGCAACATCCTGCTGAAAATTGCCGACCGCATCGAGCAAAACCTGGAGCTGCTGGCCTACGCCGAAACCGTGGACAACGGCAAGGCGATCCGCGAGACGCTGAACGCCGACATTCCGCTCACCGTGGACCACTTCCGCTACTTTGCGGGCTGTGTTCGCGCGCAGGAAGGAGCCTTGAGCAACATCGACGAGAACACCGTGGCGTACCACATCCAGGAGCCGCTGGGCGTGGTGGGCCAGATCATTCCGTGGAATTTCCCCATCCTGATGGCGGCCTGGAAGCTGGCCCCTGCGATTGGTGCGGGCAACTGCGTGGTGCTCAAGCCCGCCGAATCGACCCCCATCTCCATCCTCATCCTGGCCGAGCTGATTGCCGACCTGCTGCCGCCCGGCGTGCTCAACATCGTCAACGGTTTCGGCCGCGAGGCGGGCATGCCGCTGGCGACTTCCAAGCGCATTGCCAAGATCGCGTTCACCGGCTCCACCAGCACCGGCCGCGTGATTGCGCAAGCCGCCGCCAACAACCTCATCCCCGCCACGCTGGAACTGGGCGGCAAGAGCCCCAACGTGTTCTTTGCCGACATCATGGACAAGGACGACGCTTTTCTGGACAAGGCGGTTGAAGGCCTGGTGCTGTTCGCGTTCAACCAGGGCGAGGTCTGCACCTGCCCAAGCCGCGCGCTCATCCAAGAGTCGATCTACGACCAATTCATGGAGCGTGTCTTGAAGCGCGTGGCCGCCATCAAGCACATGAACCCGCTGGACACCGACAGCATGATGGGCGCACAGGCCAGCAAGGAGCAGCTCACCAAGATCCTCTCGTACCTGGACCTGGGGAAACAGGAAGGCGCCGAGGTGCTGGCCGGTGGTGGCCAGGCGCACCTGGGCGGCGATCTGGAAGGCGGCTACTACGTGCAGCCCACGCTGTTCAAGGGCCACAACAAGATGCGCATCTTCCAGGAAGAAATCTTCGGCCCCGTGCTGGCCGTGACCACCTTCAAGGACGAAGCCGAGGCGCTGGCCATTGCCAACGACACGCTGTACGGCCTGGGCGCAGGGGTGTGGAGCCGCAACGGCAACGTGGCCTACCGCATGGGCCGCGCCATCAAGGCCGGGCGCGTGTGGACCAACTGCTACCACGCCTACCCCGCGCATGCAGCGTTTGGGGGCTACAAGGAATCGGGCATTGGGCGCGAGACGCACAAGATGATGCTGGACCACTACCAGCAAACGAAGAACCTGCTCGTCAGCTACAGCGAAAACAAGCTGGGCTTTTTCTAAGCCATCCGGCTGAGAGTGATACCCGAAGGGGGGCTGGCAACGGCTCCCCTTTTTGTTTTTGCCCAACCACAAGGAGACACGCCATGGTCGAAAAAGTCATCGCCACGCCCGCCGCGCTCGAACTCGTTGCATTCCTTCAAACCAAACACGGCCCCGACCTCATGTTCCACCAGAGTGGTGGCTGCTGTGACAACAGCGCGGCCAATTGCTATCTGCCCGGTGAGATCACCATGGGGGCGGGTGACGTGTACCTGGGCGACATTGGCGGCTGCCCGTTCTACATCGGCCGTGGCCAGTACGACACCTGGAAACACACCCAGCTCATCATCGACGTGATCGAGGGCACTGGCGGCACCTTCTCGCTGGAGGGGCCAGAAGGCAAGGCCTTTCACACCCGCTCACGCGTGTTCACCGACGTGGAGCTGGCCGCCTTGGGCATTGAGCGCCCTCTGGGCTGACATCAACCGCCTCCAGGGGCCAGCGGTTGCGATTTCAAGCAAAAAAGACTTGTAGCGCTTGATTTACATGCGCTGCATGCTATTGAAGCCGTAGCGCTCCGCTGTGGCTGCGCTCATCGCCCAGACGGAACACCGACACCACGTGCACCAGGTCTTCGGCCTGGTTCTGCAGGCTGCTGGCAGCGGCGGCCATTTCTTCAACCAGCGCGGCGTTTTGCTGCGTGACCTGGTCCATCTGTGTCACGGCCTCACCCACCTGGGCCACGCCCAGTGATTGTTCACGGCTGGCCGCACTGATCTCGCCCACGATGTCGGTCACACGGCGGATGGCACCCACCACCTCGTTCATCGTGGCACCAGCGCGGTCCACCAAGGCGCTGCCCTGTGCCACGCGCTCCACACTCGCGCTGATCAGCGACTTGATCTCGCGTGCGGCCTCGGCGCTGCGCCCTGCCAGGCTGCGCACTTCGCTGGCCACCACGGCAAAGCCCCGGCCTTGTTCACCGGCGCGGGCGGCTTCCACGGCGGCGTTGAGCGCCAGGATGTTGGTCTGGAAGGCGATCGAATCGATCACGCCAATGATGTCGGAGATCTTCTGCGACGAGGCGTTGATGCCGTGCATGGTGTCCACCACCTGGGCCACCACCTCACCGCCCTGGATGGCCACGGTGCTCGCGTTGGCGGCCAGCTGGCTGGCCTGCAGTGCGCTGTCGGCGTTCTGCCGCACAGTGGCATTGAGCTGCTCCATCGAGGCAGCGGTTTCTTCCAGCGCACTGGCCTGGCTTTCTGTGCGCGCCGACAGGTCGGTATTGCCCTGGGCAATCTGCACGCTGGCGGTGGCCACGCTCTCGGAGCCGCCGCGCACCTGGCGCACCACCTGCGTGAGTTGGGTGCGCATCTGCATCAGTGCCTGCAGCAACTGGCCCACCTCATTGGTGCCATGGGTCAGTTCACTGCCACTGAGGTCGCCCTGCGCCACGGCACGCGACAGCGCCACAGCCTGCGACAGCGGACCGGTCATCGAGCGGACGAACACCAGGGCCATGGCGCTGGTGGCCGACAGTGTGAGCACCAACGCCAGCGCCACCCAGAGCAGGCCGCGCTGCAGGGCGGCCACGCGGGCTTGCAGGGCCTGGTCCAGGCTGGCCAGGGACAGGTTGTTGAGCCCGTTCAGCGCCTCAATAGTGCGCGTGAACGCGTCAAAGTAGTCCTTGGAGGCCAGGGTGAGGTCGGTGGCATTGATCACGTCGCGCTCAGCCATCTGCAGCGACTGCTGGATCTGGCTCTGCACGGCCTGCGCGCTGCTGCCCAGAGCGCTCTGGAGCTGTGCGTTGCCTTGCAGGGCACGGTCCAGTCCCCGGAAGGTGTCGGCCTGCAGTTCGGCCACCCGTTGTTGCAGCACCAGAAGTTGGCCTTTGCTTTGGGGCGTGAGTTCACGCTTGCCCAGTGCGCTGGCGCCTTGTGCGCGCAGCATGCCCAGCTTTTCGCCCAGCATCGGCGCCTGCGCCAGCGAGGCCTGGATCAAGGCATGGGTATCGGCGTCGGGGTCGATCTGCAGGCCGTAGGCGTGCACCAGTGCTTCATTCAACTGCAGCAGGCCGGCAATCAGCTGGGTATGCTGCGCCGTGCTCTGGGCCTGTTCGATGCTGCGGGCGGCCACGGCCTGCTCCAGCGTGCGCCAGGTCTGCTGGGCCTGCGTCCATGTGGTCATCTGGGCGGCGGGCACCTTGGCGGCGGCAAAACGGGCACTGACGTCGTCCAGTGCGGCATTGACCGCATCACGCGCAGCAGGACGGCGTGCCGCCAGGGCTTCATCGCCGCCGAGCATGCCCACCGACAGGCCCCGATGGACCTGCGTCAGTTGCACCAGACGGGTCAGCGCCTGCGCGGGCGCCACCCCCTGCGCCTCTTGGCGGGCGTGGCCAATGGCGCGCAGCGAATCGCTCACCGTCAAATAGGTGGGCAATGCGCTCATCAGGAGCCCGATGGTCCCCAGGATGAGGAATTTTTCGAGCAGGTTCAACCGGTGAAGCAATGACATGGCAGTAGGCGCACGGCGAGCGTGTGCGAGAGAAGGGGACCCACAGTGGGCGGGTATCGGCAGCCGCCGACTGGGGTGCGCCCCTCCATCAGGACGCACGGGATGTAACGCAATGTAGGGATCTCTTTGCAGTAAGGTTTTGACTCAGGTCAAGTGAGCGGCGCAGCGCACCCCGCATCTCCGAGGACGCCAAAGGCCCCCACTCCGGTGGGCCGGCTGGGCACGATGGCAGTTGCCAGAACGCTTTGCAGCAGAAGGCGTCTTGGCTGCTGCGCGCGATTCGAGGGGCTCCTGTGGCGCCACTTCCTGCACCGCAAGGTCCTCGTTGGTCGTGCGTTTCGCCCCAAAAGCCTGTTGACGACCTCACCCGGGATCGCCAGGAAGATCGTCAACAGGCTCTCGGGTTTTCTGCCACGCCGCCGTCCAACCCCGAGAATAATAGGATTCCCCCTATTTGGAGCACTTGGCATGCACTCAATCACCCTGCGCTTTCTGGCGTCTGAAGGCAGTCTGTTGCAAGGGGGACGCGTCCCCGGCGGCACGGTGCTGCGCTGGGTGGATGAAGCCGGCTATGCCTGCGCCAGCGCATGGGCCAAGGGGGCATGCATCACCGAGTTTCTGGGGGGCGCCGATTTTGTGCGCCCGATCCGTCCGGGCGACCTGGTCGAGGTGCATGCGCGGCTGACGCACACCACCGGTTCCAGCATGAGCCTGGCGGTCGAGGTGCGCAGCGGCGCCGTCCATGGGGCGCCGCTGCAAGACGTGGTGCATTGTGTGGCGGTGTATACCGCCGTGGACACCAGCGACGCTCCGCGCACTGTTGACAAGTGGAGCCCCGAAACCCCCGGTGACATTGCACTGGCCCAGCGCGCCCAGGCGCATATTGACGCATCGCGTGCCGCACAGTAAAGGCGCCAGGGCCAGAGCCTGTGGGCGGCCCAGGCGGCCTTGGCACTGAAGGCTTACGGGGGTGGCCGCTGATCAACTTATGGGTATTAAAACAACCGGTGCTGCCCGTCTAATATGCGCTGGCAGCTATCAATTTTGATAAATCCCAGCCATCACGCCATCAGCCCACCCAGCACCAGCGCCGCCATGTCTTCTGCCGCCGCTGTGCACTCGGCCAGCAGGCCCTGCACCACACCCGCGCGGTCGGTGTCGGTGCGGTTCTGGCTGACCTTCCAGATGCCCTCCCAGCGGTCCACGGGCAGTTCGATGCCCACGATGGCGCGCAGCATCTTGTCGATGTAGTCAGGCGGGGCGTCGTCCAGGCGCCACGGCTCGGCACGGTGGGCTTCATGGCGCTCGCTCAGGGTGTGCAGGATGGCGCGCAACCGCTCGGGGTCGTCCACAGCGCAGAGCGTGCCGTGGGCGTGCACGGCGGCGTAGTTCCAGGTGGGCACCTGTTTGCCGTCGAGGGCTTTGGACGGATACCACGAGGGCGAGATATAGGCCTGCGGCCCGTGGAACACCGCCACCGCCTGCTGCGGCAACAGCGGCCACACACCGTTGGCGCGGGCCACATGGCCAATGAGCGTGCCGTGCGGTCCACGTTCCGGGTCCAGGTACAGCGGGATGTGGTTGACATGCAGTGCGCCCTCGTGGGCGATCACCAGCGTGGACAAGGGCTGCGCGCGCACCAGGGCCTGCAGGGTGGCAGCGTCTGCCACCTGAAACTGTCGGTTGGCGTTGGCCATGTCACCCTCCTTCCACTTCGAGCACGGGCGCGCAGTCGATCTGCGTCTTGACCGAGTTGGCCAGGAAGCAGGCTGCGTGCGCCTGGTGGTGCAGTTCATTGAGCACTGCCTCGCTCGGCGCGTGCGAGGCATCGAACCGCGTGACAGGGCGCAGCTGCACATGCGACACCACCAGGCGGCCCTCGGTATCCTTGGCCATGGTGCCCACAGCGGCATCGGTGTAGCGGTTCACCCGCCAGCCCGCGCGGCAGGCGAAGTCCAGGAACCACAGCATGTGGCAGCTCGACAGGGCCGCCACGTAGGCCTCTTCGGGGTCCACGGCGGTGGGGTCGGAGTAGGGCAGCGGCACCACATGCGGAGACGACGAGCCGGGCACGATGGCACCGCCATCAAACTGCCATGTGTGTGCACGGTGGTAACGCTTGTCCAGAAAATCGTCGCTGCCACGGGTCCAGGTGACGGTGGCAAGGTGCTCGGCCATGGGAAGGGTTCTTTCGGCAAATCGGGCCTCGACAAATACTCATCGGGTGGCCCCTGTTTCTACAATGGTTCTTCAGTTTATGGCGATGACGCCACAACCAAGGAGCCAATTGATGCCGGTTGCCAGAGCCAATTCTGAGGGAGCGGTCGCCTCCGGCCATCGCTCGGGCCCTCTGCGCCAGCAGGTGTACGAGCAGCTGCGCAGCGCCATCGAGCAGGGCCGCCTGCGCGCAGGCACGCGCCTGCCGCCGTCGCGCGAGCAAGCCGCCAGCCTGGGCGTGTCGCGCAACACCGTGCTGTGGGCCGTGCAACGTCTGCAGGCCGAGGGCTATGTGGAAGCGCGCGTGGGCGATGGCACCTACGTATCCCAGGCCGCGGGTGCGGCCAGCGCCATGCCCGCTCAGGGCCTGGTGGCACCGCCCCGGGGGCTGTCGCGGCGCGGGCAGCTCATCGCCGAGACGGCCGCGCGCTGGCGCCCGCCGCATGTGGCGGCACGCGCGTTTCGCATCGGCGCACCCGAGGTCGCGGCGTTTCCCTTTGCGCTGTGGGACCGCCTGGCACGCCAGGCCACGCCCCGCCAGCGCAGCGCCCGCGCGCAGTACCTGGACCCAGCGGGCGATCCCGCGCTGCGCCAGGCCATCGCGCTGTGGCTGTGGGCGTCGCGCGGCATTCGCTGCGATGCGGCGCAGGTGGTGGTGTGCTCGGGCTCGCAGCAGGGCATCGACCTCATTGCGCGGCTCCTGCTCGATGTGGGCGACGAGGTGCTGGTGGAAGACCCGGGCTACCCCGGCATACGCGCCAGCCTGCTGGGCCACGGGGCCGTGGCACGGCCCGTGGCCCTGGATGCCGATGGCCTGCGCATCGACACCGCCGCTGCGCAATGGCCCGCCGCACGCATGGCGGTGGTCACACCCACCCACCAGTTTCCGACGGGCGTGGGCATGGGCCTGGCCCGACGGCAAGCGCTGCTGCAGTGGGCGCGCGCTCAGGACGCCTGGGTGGTGGAAGACGACTACGACGGCGAGTTTCAATACGGCAGCGTCGCCCAGCGCGTGCCTGCGCTGTGCAGCCTGCCCGGGTCTGAGCGGGTGTTGTACGTGGGCACGTTTTCTAAAACGCTGCACCCCGGGCTGCGCCTGGGTTTTGTGGTGGTGCCGCCCGCACTCGTCGAGGCCTTTGCCATGGCCCGCGCCATCACCGACCGGCATGCCCCGGGCGATGCGCAGGCCGTGCTGGCGCGCTTCATTGCCGAGGGGCACCTGTTGCGCCACCTGCGGCAGATGCGTGAGCTGTACCAGGCGCGCCAGCACACCCTGCGTGCCGCCCTGGCCGATGCCAGCGACGGCGCATGGCAATTGCCCGCCAGCGACCGGGGCATGCACCTGTTGCATGAGGTGGCATCGGACTGCGATGACGAAACCCTGAGCCGCAAGGCCCTGGCCGCTGGTGTCATGCTGGCGCCGCTGTCGCGTTATGCGATGCAGTCTCCGCGCAGGGGCTGGCTGCTGGGGTACGCAGGGTTTGATGACGCCGAGATCCGCGCAGCGGCCCAGGTAGTGGGGGGCCTCGCGCGGGTTGCGCGGACAGCGCGAAAACCGTGACTCATGCCTCTGGCTGAGAGGCCAGGCCCAGAGCCATGCCGCTGCTGCCTGCAGGTGAGGTCTCGGCCTGAGGCTCCACCTTGCGCCACCAGTGCGTGGACAACGCCGGTGCCCGAACGTCGAGGCGCTCGCCCATGACAGGAGCCACCAGAGGCACCTGGGCGGCAGCGGCCAGAGCGGTGATGCGCTCGAAAGGCTCGACCCACGGGTGCAGCGAGAGATCGAACGTGCCGTTGTGGATGGGGAAAAGGTAACGCCCTTGCACATCCAGATGGGCTTGCAGGCTTTCCTCGGGATGCATGTGGATGTCTGGCCAATCGGCGTTGTAGGCACCGGTTTCGATCAGCGTCAGATCGAACGGGCCAAAGCGCTCGCCAATGGCCTTGAAGCCGTCGAAGTAGCCCGTGTCGCCACTGAAGAAGATGCGGGTGTCACCAGCGATCAACACCCACGAGGCCCACAGCGTGCTGTTGCCGTCCGACAGGCTGCGGCCCGAGAAATGCTGCGCGGGCGTGGCCACCAGCTGCAGGCCACCGATGGTGGTGCCTTGCCACCAGTCAAACTGCTGCACCTTGGCCGCCGGCACGCCCCAGGCGATGAGCCGGTCGCCCACACCCAGCGGTGTGATGAAGTGCTCAACCTTGGGCGCCAGCTTCTGGATGGCGGCGTGGTCGAGGTGGTCGTAGTGGTCATGCGACAGGATCACGCCAGTGATGGGCGGCAGTTCGTCCATGCTGATGGGCGGCGCGTGAAACCGCTTGGGGCCCATGAACGGGAAGGGCGAGGCGCGCTCAGAAAACACCGGGTCGGTCAGCCAGAACTGGCTGTTGATCTTGAACAGCAGGGTGGAATGCCCCAGGCGCCACAGACTCATGTCGGGGGCTGCCAGCAGGTCTGACCGCATCACGGCATAGACGGGCACGGGCTGGCGGGGCACGGAATCATCGGGCTTGCCGGTGAGAAACCTCCACATCACCTCCAGCGTTTTGAGCGTACCCAGCGCATGGCGGGGCGCCGCATTGCGGAACTTGCCATTCACAAACTGGGGCGACTGCGGGTACGAAGCCACCGGCACGGCGGCGCGGGAGAAGATGCTGTAGGCCATGGCAATCAGGACGAGGATGAACAACAAAAACAACCACAACGCCTTCAACGAGCAGCAGTGGCGAAGGGCGGGACGGTGCACAGAGCACGGCAATAGGTGAAAAGTGCACTGCACAGTGTAGTTCACTTTATCAAAAAGTAAACTGCTCGGTGTAAAATTAAGCCATGACTGCTGCTTCCCCGCCCACCCGCCTGACCGACCGCAAGCGCGATGCCATCGTGCAGGCCGCCATTGGCGAGTTCCGCGAACACGGCTTCAATGGCACCAGCATGGACCGCGTGGCGGCCGCCGCCGATGTCTCCAAGCGCACGGTGTACAACCACTTCCCCAGCAAGGAAGAGCTGTTCGAGGCCATCTTGCTGCTGATGTGGGAGCGCAGCCAGTCGCTGGACGAGCAGGCCTACAACGCACAACAGCCGCTGCGCAAACAACTGCTGGCGCTGCTGGGGCAAAAGATGGGTCTGCTCAACGACGCGAGTTTTATCGACCTGAGCCGCGTGGCCATGGCGGACATGATGCATACGCCCGAGCGCGCCCGTGCCATCACGGCCAAGCTGTCTGCCAAAGAAGAGGGCCTGCCGCGCTGGCTGCGTGCGGCCCAGCAAGATGGCCGCCTGCGCACCACCATGGACGTGCCCTACGCCGCACAACAACTGCAGGGCATGGTCAAGGCGTTTGCCTTCTGGCCGCAGCTGGCCATGGGCCAGCCGCCGCTCCCGCCCGCGCAGCAAACGCAAGTGCTGGGCGATGCGGTGGACATGTTCCTGGGGTTCTACGCCGTGCCGCCCACCGTGGCAACCGCCCCCACCGCTGCCCCCACCAAGGGGCGGGCAGCACGGCGCTGAACACGACCGCAGTACCGGGCGATCTGCACTACGCTTGCCGTTCCACGTTCTATCTTTCTTGACCGCGCCCCATGCCCATCGCCCCCTATCTCGACACCCGCCCCACGCTGGATACCGGCGTTTTCATCCACGACTCCGCCCAGGTCATCGGCGACGTCACCCTGGGTGCCGACAGCTCGGTGTGGTGCAACGCCGTGCTGCGCGGCGACGTGAACCGCATCACCGTGGGCCGCTGCAGTAACGTGCAAGACCTGACCATGGGCCATGTCTCGCACCGCAATGCCAGCAAACCCGAAGGCTCGCCGCTGGTCATCGGCGACTACGTCACCGTGGGCCACTCGGTCATCCTGCACGGCTGCCGCATCGGCAACGAATGCCTCATCGGCATGGGCTCCATCGTGATGGACGACGCGGTGATCGAAGACCGCGTGATGCTGGGCGCGGGCAGCCTGGTCTCGCCCGGCAAGGTGCTGGAGAGCGGCTACCTCTACATCGGCCGCCCCGCCGTGCGCCAGCGCGCGCTGACCGAGGCCGAGATCGCTTACCTCCAGTATTCGGCCGAGCACTATGTGCGGGTGAAGAACAACTACCTTGCGGGCGCCCCTGACGCCGCAGCGCAGCCCCCGGAGCCGCCAGCGAGCAAGGGATAAGGCCGCGCCGGGATAATCGGGGGCTTCCACGATCCACAGCGGCGGCACCACATCGCCCGATTGCCCCCTGCCCACCATGTCTGCCGTCGCCCCCGATTCGAAAACCCTGCGCGTTCTGTCCGTCATCCCTCCGATGACGCAGCTGAACACGCCGTACCCGTCCACCGCCTACCTCACGGGGTTTCTGCGCTCGCGCGGCGTAGTGGCCGAGCAGGAAGACCTGGCACTGGCGCTGGTGCTGCAATTGCTATCACCCCAAGGCCTGCGCGCCGTGGCGGACAAGGTGGATGCGCTGCCTCCCAAAAAGCAAAGCCCCGCCGTGCAGAGCTTTGCGGCGCAGAAAGACCGGTATCTGGCCACCATCGGCCCCGCCATCGCGTTTTTGCAGGGGCGCGACAGCACACTGGCGCACCGCATCGCAGGCCGCAACTACCTGCCCGAGGGCCCGCGCTTCGCCACGCTGGATGTGTACGTGGATGACGAAGGCGGCGACCCGCTGGGCTGGGCCTTTGGCGCCCTGGGCCTGCACGACAAGGCCAAGCACCTGGCCACGCTGTACCTGAACGACCTGGCCGATGTGCTGCGCGATGCGGTGGACGAACGCTTTGAGTTTGTGCGTTATGCCGAATCACTGGCGGGCAGCCAGCCCACGTTTGACCCGCTGGCGCAGGCGTTGGCGGCACCCCATACGCTGGTCGACGACATGCTGCAACAGCTCACGCTCGCGGCCCTGGAGCGCCATGCGCCCGATGTGGTGTTGCTGTCCGTGCCGTTCCCCGGCTCGGTGTACGCGGCGTTTCGCATTGCACAGACCATCAAGGCGCGCCACCCGCATATCGTTACCGTACTGGGCGGCGGGTTTGTGAACACCGAGCTGCGCGAACTGGCCGACCCACGCGTCTTCGACCACTTTGACTACGTAACGCTGGACGCGGGCGAGCGCCCGTTGCTGGCGCTGCTGGAGCATGTGCGCGGCGAACGCGGGCGCCAGCGGCTGGTGCGTACTTTTGTGCGCAACGATGGAGAAGGCGACGATGGCGCCGTGCAGTACATCAACATGATGGAAGCCGACATCGCCTTTGCCGAGGTGGGCACACCCACCTGGGACGGCCTGCCGCTGGACCGCTACCTGTCGCTGCTCGACATGCTCAACCCCATGCACCGCCTGTGGAGCGACGGGCGCTGGAACAAGCTCACCGTGGCGCACGGCTGCTACTGGAAGAAGTGCAGTTTTTGCGACGTGAGCCTGGACTACATCAGCCGCTACGAGGGCGCCAGCGCCGAGGTGCTGGCCGACCGCATTGAGCAGATCGTGCGCGAGACGGGGCAGACCGGCTTTCACTTTGTCGACGAAGCCGCCCCGCCCAAGGCGCTCAAGGCCCTGTCCACCGAGCTGATCAAACGCAACGCGGGCATCAGCTGGTGGGGCAACGTGCGGTTTGAGAAAACCTTCACGCCCGACCTGGCCGAGCTGATGGCCGACAGTGGCTGCATCGCGATCTCGGGTGGGCTTGAAGTGGCGTCAGACCGGCTGCTCACGCTGATGAAAAAGGGCGTGTCTGTGGACCAGGTAGCACGCGTGACGCGGGCCTTCACCGACGCGGGCATTTTGGTGCATGCGTACCTGATGTACGGCTTTCCGACGCAGACGGTGCAGGACACCGTGGACGCGCTCGAATACGTGCGCCAGCTGTTTGCCAACGGCTGCATCCAGAGCGGGTTCTTTCACCGCTTTGCCTGCACGGTGCACTCACCCGTGGGCAAGAACCCCGAAGAATACGGGGTGACGCTGGCGCCGCTGCCACCGGGCGACTTTGCCAAGAACGACGTGGCCTTCATCGACCCCACGGGCGTGGACCACGACGCGCTGGGCGGCGCGCTCAAGAAAGCCATCTACAACTATATGCACGGCATCGGGCTCGAAGAAGATGTGCGCAGCTGGTTCCCGTTCAAAGTGCCCAAAACAACCGTGCGACGGGACCGGATTGAGCGGGCCCTGCGCGAGCGGGGGTGAGGGCAACCCGCAGAACCAGCGCCCTCAAGTCAAAACGGCTGCGGGTGCTTTCATAACAAGCCTAGACAGCTATCAATAAAGTAGCAATTCCAAGCGATCAACGCTTTTGCTTTTGGTAGGCCTTGTCGGCCGGTGGTCCACGATCGGTGTCTTGCAGGCCCCGTTGCACATCTCGGTAAGCCTGCTCGATTTGAACGTCCGGCTTGCCGTGGGTCATGTCCACCGACTCGTCGCGTTCGTGCGGCAGCTTGGGCTTCTCTGCTGTCGCTGGAGGCTGCTGCACCCTCAATGGCCCCTGTGTGTTGGGGCCTGGGGCTTGGCGTTTGGTGGTGTCGACCGATGGTTCGGGTCCGCTGGGGGCCTGATTGGGCTCTTCGGAATTTGAGGGGTGGGGCATCGGATCTCCTTGGGTTCGGACAACAGCTCAATCGGCCTGATACATCCTAAAAAAAGCCCCGCTGCGGCCTTGTAGGCCCACAACCCATGCGCCCGAAGGGCGATGGAGACGGCGTGCAATCTCCAATGCAATCGTTGGCGCCCCAGCCATGCGACACTACTGTATGTCTCAACAGGTGTGGGCCGCGCAAGCCCTTGAATCATTCGATGCGGTGGTCTCGGCCACCGAGGGTTTTCGCAGCCGCCCTGGCCAGCGGCTGATGGCCGAGCAGGTGGCGCGCACCTTCAGTAGCGCCACCTTGGGCAAGGTGGATGCTGAGGGCGGTGAAGAAGCGACGCCCACGCGCGCCATTGCTGTCATCCAGGCGGGCACGGGCGTGGGCAAGTCGCTGGCGTATTGCGCGCCCGCCATTGCGCTGGCGCTGTCGCGGGGCACGCGGGTGTTGATCTCAACCGCCACCGTGGCGCTGCAGGAGCAGCTGGTCAACAAGGACCTGCCCGCGCTGTTGGCGTTGATGCCCCAGCCCTTCAAATTTGCGCTGGCCAAGGGGCGCGGGCGCTATGTGTGCAAGCTCAAGCTGGACCGCCTGGCGGGCACGGGCGAGGCGGAAGAAGAGGGCGACGACGACCTGTTTGCCGACGAGGAAGCCGCCGCCCGCGCCAAACGCCCCCGGCACGAGACCGAGGCGCGCATGCAGTTCTATTCGACGATGTCGCAGACGCTGGCCAAAGGTGCCTGGGACGGCGACCGCGACAGCCTCGATACGCCCCCCGAGCCCGAGGTGTGGAGCCCCGTGGCAGCCGAGGGCGCATCGTGCACAGGCAAACACTGCCCGGCCTTCAGCCAGTGCACCTACTACGACAAGCGCAAGGAGCTGGTCGGCGCGCAGGTGATCGTGGCCAACCATGATTTGCTGCTGTCGTCGCTGGGCGCGCGCGTGCTGCCCGAGCTGGACAACTGCCTGCTGATCCTGGACGAGGCCCACCACCTGCCCGCCACGGCGCTGCAGCAGTTTGCGTGCAGCATGGATTTGTCGCGCATCACCTGGATCGAGCGGCTGTCCAGCCGGGGCCTGCGCATTGGTGCGCTGCTGGAGGTCGAGGAGATTGCCGACATTCCACGCCACGCCGCCCAACTGCGGCAGACGATGCAGGACCTGGCGCGCATCGTGATGGATGTGTATGGCGACAACCTCAAAAGCCAGCGCGACACCTGGGGCCCGGCGCGTGTGCGCGTGCCACGGGGCGAGCTGCCCGAGCCGCTGATCGCGCCCCTGGGCCTGCTGGCCGCCAGCGCTGATGGATTCCTCGAAGCGCTGCGTGCCATCAGCAAGGCCCTGCGTGCCGAGATGCGCGACAAGCCCGACGAGGCCAAGCGCCTGTCCACGCTGTACGCGCAGATCGGCATGCTGGCGCCGCGCCTGGAAGAGCTGCACGCCACCGCACAGTTGCTGCTGCAAGATGCGCCGCAAGGCACCGACCGCAGCTTCGTGCCCGCCGCCAAGTGGTTCACGCTGGAGGTGGATGGCGACTTCATTGTGGTGAAGGCGCACGCCAGCCCCATCCTGCCCGGCACCACCTTGCGCAACCACCTGTGGAGCGCGGTGCGCGGCGCGGTGCTCACATCAGCCACGCTCACCAGCTGCGGCAATTTTGAGTTTTTCCTGCGCGAAGCGGGGCTGCATGGTGACGATGCGACCACGTCGCTGGAGGTGGCCAGCCCCTTCAACTACGCCGCGCAGGGCACGCTGATTGCCGCCGAGACCCACGCCGACCCCAAGAACGCCGCGCAGTTCACCGCCGAGATGGTCGATGCGCTGCTGCACGACATTGCGCGCGTGGAATACGGCGCGCTGGTGCTGTTCACCTCGCGCGAGCAAATGCGCCAGGCCGTCGATGCGCTGCCCACCGCCATGCGCAGCGTGGTGCTGGTGCAAAACGCGCTGCCGCGCACGCAGCTGCTCAAGCGCCACCGCGAGCGGGTGGAGAACGGCGAGCCCTCGGTCATCTTCGGCATGCAGTCGTTTGGCGAGGGGCTGGATTTGCCCGGGCGCCTGTGCGAGTCGGTCTTCATCACCAAGCTGCCGTTTGCCCCGCCCGACGACCCCGTGGGCGAGGCCCGCGCCGAATGGCTGCGTGCCGTGGGCCGCGACCCGTTCAGCGAACTGGTGGTGCCCGCCACCGCCATCCGCCTGGCGCAATGGGTCGGCCGCGCCATCCGCACCGAAGAAGACCAGGCGCATGTGTATTGCTACGACAAGCGCCTGACGCGCACCAGCTACGGCCAGCGCCTGCTCAAAGGTTTGCCGCCGTTTGCGCTGGAGCAACGCGCGCCGCTGTAACGCCTGTAAAGTCGCCAGCCTTTTTCACCCACAACAATCAGAAAGAACCCCATGCCCCACACCGTGCCTGCCTGCCCCCAATGTGGCCAAGAGAACACCTACCCCGATGGCACCAATTACGTCTGCCCCGACTGCTCGTTTGAATGGCCCCAGGTGGCGGACAGTGCAGACGCAGACGCTGCAGATGCCGGTGATGGCGTGGTGCGTGACGCCAACGGCAACCCCCTGGCCGACGGCGACGCCGTGATTCTGGTGAAAGACCTCAAGGTCAAAGGTTCGTCGTCCTCGTTGAAAAAGGGCACCAAGATCAAAAGCATCCGCCTCGTGGATGGCGCCGATGGGCACAACGTGGACTGCAAAACCGATTTGGGGAGCATGCTGCTCAAGTCGGAGTTTTTGAAGAAGGCGTGACGGGGGGGCGTTGCCGCCGGCACACGCTGGGGCACCACGGGCGGCTGCGTTTGTCAGACACCCCCCACGCGCATGCGGCCTGGGGGACGACGCGGCCCCATGCGGCTGAAACCTACAGTGAAGCCATACGCACTTTTCATTGCGCCCTTTTCACTGGAGCCCCCATGCAACACGACACCGCCGCCCACGAAACCGTGTGGAAACGCATCAAGGACATCCGGTTTGGGATGCTGACCCACCGCACGGCCACCGGCATGCTGCATGCGCACCCGCTCACTACGCAGAACCGCAAGTTTGACGAACAAAGTGCGCTGTACTTTTTTATCTCGAAATCCGGCGAGCTGTACGAACGCCTGCTGACCGATGGAGAGGTCAACGTGTCTTACGCCAATCCTGACGACGACAGCTATGTGTCGCTGTCGGGCCAGGCCCGGTTTCTGGATGATCGCGCCAAGGTAGAAGCGCTGTGGTCGCCCATGGCCAAAGTGTGGTTCCCAGGCGGTGTGTCGGACCCCGATCTTGCGTTGCTCGTCGTGCGCATCCGCCATGCCGAGTATTGGGATGTGGACGAAAGCAAGATGGTGCAAATCTTCAAGATGGCCAAGGCAGCCATCACGGGCGAGCAACCGCGCGATTTGGGTGAGCACAAAGAGCTGACCTTGTCTTGAGGCCACCGCCACCACGACGCGCGCCCCCAAAGCGGGCACGCCAGGCGGTATGACCGGCACATGCCCCACGCTCGGGCACTGGGCCCAGCAAGCTGCACGCTTTCAATGACCCAGGCAGGCCGGGTGACTCAGGAATTTGAGCGTTTTTGGACTCTACCGCATGTACATAAAGCGCTGATAGCTATGCATTCAATAGCAAACACCTCCCACAAGAGCCCACGGGCTCTTTTTCTTTGGCCTTTCTTCGACGAACTCCTTGGCCGATGGTTTGCCGTCCTCTTGAAAACTCAGCCATCGACATCCAGCTACCATCCACCAGCCATCCAATGGCCTTCCATGTACCATCAAATTGGATGCAACTAGGAGTTTCGTCGATGAGCAATGTGGTCCCCATCGCCCCTCGGAGCAAGGTTCCAGAGTCTGAAAAAGTCACCATCAACCTGGGTTTTGTCGACCTCGGGCACATCGATCTGCTGGTGTCTGAAGGCTTTTATGCCAACCGCACCGATTTCATCCGTACCGCCATCCGCAACCAGCTGACCGCACAGAACGACGCCGTGCGCCAGGTGGTGGCCCGCAAGATGCTTGTGCTGGGGCTGCAGCGTTTTGGCCGCACCGAGCTGGAAGCCGTGCAGGCAGCGGGCCAAGCGCTGGAGATCCGGGTGCTGGGGCTGGCCAGCATTGACGACGACGTACCGCCCGCACTGGCGCAGGCCACCATTGCTTCGGTGACGGTGCTGGGCGCCTTCCATGCGAGTGCAGAGGTCAAAGCCGCGCTGGCGGGACGCTTGCACTGAATGAGTCTTTACGCGGCCCACAGCGGGCCACCGGCGCGCGCGCCCACCACCAAGGAGTCCCCATGGACTGGAACACCAAACTCAAGCACCTGATGGGCGAAGCCACCCAGCTGGTGCGCAGCGGCCACCTGGCCGATGCCACGCGCACGCTCCAGCAGGCGCTGGGCAGCGCCGTGGCGCGCGACGGCAGCCCGCCAGCACATGCGGGTGCCACCCCGCCGGGCGGCCTGGAGCCGGACGTAGCCACTGCCACGGCCCACCCCACGCCGTGGCGGCGCCCTGGCACCCAGGCCGATATCGAGGACGTGGTGGTCGTGGACCACCATCGCCCCCTTGCGCCCCATGAAAACGCTCAGGGCACTGGCACACAAGCAACCGCCACGCACCCACAGGCAGAGGCGCCCGGCAGTTTCACGCGCATCGCCTTCACCCACACAGGCACGCGGCACCACCCACACCACTACCACCTGTACGTGCCCCGGGCGCAGCCGTCGGCGCACCCATGCCCCTTGTGCTGATGCTGCACGGCTGCACCCAGAACCCCGAAGACTTTGCCACCGGCACCGGCATGAACGCGGCCGCCGCCCCCGCCAACGCCTTGGTGCTGTACCCCGAGCAACCCCACAGTGCCAACCCCAATGGCTGCTGGAACTGGTTTCGCCCCGGTGACCAGCACCGGGGCAGCGGCGAGCCCGCGCTGCTGGTGGCCATGGTGCAGGACGTGATGGCGCGCCACCGCGTCGATGCGCAGCGTGTGTACGTGGCAGGCCTGTCGGCGGGTGGCGCCATGGCCGCGTTGCTGGGCCGCGAATACCCTGACCTGTTTGCGGCCGTGGGTGTGCACTCCGGCCTGCAGGCGGGCGCCGCACACAACGTGATGGGCGCGCTGTCGGCCATGAAAAACGGGGCCAAACCGGGCGCTGCCACGGCTGCGCGCGCATCGGATGCGCCGGTCGCCTTGCCGCCTCCGCCGATCATCGTGTTCCATGGCGATGCGGACACCACCGTGCACGTCCACAACGGTGAACAGCTGATCGACGCCACGCTCGCTGCCTTGCCCACTGCGCCGGGCGGGGCGCAATCGACGGTGGAGGCGGTTCACAAGGGCCAGTCACCCCACGGGCAAGGCTACACACGCACCGTGTATTCCATGGCGGGCGGTGCCCCCACCACCAACGCCTCGCCCGGCCAGGTGGTGGCAGAGCACTGGGTATTGCACGGCGCGGGGCACGCGTGGGCCGGCGGGCATGCGCAGGGCAGCCACACCGACCCACGCGGTGTGAGCGCCACGCAGGAGATGCTGCGGTTTTTTGGAGAGCATGCCCAACCAAGCCCCCGATGACGGTGGGCCACACACAGGGCGTCACAATCTCGCTGCGTGAAGGCCATTCCGGCCTTCTGAACTGCCGCTTTGCGATTGCCCATGCCCCCCATCGCCGTCATCGACTTTGAAACCACCGGCATCTCGCCCGGCCAGGGTGCGCGCGCCACCGAGGTGGCCATCGTGCTGCTGGAGCAAGGGCAGGTGGTGGACCGGTTCCAGAGCCTGATGAAAACCGGGGTCTGGATTCCATCGTTCATCACGCAGCTCACGGGCATCACCAACGCCATGGTCAACGCCGCGCCCGAGGCGGCACAGGTGATGCAGGATGCCGCGCGTTTTGTGGACGACGCGCCCATGGTGGCGCACAACGCGTCGTTCGACAGCAAGTTCTGGCAGGCAGAGCTGGCAATGGCCGGGCTGCCCGCGCCGCAGCCGTTTGCCTGCACGGTGCTGCTGTCGCGGCGGCTGTACCCGCAAGCGCCCAGCCACAAGCTGGGGGTGCTGGTGGACTACCACGGCCTGCCGCGCACGGGCCAGGCCCACCGGGCACTGGCCGATGCGGAAATGGCCGCCGCGCTGCTGGCGCGCATGCAGCACGACCTGCGCACGCAGTGGCGCGTGGCCGAACCGAGCTACGCGCTGCTGCAACAGGTGCAGCGGTGCGCCAAACCCAAGGTGGGCGCGCTTTTGGCCCAGCATGCTGCGGTGGCGGCGGACTGAGCGCGCATGGCCCCGAACAGTGGCGCCATCCACTACTGAATTGATAGCTGCTAGTGCATGTTAGATGTGCGCTAGAGGCACTTTTGACTGAATTTTTTGGCGAAACCCCGGCATACTCGCGGCTGGCCCTGTGCAGGAAGCCCTATCGAGCAGCTGCCATGTCCGTACGCGCTTCACGCCCCCGATGAAAGGCTTTGCCATGTGGTTCCTCGTTCTTGGATTGGTGCTGTTTTTGGGCGTGCATTCGGTGCGCATCGTGGCCGATGGCTGGCGCATGCAGACCTTGGCGCGGCTGGGCGAGGGGCCGTGGAAGGGGTTGTATTCCGTGGTGTCTGCTGTGGGCTTGGGCCTCATCGTCTGGGGCTACGGGCAGGCGCGGCAGCAACCCGTGGTGCTGTGGGTTCCGCCCATCGGCATGCGGCACGCTGCGGCGCTGCTCACTTTGGTGGCGTTCATCTTGCTGGCCGCCACCTACGTGCCGCGCAATGCCATCAAGGCCCGGCTGCACCACCCCATGGTGCTGAGCGTGAAGGTGTGGGCCCTGGCGCATGTGCTGTCCAACGGCAACCTGGCCGATGTGCTGCTGTTTGGCAGCTTCTTGCTGTGGGCGGTGCTGAGCTTTCGGGCGGCGCGCCAGCGCGACCGGGCGCACAACACGGTGTACGCGCCCGGCACTGCAGCGGGCACGGGCATGGCCGTGGTGGGAGGCGCCGTGGCGTGGGCGGCCTTTGCGTTCTGGGCGCATGCGTGGCTGATCGGGGTTGCGCCCCTGGGGCGCTGACAAGCCCCTGAAGCGGCCCCCATCGCAAATGCCGGAGAATCCGCGTTTTGCGTTTTCTCCTTTCTCCCCAAGATCTGTATGACCGAAGCCCACACCCCCCCAACCCCGCCCAGCCCCCTCTGCCAGACCACCTGTCGGTCAACCCCCGCAGCCCGCACCATGTGGCTGCCGTGTTCGAGCACGACATCGGCATCCGCCTCAACGGCAAAGAGCGTTTTGATGTGGAGGAATACTGCGTCAGCGAAGGCTGGGTCAAAGTCCCTGCAGGCAAGACCGTGGACCGCAAGGGCCAGCCGCTTCTGATCAAGATCAAGGGCACAGTCGAGGCGTTCTACAAGTGACGCCCGCCGGAGCGGCAGCGCCGCTCCCACAGGGCACCTGGGTGATCCACTGCGACGGCAGTGCCTGGCCCAACCCCGGGCGCATGGGCCTGGGGGCCGTGCTGACGGGCCCCGACGGGACCGTGCAGCACCAGATCTCTGAAGCCACCACCTTCACCGGCTGCAACAACGAGGCCGAGCTGCGCGCCCTGCTGGTGGCACTGCAGTGGCTGGCGCAGCGGGGTGCAGCGGCATCAACCCCCGTGCAGGTGTTCAGCGACAACAGCGTGCTGGTGGAGCAGCTGGGCACACCGGCTGCGGCCCCTGTCGCACGGCTGGCGCCGCTGTTTGACGAAGCGCGTCAGGCACTGCGGGGGTTCCCGCAGGTTCAGGTCGTGTGGATTCCCCGCCACCGCAATGGGGCGGCCGACACGCTGGCACGCGCTGCGCTGGGGCTGGCACCCAAGGCAGCCACACCGCAAGGCCAGACGATCAAAAAACGCCGTCGGCGCTGAGACCGCACCCCCACCGTCAATCGCCATCCCAGACCGCCGCTGCAAGGCACGCCACGCCACGCCACGCCACGCCACGCAAATCATCAGGCCGTGTCGAGCCCTGCGGCAACCCGGTAAGCCTGGATGCGCGGCAACAGCACGTGGCGGCGGGCCAGGCTGTCTTGCGGCCACAGGGCTTCGCGTTCGTAATACTCCGCCACGGAGGGCGTCCCTGGCGGCAGTACCACCCACGGCTGCTTGGAGGCCGTGAAGATGTGGATGTCGGGCGGCAGGTGGTCGGGCATGTCCAAGGTGCCCACGCGCACAAAGGCCATGAGCGGCCCTGCACCAGCGTAGTGGCTCCAGACTGCCACATGGCAGTGCGGGCAGCGCACGATGCTCTGGCCCATCCCGCTGTCAGAAGGGGTGTGCACCGCCATCGTGGTGCCTGCCATCAGCGCCACACGGTCGGCCTCGATCATGGCGTTCAGCGCAAACGCAGCGCCGCTTTCGCGCTGGCACCAGCGGCAGTGGCAGCAGTGCACAAACAGCGGCGGCGTCAATACACGGTAGCGGACATGGCGGCAGGTGCAGCCGCCTTCCAGCGGGTAAGCAAGGGCAGGTTGTGGCATGGCGATGGCGTTCTCAAGGGATGATCATTGTGGCTACCACGCAGTCCCGCGGGGGCGCACAGGCACCGTGCCGCCTTCAGCCGAAGGCCCGCGCCAGCAGCAGTGCTTTTTCCTGCGCGTTGTGCGTGAGGCTGGCCGCGCGCTCGAACTCGGCGCGTGCCTCGTCCTGGCGACCCAGTTTGGCCAGCAGGTCGCCACGCACGCTGGGCAGCCAGTGGTAGTGGCGCAGGCTGGGTTCAGCGGTCAGCGCATCCACCAGCGCCAGCGCGGCCTGCGGACCTTCGGCCATGCCCACGGCCACGGCGCGGTTGAGCGCCACCACCGGGGAGGGCGCTACCTGCAGCAACCCGTCGTACAGCGCAACGATGTGCGTCCAGTCGGTGTCTTGCGCGCGCAGAGCACGCGCATGGCAAGCCGCAATGGCGCCTTGCAAGGCGTACGGCCCCCAGGCATGGCCCGCGCGCGCCAGTTGTTCGGCTTTGTCGAGCGCGGCCAGGCCACGGCGCACCAACAGGTGGTCCCACCGCGCCCGGTCTTGCTCCATCAGCAGCACGGGCTGGCCCTGCGCGTTGGTGCGCGCAGGCAGGCGCGAGGCCTGAATCTCCAGCAACGCGACCAAACCATGCACCTCGGGCTCATCGGGCACCAGGCTGCACAGCACACGCACCAGGCGCTGCGCCTCGCCACACAGCGCGGGGCGCATCCAGTCGTCGCCTGCCGTGGCCGCGTAGCCCTCGTTGAAGATGAGGTAGATCACCTCCAGCACCGAGCCCAGGCGCGCTACGCGCTCAGCCGCACCGGGCACTTCAAACGGCACATGGGCGGCCGACAGGCTGCGTTTGGCGCGCACGATGCGCTGCGCAACGGTGGGTTCAGGCACCAGAAAGGCACGCGCGATCTCTGTGGTGGAAAGGCCGCCCAGCAGCCGCAGGGTGAGGGCCACGCGCGCTTCGGTCGGCAGCACCGGGTGGCAGGCGGTGAAGATCAGGCGCAGCAGGTCGTCGCCGATGTCGTCCTGCTGCGCATCCATGAGGGTGTCCACCACATCGGGCGCGTATTGCGCTTGAAGAGCGTCCTGATCCAATCCCAGCGCCTCATTCTCGCGCTGGTGCAGCGCGCGTTGGCGCAGGTGGTCGATAGCGCGGCGCTTGGCCGTGGTCATGAGCCAGGCCGCCGGGTTGGCGGGCAGGCCGGTGGTGGGCCAATGCTCCAGCGCGGCTACCAAGGCGTCTTGCGCCAGCTCTTCGGCGCGGCCCACGTCGCGCGTCATGCGCGCCACACTGGCAATGACGCGTGCGGCCTCCATGCGCCACACCGTATCCATGGTGCGGTGCAGGGCGTCGCGGTCGGGCAGGGCAGGGGTGTTCACGCCGTGAAGAAGGTGTGGTTCGTGAGTCCGGCGCACCCGAGCGGGCCGAACAAACGCGCGCCACCAAGGCGCAAGGCGCAGCCCTGGCCCGGGCCCGGGCCATGGCAAGCATTTGCAACGCCGAGGGCAAGCACTTTTGCAGGTCGCGCGGGCATGGCGGATTCGTTATTACCTTCTTAGCCCAGCGCTTTGCTGGCGTCCACCATGTGCACAAATTCCCAGGTATGGCCGTCCAGGTCGTCAAACGACTGCGAGTACATGAAACCGAGGTCTTGCGCTGGCCGGGGTGTGGTGCCGCCCGCAGCCACGGCCTTGGCGACCAGTGCATCGACCTCTTCGCGGCTGTCGCAAGAGAAACACAGCAGCACCTCGGACGTTGTTCGCGCATCGGCAATGGTCTTGCTGGTGAAGGTAGCATAGAAGTCTTTGACCAGCAGCATCACAAAAAGGTTGTCCCCCACGACCAGACACGCCCCTTGGTCGTTGGTGAAATCGGGGTTGAACTCGTAGCCCAGCGCCCGAAAAAAAGCCTGCGAGCGGGCCATGTTGTCGATGGGCAGATTCACGAAGATTTGCTTGTGCATGAAGAACTCCTGGGGGTGAAACGGTCAGCGGAAACAGAAGGTTTGGCAAAACACACCGGCATCAGCTCGCCGGCTTTTGGGCCTCTGCCTGCAAATTGGCCAGGCCATCTTCAAAGTCCTGACCGACCATGCGGTCCATGTTGAAGACCAGGTGCGCAATCTTGGCCACATAAGGCACCGGGCCGTGCATGGCCCAGGTCACACGCGTGGCACCCTGCGCCTCTGGCTGCAACGAGAACTCCACTTGGTTGTGGGCTTCAAACGGAGCCACAAAATCGAGCTTCATGCCCACGCGCACAGGGGCTGTGGCTTCCACGATTTCCATGCTGCCGGTGCCTATCTTGTCGCCCTGCCAGGCGTATCGCGCGCCGGGGCCCGTGGTGGTGGCGCTGTACTCGCCCTTGGCGGCGGGGTCCTTGCGTTCGTAGGGGTTCCAGGTGTTGAACTGGCGCAGGTCGTGCACCAGCGCATACACGCGCTCGGGAGGAGCCGAGATGACGCGGCTGCGCTCCACGCGAAAGCTATCGGGGCGGGTCGCGGCAAAGGCCAGGAAAAGCCCCAACGCTGCCAGCAGCACAAGCGCAATGGTCTTGATCATGGTGGTGTGTCCTATGCAGGTCAAAAAGCTGCGATCAGCCGCGCATGGCGTCGAGGCTGGTGAACTTCTCCACGCCTTCGATGCCCGCAAAGTCTTCCATCTCGAACAGCTGGCGCACTTCGATCTCGGCCTCCAGCCCTTGGCCGCGTGGGTTGGGGAAACGGCGCGTCCATTCCAGTGCCTCGTCGCGGCTGCGCACCTGGATCAGGGTGTAGCCGGCGATGAGTTCCTTGGTTTCGGTGAACGGCCCGTCGGTGACAGTGCGGCCACCGGCGGCATAGCGCACGCGCCAGCCCTGCGCCGTGGGCTTGAGACCGCTGCCGTCCAGCAGCACCCCTGCTTGGGCAAGTTCTTCGTGGTAACGGCCCATCTCGGCCATCAGTGCAGCGGTGGGCATGCAGCCTTGTTCGGTTTCGGCCGTGGCTTTGACAATGATCATGAATCGCATGGAGGTTCTCCTGGTTCGGGCGGGGAGCCGCAGCAGATCTGCGGCCTTCACCCCCTACGACGAACGAGCAACGGTCAGATCGACAAACTCAGCAAAAAAGTCGAAAGTACTGCGTGCTGCCATTGCCATGCGCGGTGCAGCAGGTCTTGCGCCTGAAAAACACATCGAAAAGCCCCACATGCGGCGCCAGCAGGGCGCAGGCCGCGCAAAGGCGCTGCCGCATCCCTCAACCAGCTGCTCCGTGGTAGCAGGGCGCCAGTTCGCGCACCTCCACCGTGGCCCATTCTGCGGCGGGGCATTCACGGGCAATGGCCACCGCCTCTTCGCGCGTCGCGCAGTCGATCAGGAAAAAGCCACCCACCATCTCTTTGGTCTCGGCGAACGGGCCATCCACCAATCGGGTCTGCCCCTCGCGCACCTGCAGGCGCACAGCCTGTTCGGTGGAGGCCAGGGATTCCGTCGCACGCAACAGGCCCCGCGCCTGAAGTGCTTCGCCAAAACGCAACATGCGTGCATAGGCCTCCTGGCCCCCCGCCAGTCCGCGCTCGGCCCGCTGGCCGTGGGGTTCCATGATGAGCAGCATGTAGGGCATGGCGGGGTCTCCTTCTGAAGCCAATGGGGAGGGGGACAAGGCGAAAAGCGCCATCCTAGCAGCATCAATTACTATCAATTTAATAGCTGTCTGCGCTTATTCAACGGGCGCTACAAGCACTTTTCTATCAAATTCTTGCACGCAGCAGAAAGCCTGTGCTATCTTTAACCCTCTATGCAACGCAGCATGCTCCTACCCACCCTATCGCTAGGCCTACTAGTGCCTGGCCGGGGTCTGCCTGCGTTCGCCACCGTTGCCTGATTCGCTCAGCGCAACACCTGATTTCCCCCTGACCCCGGCCCGCGAACCAGCCTTTGCACTCTTGCAAAGGGCTGCAGGGGATGTCACACGTTTTGTTTTCTTCATTTCGTTTGACCTGTGCACCGCGCTTGTATGGCGCACCGCACATACCGTTCGTGGAGCCTCTCATGATTGCCAAGCCCGCTACCAAATACCAGCCCATTGCCCCCGTCGCATTGACCGACCGCCAGTGGCCCAACCGCAGCATCACCCACGCGCCCGTGTGGCTCTCCACCGACCTGCGCGATGGCAACCAGGCCTTGTTCGAGCCGATGAACGGCGAGCGCAAGATGCGGCTTTTTCAAGAGCTGGTGCGCATCGGGTTCAAGGAGATCGAGGTGGGATTCCCTGCCGCATCACAAATCGATTTCGACTTTGTGCGCCGCCTCATTGACGAAGACCTGATCCCCGACGACGTGACCATCATGGTGATGACCCAGTCGCGCGAGGACCTGATTGCGCGCACGGTGGAGGCTGTGCAGGGCGCGCCCCGCGCCATCGTGCACCTGTACAACGCCACGGCGCCCGCGTGGCGGCGCATCGTGTTCGGCATGAACGTGACGCAGGTGATGCAGCTCATCGCGCACCACGTGGGCTACTTGAAGCAGCTCACCGACGCGCAGCCCGGCACGCAGTGGACGCTGCAATATTCGCCCGAGACCTTCAGCGCCACCGAACTCAGCGTGTCGCTCAAGGCCTGCCAGACCGCCATCGCGGCCTGGAACGCCGGCCCTGGCCGCCCCATCATCATCAACCTGCCCACCACAGTGGAGAACGCCACGCCCAACGTGTTCGCCGACCAGATCGAGTGGATGGACCGGCGCCTCGCCCCCCGCGAGCACATCGTGCTCTCGGTGCACCCGCACAACGATCGCGGCACCGGCGTGGCCGCGGCAGAGCTGGCGATGATGGCTGGCGCCGACCGCGTGGAAGGCTGCCTGTTTGGCAACGGCGAGCGCTGCGGTAACGTGGACATCGTGACCTTGGCGCTCAACATGTACACGCAGGGTGTGCACCCGAACCTGGATTTTTCGGACATCACGTCGGTGGCGCGCATTGCCGAAGAATGCACCTCGCTGCCCGTACACCCGCGCCACCCGTACGCGGGCGACCTGGTGTTCACCGCGTTCTCAGGCTCGCACCAGGATGCGATCAAGAAGGGCTTTGCCGCGCAGGACCCGAACGCTTTGTGGGAGGTGCCGTATTTGCCCATCGACCCGGCCGACCTGGGCCGCACCTATGACAGCGTGATCCGCGTGAACAGCCAGTCGGGCAAGGGCGGTATCGCGTTTTTGCTGGAGCGCGAACACGGCGTGGTGATGCCCCGGCGCATGCAGGTGGAGTTCAGCGCCGTGGTGCAGCGCCAGACCGACGCGAGCGAAAGCGAAATGACGGGCGATGCGCTGTGGCACCTGTTCCAGACCACCTACCTGCGGGCGCCTGCTCAAGCGGCGATCGTGTGCCACGGCCACAAAATCGATGAAGACGGCCAGGGCATCGAGCTGGATGTCACCATCGACGGCACACACCAGCACTTGCGCGGCCAGGGCAACGGGCCCATCGCTGCCACGGTGGATGCGCTGGGCCTGCCGCTGCGCGTGGACCACTACGAAGAACGGGCCACCGGCACCGGGGCCAACGCCCAGGCGCTGGCCATCGTGGAAGCCGCCATGGAGGGCGTGACAGGCTCCACCTTTGGCGCAGGCGCCAGCCACAACATCGTGACCGCATCGGTGTTGGCCATCGTGAGCGTCGCCAACCGGTTGCTGCTGCGGCGCCAGGCGGCCGAAGTCGCTGCGGTAGCGTGAGGCCCCGAGTGTTATAAAAAAGAGAGCTACCAGCGCTTGATACACAAGCACTGGTGGCAATTTTTACCAATATCCCCAGAGCAGGAACGGGGTCAGCGCATGCACCGAACCCCATCCGTTACCCTTCGTCCCATGCGCGTTTTCCACCGTCTGACCCTTGCTGCCTGGATCGCCGCCCTGCTGGTGCTGGGTGGCTGCGGCACCTCCCGGCCCCCGTCACCTTCGTCACCTTCGTCACCTTCGTCACCTTCGTCACCTTCGTCATCGGCGCCGGTACGCACCACCCCGCCCCTGAGCGCCGAGCAGGCGCACGACATCGCCATACACGCGCTGGGCCTGGTGGGCACGCCGTACCGCTACGGCGGCAACACACCCGATACAGGTTTCGATTGCAGCGGGCTGATCGGCTACGTGTACCGCAACCAGGTGGGCACGCCGCCGCCCCGCACGGTGGCGCAGCTCAACGGCTGGGGCTACCCGATCGACGGCGGCGAGTTGCGCGCCGGAGACCTGGTGGTGTTCGGCACCGGCCGCCAGCCCAACCATGCAGGCATCTATGTCGGTGAAGGGCGTTTTGTGCACGCACCCTCCACCGGCGGAACGGTGCGGCTGGACCACCTGCAGGCCCGCCACTGGGCGCGGCAGAACGCAGCGTTTCGGAGACCTTGAATTTACCCCCCTGAGCGGCTTCGCCGCTGCGCGATGCGGGCAGGGGGGCGGCGCATTCGCTGCGGGGCGGCCCTTGCTCTGCGTCTCTCGCTCGGGTCACGCCAGGGTTGAAGAGTGTGCGCAGCATTGGCAGCTGCGAAGGCCGGGCCGGGCAGCGCGACAATCGGGGCCACCATGACCCACGCACACCACTCTGCCACCCCCGTTTCCACCCACGACACCACGCGCATTGATGACACGCGCATCAAGGCCGTGCGCCCACTCATCACGCCCGCACTGCTGCAAGAGTGGCTGCCCACGCCCGACACCACGCTGACCCTGGTCGAAACCAGCCGCGCCGCCATCTCGCGCGTGCTGCATGGCCAGGACGACCGGCTCATCGTGGTGGTGGGGCCCTGTTCCATCCACGACCACGGCCAGGCGATGGAATATGCGCACCAGCTCAAGCAACAGGCCGACGCGCTGCAGGCCGACCTGCTGGTCGTGATGCGTGTGTACTTTGAGAAGCCCCGCACTACCGTGGGCTGGAAGGGCTACATCAACGATCCGCGCCTGGATGGCAGCTTTGCCATCAACGAGGGGCTGGAATTGGCGCGCCAGTTGCTGCTGGATGTACTGGCGGTCGGTCTGCCGGTGGGCACCGAGTTTTTGGACCTTTTGAGCCCGCAATTCATCAGCGACCTGGTGAGCTGGGGCGCCATTGGCGCCCGCACCACCGAAAGCCAGAGCCACCGCCAGCTGGCCAGTGGCTTGAGCTGCCCCGTGGGTTTCAAGAACGGCACCGATGGTGGCGTGAAGGTGGCCAGCGACGCCATGCAGGCTGCGCAGGCCTCCCATGCCTTCATGGGCATGACCAAGATGGGCCAGGCGGCGATCTTCGAGACACGCGGCAACAACGACTGCCACGTGATCCTGCGGGGTGGCAAGCAGCCCAACTACAGCGCCGCCGATGTGAATGCGACCTGCGCCGTGCTCAAGGCCGCAGGGCTGCGTGAGCAGGTGATGATCGACGTGAGCCATGCCAACAGCAGCAAGCAGCACCAGCGCCAGATTACGGTGGCGGACGAAGTCGCTCAGCAGGTTGCTGCGGGCGATGCACGCATCACGGGTCTGATGATCGAAAGCCACCTGCAGGAAGGCCGCCAGGACATCGTTCCCGGCCAGCCGCTACAACACGGGGTGTCGGTGACCGATGCCTGCATCAGCCTGGCGCAGACCGTGCCAGTGCTGGAGGGCTTGGCCGCAGCGGTGCGCGCGCGGCGCAAGTTCCACGGCCAAGGGTGATCGACCCCGACAAACGCCCTGGCCGCTGCAGCCTTTTTATTTGGGACAAACCCGCATGGCCAGTGAACCAAAGCACCACCTATGCGGTGTAGCATCGAAGTTTGGGCCAGGCGGGCTCTGGCCGCACCGGATTTGACCTCAGCTGCCGCCCGCTCACCCGCATCCACCAACCGCCCGATTGCCTTGCTGACGCTGTCCCACACCCTCGCCAATGACCTGGTCACACCAACCCGGCAAGGCAGGTGTGCGCCCCAAGGCACAGCCGCTGCCTGACCATGCCACCCGCGCAAGCCACCGCAGAGGCCGCACGGCTCCACGCACTGCAGTCTTACGCAATCCTCGACACTCCGGCCGAAGACAGCTTTGACCAATTGGCGAAGCTGGCCGCGCAGGTGTGCAGCTGCCCCATGGCCGTGGTCAACTTTCTGGACAGTGACCGCCAATGGTTCAAGGCGGCGGTGGGGGTTCCCTTTCGGGAAACAGACCGCGCCATTGCGTTCTGTGCCCACGCGCTGAACGGCAGCCGCGAGCCCATCGTGGTGCCCGACGCCACCCAGCACCCCACGTTTGCCAACAACCCCCTGGTTCTCGAAGAACCCCACATCCGGTTTTATGCCTGTGTGCCGTTAGTAACGAACGATGGATTCGCACTCGGCACCCTGGCCGTGCTCGATGCTGTTCCACGCAGCATGCAGCCCGAACAGCTCGAAGGCCTGCGCATTCTTGCCGAGCAGGCCATGGTGCAACTGGAGTTGCGCCGGCAAAAGCACGTGCTGGCCGACCTGGTACAGCAGCGCGACCAGATGCATGCCGAGCTGATGGCCCAGAGCGAGACCCTGCGCGTGGCCGGGCAAATAGCCAGAATCGGCGGCTGGATCGTGGAACTGCCCAGCCTGCAGTTGAACTGGTCGCAAGAGATCGCCGCCACCTTCGGCATCGTGGATCGCATGGGTTCGGTGGAGCAGATCCTGGAGCTGTACCTGCCGCCCCACAGACAGGCCATACAAATGGCTTTTGAGAACTGCATCCACCACGGCATCCCGTTTGACATGGAGGCCGAACTCGTCACGCGGGATGCGCGGCATTTCCGGGTGCGCATCACCGGGCAGGCGGTGCGCGATGGTGACGGCCGCATCGTGCGGGTGCAGGGCGCGTTCCAGGACATCTCAGCCCAGCACCAGGCCCGGCAGGCGCGCCGCGAAAGCGAAGAGCGCTTTCAACTGGTGTCGCGCGCCACGGCCGATGCGGTGTGGGACTGGAACCTGCACACCGACGCCATGTGGTGGAACGAGGGCATGCAGACCCTCTTTGGTGTGCCACTGGACCAGCTGCCCCCCGACAGCACCTCCTGGACATTGCGGCTGCACCCGGACGACAGTGAAGAGGTGCTCAGCGGCATTCACCACGCCATTGATGGAGCAGCCAACCACTGGTCGGCGGAATACCGGTTCCGCCGCCACGATGGCAGCTACGCCTGGGTGTTGGACCGGGGTTTCCTGATCCGCGACCTGCAGGGCAAAGCAGTGCGTATGGTGGGCGGCATGACCGACATCAGCGCGCAGAAAATGGCGGACCTGGATGCCCAGCGCGATGCCCAGAACCATGCCGACCTGCTGCAGGTGCAGCAACGCATCTCCTCGCTGGAAATGCCTCTGCCCGATGTGCTGCAACTGGTGGCCGACACCGTGCTGCGCCAGACCAGCGCACGCGGCGCCATGGTGGAGCTGCTGCAGGGTCGCCAACTGGTGGCACAGGCATCGGCGGGCGACCATGTGCGGCCCGTGGGAAACCTGCTGGCCGTGGACCAGAGCCTGTTGTGGCCCGCTCTCAGCGAGGGGCGCACCGTGGTGTGCAACGACACCGAGTCTGAGGGCTGGGACATGGTCTCGCTTCCGCACCGCCACGGCGTGCGTTCAGTGATGGCTGTGCCGCTGCGCAGTGGCGATGCCATCGTGGGCTCACTCAAGGTCACCTCCGACAAGGTCAACGCTTTCTCGCGCCGCGACGTGGCCCATCTGGAGATCCTGACCGAGTCGCTGGGTGCCATGGTGCAGTTGCGCCATGTGGCGGGACAGTTGCGCGCATCCGAGCTGCAGTACCGCATGCTGTTTGACGAACACCCGCACCCGATGTGGGTGTACGACAAGGAAACGCTGCGCCTACAGGCCGTGAACCGGTCCATGGAGATGCACTACGGCTACACAGAGGCCGAGTTGCTCACCATGTCGATGACCGACCTGTGGCCATTGGAGCGGCGCGATGGGGTGCGCGCCAGCATCGTGGCCATTGCCATGGACCAGCGCAACAAACCCGTCATCAGCCGCCATATCAAGAAAGACGGCACGCTGATGGATGTGGAAATCACAGCCGGCAGCATCGGCTTCAATGGCCGCCCTGCGCGCCAGGTACTGGCCACCGATGTGACTGAGCGCCTGCGCACCGAACGCGAGCTGGCCCGCATGGGCCGCGCCCAGCGCCTATTGAGCGCCTGCAACGAAACCCTGGTGCGCGCCACGTCCGAAACGGCACTGCTGCAAGCCATTTGCCAGATTGCCGTGGACATCGGTGGCTACCGCATGGGCTGGGTCGGGTTTGTGCTGGACGATGAGCGCAAATCCATCCAGCCCGTGGCCCATGCGGGCTACAACGAGAATTACCTCGACAACCTGCACCTGAGCTGGTCCGCTGACGACCCCTATGGCCGGGGACCGGCCGGCATGGCCGTGCGCTCCGGCAAACCCGTGATCGTGCAGGACATCCGCATCGAGGGAGACTTTGCCGACTGGACCGAGCGCATGCTGGACAACGGCTTTCACGGCGTCATCTGCCTGCCGCTGAAAGACCGGGACCGCGACCTCGATCGCACTTTTGGCCTGCTGTACCTGTACGCGCCAGACATCCTGCAGATCAGCACCGAGGAAGCCGCTTTGCTGCAGGAGCTCTCCAACGACCTGGCCTTTGGCATCACCAGCCTGCGCGCGCACAAGGCGCAGCAGCGGCTGCAGGCCTCGGTGCTCAAGGTCGCAGCGGCCGTGTCGGCCAGCACAGGCACCGAGTTTTTTGTGCAGCTGGTGCGCAACATGGCCGATGCACTGGGTGCACAGGGTGGCTGTGTGGTGCGGCTGCAGCCGCCCATTGAAGGGCAGCCCCCTCGGGTGATCACCCTGGCTGCGGTCCTCGATGGGAACATGTTGCCCAACGACGAGTACAGCCTGGAAGACACGCCCAGCCTGATGCTGTTGTCCCAACGCGAATATGTCGTCGTCGATGGGGTCCAACAACGATACCCACGGGCCCCGATGTTGCGGCTGGTGAGTGCCATGGGCTATGCCGGACAACAACTGTACAACGCTGATGGCGAAGTGGTGGGCATCGTGTTCGTGCTGTTCCGTCAACCCATTGCCGAGACCGACTTCATCACCTCCACGCTGCAGATCTTTGCCTCGCGGGCCTCGGCGGAAATCGGGCGCCAGTTGGCGGATGCCCGCATCCGGCACCAGGCCTCGCTGCTGGACAAGGCGCAAGACGCCATCCTGGTGCGCGACCTGGACCACCGCATCATTTACTGGAACAAAAGCGCCGAGCGCCTGTATGGCTGGTCGCAGCTGCAGGCACTGGGGCAATCCATCGAGACGCTGCTCTATGACGACCCCACGCATTTCCGGCATGCCACACAGGCGGTGCTGGAGCAGGGTGAATGGACCGGTGAGATCGTGCAGTACCACCGTGATGGCAGCACCATCGAGGTCGAAGGCCGCTGGACGCTGGTGCGCGGTGACGACGGCCAGCCGCAGTCCATCCTGGCCATCAACACCGACATTCGGCAGCGCAAGGCCAGTGAGCGTGAAATCCAGCGCCTGGCGTTTTATGACGCCCTGACCGGCCTGCCCAACCGCATGCTGCTCATGGACCGCATACACCAGGCCTTGGCTACCGCCCAGCGGCGCCAGCAGGGCGGGGCGTTGCTGTTCATCGACCTGGACAACTTCAAGACCCTGAACGACACCCTGGGCCATGACCAGGGCGACCTGCTGCTGCAGCAGGTGGCACAGCGCCTGAACACCTGCGTGCGCAGTGTGGACACCGTGGCCCGCCTGGGTGGTGACGAGTTTGTGGTGATGCTGGAAGAGCTGAGCCCCAAGCCCCACGAGCTGGCCATGCACGCCCGGGGCGTCGGCGAAAAAATTCTGACCATGCTGGCTGTGCCCTATGCACTGGCGGGCTACCAATACCGCAGCACCCCCAGCATCGGCATTGCACCGTTCACGGGTGAACAAACCACGGTGGGCGAGTTGCTCAAACAGGCCGATCTGGCCATGTACCAGGCAAAAACCGCCGGGCGCAACACGTTGCGCTTTTTTGACCCCGACATGCAGGCCGTTGTAACGGCCCGCGCCGGGCTGGAGACCGATTTGCGCTCGGCATTGGCGCAAGAAGAGTTTTTGCTCCACTTTCAGCCGCAGATGCACCAATCCGGCCGCTGCGTCGGTGTCGAGGCGCTGGTGCGCTGGGCCCATCCGCAGCGGGGCATGGTGTCACCGGCCCAGTTCATTCCGCTGGCCGAAGAAACCGGGCTCATTTTGCCGCTGGGCCGTTGGGTGCTGCACACGGCATGCCAGTTGTTGGCCCGCTGGCAGGACGACCCGGCCCTGGCGCACCTGACCATGGCCGTCAACGTGAGTTCGCGCCAGTTCCGCCATGCCAGCTTTGTGGATGACGTGGCCCGGGTCCTGGCGATTACCGGCGCTCCTTCGGGGCAGCTCAAGCTGGAGCTGACCGAGAGTGTGTTGGTGGAAGACATGGAAACCACCATCGCCACCATGACAGCGCTGCGCTCTTACGGGGTGGGGTTCTCTCTGGACGACTTTGGCACCGGTTACTCCAGCCTGAGCTACTTGAAGCGCATGCCGCTGGACCAGCTCAAGATTGACCAGAGTTTTGTGCGCGACCTGCTGACCGACCCCAACGACGCGGCGATCGTGGACACGATCATCGGCCTGTCACGCAGCCTGGGCCTGGAAGTGATTGCCGAGGGCGTGGAAACCCCCGAGCAACGCGAGCTGCTGGCCCGTGCAGGCTGCCAGCTCTACCAGGGTTACCTCTTCAGCCGCCCCCTCTCTGTGGACGTTCTGGACGCCTTCCTGCGCATTCCGCCCACCTAGAGGGCTTCCCGATTCACCCGACTGGATGAAACCGCAGCCTTGGGCTGCGGTTTTTTTTCGCCCTCTGCCTGCGCTCAGACCCCAACCGTGGCGCCCTGGCGGGTTCGGGTCCTGAAGCGTGAATGGCGGTGGTTCGGGCGTTGTAGTTGTCCTCTGTCTTTCTTCTTATATCTTTTATAAATACATAGTCGTAGTAGTAGAGGGCGGCCTTCTGTGTGGACAAGTGCTTTTTCCTGAGGGCCGGTGCGCACTTAGCTGCAGGCCAACCCTGTGCAGCGATCCCTCTTGCTGCTGTCACCGCAACGGGGATAAACGCCGGCATGTGCCCATTTCTGTGGATAACTGCTCAGTTGTGCCACAACTATCCCCAGTTTTACGCACCGGGCCCTTGGCAGTGGTGATTTCTTATCAAAAGTGCCTGTAGTGACCGTGAATATTGCGCAGGCAGCTATTTAATTTATAGCGTTCTCTCACAGGCGTGCTCATTTTTCCCCCACAACTCAGAAGATCCATGGGCTCGGCACGGCGTGGGCACTCAGCCCATCAGCGACCCCGCCATTCAGGTCGCAACCGGCGACGACCGGTTTTTTTGAAGCAGCACCCAGGGCGGTTCAAGGCTCCGGTTTTTGGGGTTCTGGTTATTCTTCTATAGCTTTATTTATAAATAGCAGTAGTAGTAGAGCAAGCACTTTTCTGTGGACAACGCTCTTTTCATCAATGCTGACGCGGACTTGCGTTGCTTCAAAGTCTGTGTGGCGGCGTGCACAAAGGGCGGGGCTCACAGATAACAAGTGGGGCGCGCTGGTTTTTTGTGTGGATAACTGCATGGTTGTTCCAAAACTGTTCCCAGACTTATCCACAATTCATGGATCGCCGCTGCTTGGCGCACCTGTGGGGGTGGTTGATGCGGTTTGTTTACGGCGTTGCAAAGCAAAACGCCCGGCGTCTTTGCATAGACGCCGGGCGTGGGTGATGCCAGGACAGGACCGCGACACGATCAGGGTTGCCCCCGCCAGTGAAGCCAGCGCCCACCGGGGGCATGGCGGGCTTGTGGATGTACCTGTTGATTTATTTGGCAGGTGCGGGGCCTGGCTTGCCATCGCCACCATGCATGCCACCGCGCATGCCGTGGTGGTCGCCATCACGGCCGTGGCGGCCTTCACCGCCCCCCTTCATGCCGCCCATGCGGTGCCCACGGTGCGTCTGGACATCAAACGTCTTTTGCTGTTCAGGCGTGAGGGTCGCGTAAAAGGTTTTGGTGGCCTCGCCCCGGCGGTCGGCCTCGGCGGCGTGCTGGGCACGCAGGGCCCGCATGCGGTCGATGCGTTCAGGGGTGGTCAACTTGTCCATGTCCTGACGGTCCAGGCGGGCGGGGCGATCGCCGGGCTGCATGGCGGTGTTGAATGCCGTCCAGGCGGGTTCCTGGGCTGCCGTCAGCTTGAGCTGACCCTTGAGTTCGGCCAGGTGCTTGGCATGGCGCTGGGCCATGTCGCCGTGGTGGCGCTGGTGCCGGCCTTCAGGGGCCTTGGCGGACGCAGCAGGCGGCGCTGTGGGGGCCTGCTGGGCCAGTACAGGCAGGGCCAGAGCGGCCAGAAATGCGGTGGCAGCGAAGCGGCGTTGGAGTGTGGATGCCATGGTGTGAGTCCTTTCACAGTGGTTAGCTCGCTGCAACGACCGTTTCAGCGATTGAGGGTCAGTGTCCGCCCGGCATGTATCGCCCCCGTGCGCATTGGGTGAGGCTGTGTAAAGTTGCGACAAGAAGCTTCAAGGCTTTGGGGGCTGGATATACCTAAAATTCCGGTGTAGCGCCCTATGAATAAGCGCGAGACGCTATCAATAGGGGAGTAAGTCTTTCGTTTTTCACGCACCGCACCACGGCCCCCCGCCGGCCTGTGGGTGGTGACCGCCGACAATCAGGGGTTCCGTCTCTGCGGACGACCCCGCAACGACTTCCAACCAAAGGTTTTCCGTGTTCAAGAACATGATCGTGTACCGCATTGCCCCGCAATGGCAGGTCGAATTGACGCAAGTGGAAGAAGCCCTGGCCAAGGTGCCTTTCCTGGAATGTGGCGCCACGCAGGAAAAGTCCCTGGGCTGGGTGCCCCCACGCGGCGATCCACATGGCCCGCTGGCCGAATCGGTCGGGGGTCAGTGGATCCTGCGTTTCATGGTCGAGTCCAAGGTGCTGCCCGGCAGCGTGTTGGCCCGCCGCGTGAAGGAAAAGGCCGAACGCATTGAGCAGGAAACCGGCCGCAAGCCTGGCAAGAAGGAAAGCAAGGAATTGAAGGACGAGGCCAAGCTCGACCTGCTGCCCATGGCCTTCACCAAACAGGGCTCCATGTGGGTGTGGATCGACACCACCTCGCGCCTGCTGGTGCTGGACACCTCCAGCCAGGGGCGGGCAGATGAAGTGGTGACTTTGCTGATCGAAGCACTGCCCGGGCTGTCGGTGTCGTTGCTGAACACCCAGACCAGTCCGCAGGCGGCGATGTCGCACTGGCTGAAAGAGCAGGAACCACCCGTGGGCTTCACGGTGGACCGTGAGTGCGAACTGAAAAGCGCCAACGAGGAAAAAGCCGTGGTGCGCTACGCCCGCCATCCCCTGGATATTGAAGAGGTACAGGCCCACATTGACGCAGGCAAGCTGCCCACTAAACTGGCCCTCACCTGGGACGACCGCGTGAGCTTCATGCTCACCGAAGGCCTGCAGATCAAGAAAGTGTCGTTCCTCGACACGGTGTTTGAAGGCACCAAGTCGGATGACGGCGGTTTTGACACCGATGTGGCGATTGCGACGGGCGAACTGGTCAAACTCATCCCTGACCTGATCGAAGCGCTGGGGGGCGAGGCGGAAAGTGGTGTGGCCAGTGCGGCTCAGGCGGTGGTGAATGAAACGTCTGCGGCGCCCGCATCAGCCCGTGGAGCCGCACCTTCAGCCCCCACCCCACCCGCGCGCAAGACAGTGGGTGGTGGTGTGGTGACCGGGCCGAAAGAGGTACCTGTCGATACAGACCCGGAGTCGGCACCGTTCTGACAGAGGTCAGGCCGCTTCGACCAGATCGGCCAGCCGGTTCACATACCCATCCTGTATGCCCAGCACGCCAAACTGCCCCACCAGTTGATCCAGGTACTCCCGGTTGCTGCCTATGCGGCCGCAGGCCTTTGCGATGGTGGCGGCCGTGGCCTGCATTGACAAATCACCCCGGTAATGAGGGTGCGCCGTGTTGGCGGTCAGTACCAGCGCGTGCACCAGGCCTTGGGGTGTTTGCAGGGGCAACAGTGCCGGGCAATAGGCGCCAGTGATCATCTCGCGGCGCCACAGCAGGCGAGATTCCGCATCGACGAGTGCAGCGGGTATGCGAAACGCCAGACCTTCACAGGCATGGTCGGCATCGGGCTGCAGCGTGAGCACCAGGCCGGGGCAATCGGGGGTGCCACGGCCGATGTGGGTGCACAGCGCGAAACGGCGCGCAAAGCCTTGAAGATGGGCTCTGCGCACCTGGTCGAAATGAAACCCTGGGTTCCACATCAGCGAGCCGTAGGCAAACACCCACAGGTCCTGTGGGTGCGTCGCAACCTCTGGCAGCACTTCGCGGCGCGAGCGTTCCACATCTGCGTCGGGCCAGCGCCAGTTGGATGGAAGGCCCTGACAGCGTGCCTGTGCATCCCACTCGGCCAGCACTTCGTCGGTCAGCCGCAGGCCTGAGGCGTGGGCCGGGGTCAGGCGGTCCAGCAGTTCGGGCACATGCACAAAGGCGTGTGAGGGGTGAACAGTGTGGGTGGTAGTCATGGGTGCAGCGCCATCATCATCCGCCAGCCAAGTCCTGCACTGGCATCCCGGCTTGCTGGCCAGGGTGGAGTGCCAGCCCTGTTCGCCAGCGACAACCTGCCACTGGACGCATGGCTTGGGCACTCTGCGTATTTGCCCCGGTAGCGGATTTCATGGTGATGGCCCTTGCGAGTCAAGGATGGGTTCAGTGGTTGTGCAGGCCTTTTGTGCTGCGGTTGGACCTGTTGCACAGGCCCATGATGGGCTGAACTTTAATGGTCCCCGGTTGGTGTATCAACATGCGATCGACGAACTCACCGTCCTGAATCTGTCGTCAATGGCCCATGGGCGAGGCATGTGGTCAGTGCTCCAGCCCGTTGCTGGACCTGAATCGCTTCAAACAACTCAACGACCAGCATGGCCACGAGGTGGGCGACCAGCTGCTGGTGGAGGTGGCACACGGCTGCGCACGGTGGTGCGCGATAGCGACGCGGTGACTCGCGGCTGATCAGTGGCCCGCAAACCGTGGGCTTTGGCGTTGGTGAAAAGCCTCCACCCCCGTGCGGAAGTCCTCGGTGCCCGCGCACTGCACAAACGCCTTTTTTTCAGCGGCCAATTGCTCGGGCAGCGTGTGGTCCATCGACTCGCGCATCAGCCGCTTCATGGCGCCGTAGGCCAGGGTGGGCCCAGCGGCCAGGCGTTGGGCCAAGGCGGTGGTGGCCGCTTGCAGGTCTGCCATCGGCACCACGCGGTTGGCCAGCCCCAGGCGCAGTGCGTCGTCGGCGGTGAAGGCATCGCCCAGCAGCGCGATCTCCAGCGCCTTGCGCAACCCGACCACGCGCGGCAGCGCCCACGAGGCGCCCACGTCGCAACTGGTGCCCAGGTTGATGTAGGCCAGGTTCAGCCGCGTGCCTTCGGCCATCATCACGTAGTCGGCCATGAGCAGCAGGCTCAGGCCCGCACCCGCTGCAACGCCGTGCACCTGGGCGATGACAGGCGCGTTCATCTGGGCCAGCAGGAGCAGGGCGGCGTTGAGCGGGGTGAGGATGTCGATGGCACCCTGCACGGGGTCGGCGCGCAAGGTTGCCAGGTCGCCACCGGCCATGAAGCCCTTGCCGTTGCCACACAGCACCACGGCGCGCACGCTCGCGTCGGTCGCAATGGTCTGCACCGCCGCGAGGAAGGCGTTGGCCAGGGGCACGTCGATGGCGTTGAGGGCATCGGGCCGGTTGAATCGCAGGGTGGCGATGGGGCCGTCACGTTCCAGCAGCAAAGGGGGCGCGGTAGGTTTCATGTCAAATTGGCCTCTAGCGCTTAATGGTAAAGCACTGATAGCTCCTGTTTTGATAGTGTTTATCCGGCGGTGCGAGCGGATTGCAAACGGCTGGCTAGTGGTACAGCGCTTCGATCTCGGCGGCGTAGGTCTTGTAGATGCTGGAGCGGCGCACCTTCATCGTCGCCGTGACCTCGCCATCGTCGTGGTCCAGCTCTTTGGTGAGCAGGTGGAACTGGCGGATTTGTGACACCTGCGCCAGGCGCTGGTTGCCGGTGTTGATTTCGGTGCCGATGAGGCCGCGCACCTCAGGGTGCTCCACCAGGGAGCGAAAGTGCGTGAACGGAATGCGCCGTGCCTCGGCCCACTTGCCCACGGTTTCGTGGTCGATCATCACCAGCGCGCCCACAAACTTGCGGCCCTCGGCCACGACGATGCATTCCTTGATGAAGGGGCTGCCCTTCATCGTGTTCTCGATCTCGGATGGCGTGAGGTTCTTGCCGCCCGCAGTGATCATGATGTCCTTCAAGCGGTCCACGATCTTGAGCTGGCCCTCCACCGCGCGCACCACGTCGCCCGTATGCAGCCAGCCGTCGACGATGCTGGCGGCCGTGGCTTCGGGGTTCTTGTAGTAGCCCGCAAACACCATGTCGCCCTTGATGTGAAGCTCGCCGCCCAGCTCGTCGCCGGACTTGGCAATGCGCCATTCCACGCCGCTGGCGGGCACCCCCACCGTGCCCACCACCACATCGTGGAGCCGGTGCCCGGTGACCATGCCGGTCGACTCGGTCAGCCCATACACCTCGACCAGCGGCACACCCAGCACGCGAAAGAACCGCACCACGTCGGGCGGGATCGGCGCGGCGCCGGTGAGCGCCACCTTGGCTTCGCGCAGGCCGATGAAGTTTTGCAGTGCGCGGAACACCAGCCAGTAGCAGGCCGTGTAGGTGAACATGTCCCCGATGCTCCAACGCGCACGGGGTTTCTCGGCCAGCGGTTTGCAGGCGTTGTAGGCCTTGTGGAAGAGCGTGCGGCGCAAGGCCCCCGTTTCTTGCAGCTTGATGCTGATGGCGGCGTGCATCTTTTCCCAGATGCGCGGCACGCCGAGGAACATGGTGGGCGCCACCTCGCGCAGGTCTTCCTGCACGGTGCGGATGGATTCGCCAAAGTTCACCTGCGAGCCGATGTACAGCGGCACAAAACTGGTCAGCATCTGCTCGGCCACGTGGCACAGCGGCAGGTACGACAGGTGCGTGGTGTCGGCGTTGAGCTCCAGCCGGTCGACAATGCCTGGCACCACACCGCGAATGTTGCGGTACGAAATCATCGCGCCCTTGGGCTTGCCGGTGGAGCCCGAGGTGTAGATCATCAGGCCCACATCATCGAGTTGCTGGCGTGCCAGCGCTGCGTCGATCAGTGTTTGTTGGGCCGACGATGCCCCCAGCTTTTCGACCTCGTCAAAGGTGGCGATGAACTGCCGCACCTCGGGCGCAAAGCTGCGCAGGCCCTTGGTCTCCATGACCACGATCTTTTTCAGGCGCGGCAGCTCGGGCAGCGCGGCCAGCAGCTTGTCGGTCTGCTCCTGGTCTTCGCAGACCATGATCTCGATGTCGGCATGGCCCACCACATAGGCCACCTCGTTGGTGGGGCTGGTGGGGTACACACCCACGGTGACGGCACCCACCAGGCCTGCGCCCATCTGTGCCAGCACCCATTCGATGCGGTTTTCCGAGATCACGCCCACATGGCCGCCTGCGGGCAGGCCCAGCGCACGGAGGCCCAGACCGAAGTGGCTGGCGCGCTCGTAGTAGCGCGCCCAGTTGACGGGCTTCCAGATGCCAAAGTCCTTTTGCCGGATGGCGATGCGGTGTGCATCGGTGCGTGCGCGTTCGCGCAGCATCTGGGGCAGGGTGAGTTCGGTAAGAGTCATGACAACCAGCGCTTTCTGCGCTTGTAGTGCTTGATGTCCTTGAAGCTTTTGGCTTCGCCACCACCGCCCATGCCGAGGTAGAACTCGCGCACGTCAGGGTCGTTCGCCAAGCGCTCGGCCGTGCCGTCGATCACGATCTTGCCGTTCTCCATGATGTAGCCCCGGTGCGCCACGGCCAGGGCCACGGTGGCGTTCTGCTCGACCAGCAGCATGCTGGTGCCACGCTCGGCGTTGATGCGCGCGATGATGGTGAAGATGTCTTCGACCAGCTTGGGGGATAGGCCGAGCGAGGGCTCGTCGAGCAGGATCAGTTGCGGTTGGGCAATGAGCGCGCGGCCGATGGCCAGCATCTGCTGCTCTCCGCCTGAGAGGTATCCGGCCAGGCCCTTGCGCCGCTCGTGCAGGCGCGGGAAGTAGCTGTAGACCAGATCGAAATCAGGCTTCGGTGCATCGCTTCGGCCAGTGAGCGCATAGGTGGAGGCAATGAGGTTCTCTTCGACCGTGAGGTCTTCAAAAACGCGCCGCCCTTCCATCACATGGCTGAGACCATTGCGCACCAGCTGCTGCGGTGCCAGCGTGGCGGTGGGTTGTCCGTTGAACAGAATGCGCCCGCTTTCCACGGTGCCATCCTCCAGCCCGAGCAGTCCCGACACCGCCTTGAGCGTGGTGCTCTTGCCGGCGCCATTGCTGCCCAGCAGCGCCACGATTTGCCCACGCGGCACGACCAGCGACAGGCCGCGCAGGGCCTGCACCACCTTGTTGTAGATGACCTCGATGTTGTTGACTTCGAGGACGTTGGCCAGGGCGTGCTGGGTCATGGCGCAGGCAATGTCAGAGCTTGATCCAGTCCGAGGCTGCGACCATCTTTTGCGCCTTCATGTCTGCGCGGTAGACGCGGCCCACAGGGATGGAGTTGCCGCTGATGGTGATCGGCACGCCGATCAGGCCACCGGTGTCGAAGTCCTTGATGCTGTTCAGTGCGGCCTTCAGGTTCTTGCCATCCAGCGGCTTGCCCGCGTCCAGCGTGCGCTTGGCCGCTTCGGTGAACAGCATGGCCGCGAGGAAGCCCTGGATGTAGGCCGTGCTCTGGTACTCCGGGCGCAGCGCGCGGATCTTCTCCAGCATCGGCGCCTTCTCGGTGTCGTAGTAGTAGCGGTAGGGCATCACACCCATGAAGCCGTCGGCGGCCTCGCCCATCTTCATCACGGTGGAGCTGTCCATGGTCCAGAACGTGCCCATCCACTTGCTGGTCATTCCCTGCTGCTTGCCCTGGGTGATGAACTCGGGGATGGGCGCGAGGATGTAGCCGTGGAAGATGGTGTAGTCGGGCGCGGCGCGGCGCAGCTTGATGACTTCGCCCGACACGTCCACGCTGCCTGCGGGCGTCATGATCTTGATCGGCACCGACAGGCCCAGCGCCTTGGCGGCAGCCTCGCTCTTGTCGATGGGGTCGCGTCCGAACTCGGAGTCGGAGTACACAAACGCCACCTTGGCACCGGGCTTTTCCTTGGCGATGTGCTTGAGCAAGATGCCAAACATCTCGGTGTAGTCGGGTCCCACCAGAAACTGGTTCGGGTACTTCACGGGGTCATTCAGCTCCGAGGCGAACGAGGCGCCGGCCATCAAGGTGGTGCCCGCGCGGTCCAGCTCGGGGTTGATGGTTTTGGCAAAACCGGTGGAGTCGCCGTAGTAGAGGTTGACCTTGTTCTGGCTGGTGATTTTTTTGTACGCGGCCACCGACACATCGACCTTGTAGCCCGTGTCTTCGGGCACGTACTTGAGCTTGCGGCCCTTGATGCCCCCGGCGTCATTGACCATCTTCACGTAGTCGCCCATGCCCGCGTTGATGCCCACGCCCGCAAAGGCAAACACGCCCGTGAGCGGGATCGAGCCGCCGATGACGATCTCGTCGGCCGACTGCGCCAGCACCGACAGGGGGCTGGCGAGTGCGGCAGCGCCCGCGGCGCCCAGCAGCAGGTGGCGGCGTGGGATGGAAGTGCGTGGTGTGTCCATGTTGTCTCCTATTGATTTAGTTGCGGAAGGGCCAGAGATGGAAGAAACGGCGGATGCGCCGCCACACTTCGGCCAGGCCGTGGGGCTCGAAGACGAGAAAACCGATGATGAGCAGACCGAAGATCACGGTGCGCACGGGCGAGAGGAACACCGTCAACTCGTTGCCGCCGGGCAGCAGGTCGACGATTAGCTTGAGCACTTCGGGCACCATGGTCATGAAGACCGCGCCCAGGATGCCGCCCAGGATGGAGCCCATGCCGCCGACGATGATGGCCGCGAGGAAGAAGATGGACATCTGCAGCGGGAAGCTCTCGGGCGTGACCACGCGAAAGAAGTAGGCCCACAAGCCGCCCGCCACACCGGCATAAAACGACGACAGGCCAAACGACAGCAGCTTGTAGCGCAGCAGTGGAATGCCCAGCACCTCGGCCGAGATGTCGCGGTCGCGGATGGCGATGAAGGCGCGGCCCACACGCGTGCGAAACAGGTTGGCCGCGCCCATCAGCATCAGGAGGGTGACGGGCACGATCAGCCAGTACAGGCGAAACGACGTCTCTAGCGGCATGCCGAACAGCTTGGCGGGCGGCACGCTCAGGCCACCGGTGCCACCCGTGAACTTCCAGTTGGCAAAGATGAAGTGCGCAATGAATGACGCGGCAATGGTGGCAATGGCCAGGTACAAGCCTTTGACGCGCAGCGACGGAATGCCCACGATGAGCCCACCCACCATGGCGACGAGGCCGCCCGCCAGCAGGTTCAGCAAGAAGGGCGTGCCCAGGCGTGTCTCCAGCACCGCCACCGTGTACGCGCCCAGGCCCATGAAGGCGGCCTGCCCCAGGCTGACCAGCCCGGTGTAGCCCGTGAGGATGTTGAGCCCTGTGGCGCTGGCCACGTTGATGCTGACGAGGCAGGCCAGGTACAGCCAGTAGTCGCTGGCCATGAAGGGGAATAGCACCAGCAGCGCTGCGCCCACGGCCAGCCACACTTTTTGCGTGCGCGAGTCGAACAGCGCCGCGTCGGCGGTGTAGGTTTCCTTGAGGGTTCCGATGCGCATCAGAGTCTCTCTATCTCATGGGTGCCGAACAGGCCGTAGGGGCGCACCAGCAGCACGGCCACCAGCACGATGAAGGTGGCCAGCAGCTTGTATTCGCCGCCCAGAAAGGCCCCGGCCAGCGCCTCAATAAGGCCGATCAGGATGCCGCCGATGAGCGCGCCGAGCACGCTGTCGAGCCCGCCCACAATGACCACCACCAGCACCGACAGGCCAAACACGCCCATGCTGGACGAGATGCCGCCAATCGAACCCACGATGATCCCGGAGATGGCAGCCAGCATGGCCGAGGCCACCCAGGCCAGCGAGAACACGCGCGGCACGTTGATGCCGACGGAATACGCCGCCGCCTGGTCGCTGGCAGTGGCGCGCAGTGCCACGCCACCGCGCCAGAAGCGGAACACCAGCAGCACGGCCGCGATGAACACCACCGCAATCGCCGCGCCCCAGAACACCTTGGGCGCGAGGAAGGCGTCGCCAATCAGGATGGGCTTGCTGGGCATGAAGTCGGGCAGTCGCCGCTGGTCGGCCGTCCAGATCATCTCGACCAGGCCCACCAGCACCGAGGCCAGGCCCACGGTGACCATGAAAACGGAGATCGGCGGCTCGCCCAGCAGCGGGCGGATCATGGTGCGTTCGATCACCGCGCCCAGCAGGCCAGAGCCCAGCACCGCCGCCGGTATCGCCAGCCACAGCGGCAACGCAAACGTGGCGGAGAAGGTGAAGAACAGGTAGGCGCCCACCATGAGCATTTCGCCGATGGCGATGTTCACGACACGCGTGGCCTTGTAGACCATCACGAACGCGAGGGCCGCCAGTGCGTAAAGCCCGCCGCCCGCGATGCCGGTGAGGCTGATTTCAAACAGGTAGGCCCAGTCCATCATGCGGCTCCCTGCGCGTCGGCTTGCGGTGCGCCCGCCCGCAGTCTGGCGCGCAAGTCGCCGACATCGCCCGCGCCCAGGTAGGCGCGGATCACCTCGGGATTGGCCTGCACCTGGGCGGGTGTGCCCTGGGCGATGACCTGGCCGAAGTTGAGTACCACCACGTGGTCCGACAGGTCCATCACCATGCCCATGTCGTGTTCGACCATCAGCACGGTCACGCCCCATTCCTCGCGCACGTCGAGGATGAAGCGCGCCATGTCTTCCGTCTCCTCGCGGTTCATGCCGGCCACGGGCTCATCCAGCATCAATATCTGGGGCTGCATGGCCAGGGCGCGGGCCATCTCCACGCGCTTTTGCAGGCCGTACGGCAGGGCCGAGACGGGCGCATGGCGGATGTGGTCGATTTCGAGGAAGTCGATGATGCGCTCTTCAATATCTCGGCGCAGTTCAGCCTCCTCACGGCGCGCGCGGCCCAGGTAGAACAGGGCGTCGAGCACGTTGGTCTTCAGGTGCGCGTGGCGGCCGAGCTTGATGTTGTCGAGCACCGTCATGCCGCGAAACAGTGCGATGTTCTGAAAGCTGCGGCCCAGGCCCAGCTTGGCGCGCTGCGGTGCAGGGATGCGGGTGATGTCTTGGCCTTGGAACCGAATGGAGCCCTGGCTGGGCCGGTAAAAGCCCGAGATGGTGTTGAACAGCGAGGTCTTGCCCGCGCCGTTGGGCCCGATCACGGCGGTGATGGAGCCGGCCTGTACATCAAACCCCACGCCCGTGAGCGCCTTCACGCCACCAAACGCCAGGGTGACGCCCTGCACCTGGAGCAGGGGCGTGGAAGCAGGGGTGCCGGAAAGGGTTGTCTCCATTGGCTTTCTAATGCGGGTTTGTGCTGACCAGAAAGGTTCTGCAGACTCTGCAGAAATTCCCTACTTGTGCGTAAACTGTTTACTCGCGAGTAGATTCTGGAAGCCGCCACCGCATTCAGCATCCGTACTTTCCCGAGGAATCGCCACCCATGCCCACTGCCAAAGCGGCATCCCGCCGCAGCATTGCCCCGGCTGCGCCCAAGCCATCTGGACCCCCGACGCAGCCGGTGTCTGGGCAACCCGCCGCATCGCCTTGGGCGCCGGTATCGCTGCGCGAGCGCCAGCGCGAAGCCAAGCGCAACGCGGTGCTGCAGGCGGCGGCCCAGTTGTTCAACGAACGCGGTTTTCACGCCACCTCGCTCGACGACATCGCCGCGCGCTTGAACGTGACCAAGCCCACGCTGTACTACTACGTGAAGAACAAGGACGAGATCCTGTTGCAGTGCGTGAGCAAGGGGCTCACGATGATGCTCGACGGCATCGACGCCTCGCGCGCAGCGGGCGGCAAGGCCATCGACCAGCTCATGACCTGCATGCAGGTGTATGCGCGCATCGTGACGCAGGACTTTGGCATGTGCCTGATCCGCGTCGGCGACGAGCAGTTGCCGCCCGAAAGCCGCAAGGAACTGCGCCGCCTCAAGGCCGCCATCGACCAGGAGTTCCGTCGCCTAGTGGCCGAGGGGGTCGAGGAAGGGTCGCTACAGCCGTGTGATCCGAAGATGACCGCGTTTGTGATCGCGGGCGCGCTGAGCTGGATTGGCCGCTGGTACCAGCCGGTCGGCGAATACAGCCCCGAGCAGGTGGCGCAGCAGTGTATTGCGACGCTGTGTGGGGGGGTGCTGCGGCGCTCCGCGGATGACATTTCGCTCAAGGCGGCAACTGTGCCTGTCCCCAAACGCAGGGCGGCGAGCGGCAAAGTCAAGACCGCTGTACGGTCTCGCGGAGGCTGATCGGCCTCTTTAGGCAAAACTTCAAGCTAAATTGGCCTCTAACGCTTATTGAATAAGCGCTGGTAGCTACTGATTTGATAGTTTTTGTTGGTTGTTCTTAGGCTGTGGCTTGCTGCAACTCAAACCCATGCAGCGCCTGGAACAGTTGCTCAACCTTGTTCCCGTCAAACACGCCGTCCGGTCCCTCGGAATGGATGTCGGTGAACGGTGACTCATACAAGCGCGCCGCGGGCATGGCGCCGTGTTCGGTCAGGTGTTGCACGATTTCTTCAACGAACTGCAGCTGGCTGGCGCTGGCGGTGCCTGTTGCAATCAGATGGGCAAATGCTGCCATGGCCGATTCGCGGTCCAGCCCGACCAGGGAGCGCACAAACACCGACAGGCTGGTGTGCAGCGTGCGGGCTCGCTGGATGTCGCTGTCGGTGCCACCCGCTTCATGCAGCAGGGCTTCGAGTTCCTGCAGGTCGGCGGCGGTCAGGGGCTGGTTGCGGCGCAGCTTGTGCAGCGCCAGCCGGTCTTCGTGAGCACGCAAGAACACCTTGGCCTTGGCGCGAAAACGCTCGAAGTCCACCGCGCTGGCGACCAGGGGCAGGTCCACCTCGGTTGTCTCGCCAATAGCGTCTTCAAAATCGGTATAGACCACCGTGCGGCCAGATTTTTCAATGAGCTTGATAAGGTTGCGCAGCTTGCGCCGTGCCTGCTCCAGCATGGGCAGGGTCACGTCCTGCCACCACTCGTCGCCCGCCACGGCCTCGATCAGCAGCAGGTGTTCGCGCACGCTGGGCACATTGGCCAGCTCCAGCAGGCTGTGGGCCAGTTGCTGCACCTTGGCTTGCAGGCGGGCCAAGGCGGGCTCGGTGCGCAACAGGGCCAGTTGGGTGCCCAGCATCAGCGCGTCGAAGCGTTTGGCGTCTTCGTCGTCATCACGCACCGCTGTGGGCAGACCTGACAGGTGCGTGGCCACGTCGGTCAGTTGTTCCGATGTGGGGCGTTTCCAGGCATCAGGCTGCGCCCAGGCCTCCACCCAGCGGCGCTGCGGGCGCACCACAAAGTTATCCAGCGACATGCCCGCCACCATGCTGTGCAGCAGCGCTGCGGTGTCGTGGCGAATGATCGTTTCGGTCAGCACGGGTGACTGCTGCGCTTCATCGGCCACGCCGTTGCTGGCCAAACGCTTGTCGAGCACTTCGATCAGCTCCAGCCGCGCATTGAACAGCCGCTGCGACAGCGGTTGTGCCAGCGCGCCTTCGCTGGACTCCAGATCCTGGCTGAAGAACTCCAGGTTTTGGCAGAAGTCGAAGATGAAGAAATCCTTCTTGTCCTGCCCCGGCCCATACAGCTCTTTGCACAGCCGCGTGCCGCGCCCCACCATCTGCCAGAACTTGGTCTTGGAGCGCACGATTTTGAAGAACACCAGGTTCACCACCTCGGGCACGTCGATGCCCGTGTCCAGCATGTCCACCGAAATGGCAATGTGCGGTGCCCGGTCTTTTTGTGCAAAGTCGTCGATCACCGACTGCGCGTATTCCGTCTTGAAGGTGATGGTGCGCGCAAATTCGCCCCGGTATTCCGGGTAGTTGATATCGAAGCGTTCCTGAATGAACTCGGCGTGTTTCTGGTTCTTGGCAAAAACGATGGTCTTGCCCAGCCGGTCGCCGCCCGCCACCTTGTGGCCGCGCTCCCTCAGCAGGGCCAGCATTTTGTCCACCGTGTCGGTGTTGAACAGCCACTGGTTCACCGCCTCGGCGCTCACCTCGTCGGGCGCTTCGCCGCCTTCCTCGTCCCACTCCAGCGCGTCCCACTGGTCTTTTTCATCGTCGCTCAGCTCGTTGTAGCGAATGCCTTGGCGCTGGAATTTCAGCGGCACGGAGATGGCCCGGGGCGGTGCCAGGTAGCCCTCGGAAATCGCGTCGTCCAGCCCGTAGGCGTCGGTGGGCACACCGCTTTCCAGACCAAACAGGCTGTAGGTGTTGCGGTCGATCTCGTCCTTGGGCGTGGCCGTCAGTCCCACCAGCAGGGCGTCGAAGTAGCTGAAGATGGCGCGGTACTTTTGGTAGATGGAGCGGTGCGCCTCGTCCACCACGATCAGGTCAAAGTGCCCCACGCCAAAGCGGCGTTTGCCGCCTGTGCCTGAATTGGCGCTCTCGTTGATGAGCCCCATCATCGTGGGGTAGGTCGATACGTACACCCGCCCCTCTGTGGCGCGGTCTGTCACCAGGTTCACGGGGGCGGCGTCGGGCAGGTGGGTCTTGAAGGCGTTCACCGCTTGGTTCACCAGCGCCACGCGGTCGGCCAAAAACAGCACGCGCTTTGCCCAGCCCGCGCGCATGAGCAAATCGACCAGCGCAATCACTGTGCGGGTTTTGCCTGCGCCCGTGGCCATCACCACCAGCGCTTTGCGGTGCTGGTCGCGCTCAAAGGTTTCGGCAATGCGGCGGATGGCGCGCTGCTGGTAGTGGCGCTCCACAATGCCCGCCGCGATGGGCAACCCTGCCAGCGGCTTGCGCGTGGTGCGGCGCTGGGCCATCAGTTCCAGCTCATCCTTGGTGTGAAAGCCTTGCACTGGGCGCGGCGGGCTGGTGGTGTCGTCCCACATCCAGTGCTCGTAGCCGTTGGTGCCGTAGATCACGGGGCGGTGGCCGGTGCTTTTCTCCAGGCAATCGGCATACAGGCGGGCCTGCTGCTCCCCCTCCTTGGCGCTGCGGCGGGTGCGCTTGGCTTCCACGATGGCCAGCGGCACCTCGCCGCTCCACAGCACATAGTCCACAAAGCCCTTCGCCTGATGGTTGGGCATGCCCTGCACTTCAAACTCGCGGTCCCGCGGCAGGTCCAGCGCCCAGCCGGCTTCTTTCAGCAGCAGGTCGATGAACAGGTCGCGCGTGGCGGCTTCGTTGTAGTCGTGCGCTTGTGTGGGCTGCGCCGCATTGACGGCCTTGGCGGCGGCAATCTCGGCGCGGTAGCGGGCCAGTTCGGCGTCCAGTTCTGCATGGCGGGCGGCGGCCTCGCGCAGCGCGGCGTCCCGCTCGGCCAGGGCTTGGGCCTGCTTGGCCAGCGCCTCTTGTGCGGCGGCCTGTGCGGCACGGCTGGCGGCTTGCTCCTGGGCCGTGTCGGTGGCGGCAGGCCGGGGCAGTAGGTCGGCACGGAATTGCAGCGCCGCAGCAGGCCGGTCTGCTACGCGGCGCGCATAGTGCTGCGCCAGCCAGAAGGCCACATGGAACAGCTCACGCAGCGCGGCCAGTGCATCTTGCGGCGGCACCGGGCGGGTGTGGTGCACGGCCTGGTTGCCCAGGCGGCGAATCACATCCATCTTGGCGTGCACAGCATTGCCCACCAGTTGCTGAAAGCTGGGCTCAAACAAAAACGCCGACAAATCCGCCTTGTAGGGCATGCGCAAGCAGCCGCCCCGGCCGCCTTCGGCTTGGTACAGCCAGGCCACGGCCAGCTCCAGCGTGCGGCGGGCGTAAAAGCAGGCGGTACGTGGGTCGGCGTGGGCAGCGCCCTCGGCACGGCGGGCTTCGGCCAGCAGGTCGGGCCAGTCAGGTTGCAGGAAGGCGAAGTTGGATGGCGCTGTGCTCATGCACTCTCTCCCTGTTCGTTGTTTGCGGGTGGTTTAGACCAACCCTCGATGTTCAGCGTCAACCCCAGCCCGCACACCAGCAAAACCAATTTTTGCAGCGAACAACTTTCTGGGTGGCTCTCTGCATCACGAATGAACGACGGGCTGACATTGCACACGGCGGCTGTTTGTGAACGTGTCATGCCTTGGCGCTTGCGTTCAGTGGCAAGGGCTTGGGCCAGTTGGGCAGAGTTGGTAGGCGTGAGGTTCATTTTTGTCCCTATAAGAGCAATCTCAACACCGAATCAGCTTTTTTGGTCGCTTTTGCTCTTATGAGGACACTTTAAGTGATGGGCTTGCTTCACAAGCCATGGGTAGTTTTTTTGTTGCGAAGGCTCACCCGGTGACAACGCTCAGTGCTTGTGTCGGTTTCATGCAGGCTGCTGCGATACTGCGCTGTGGTCCCATCTCAAGAATTGGCGACCGAATATGCAATCTGGAAACTGTGAAGAGAGATGAACTTGCGAGACCAAAATTACTTGCGCAGTTTGGTACTTGAGTTTGCGGCCATGCCATCTGAAACGGGCTGGCTGGAGTTCAAGGAAAACAAGGCCGACCCGCAAGACATTGGCGAGTACATCTCTGCACTGGCCAACAGTGCTGCTTTGGAAGGCAGGGCCCATGCGTACATGCTTTGGGGCGTTGCCGACCAGGGGCACGCCATTGTGGGTACGAGTTTTGACCCGCGAACTGTTCGGCAAGGTAACGAAGAGCTGGAAAGCTGGTTGTTGCGCCTGTTGAGCCCGCGTATCGGCTTTCATTTTCACCGCATTGAGATCGACGGGCGTTCGGTCGTTTTGCTGGAGATTGATTCTGCGTTTCGGCACCCGGTGAAGTTTCAAGGGGCGGAGTACATCCGGGTTGGCTCTTACAAGAAGCCGCTCAAAGACTTTCCTGAAAAAGAGCGCACGCTATGGCGGATGTTGGACGCCACTCCCTTCGAAATGTTGGCTGCCGCCGAGAAACTCGGCGCCGATGAGGTCTTGAAACTCATCGACTACCCGGCGTTTTTTGAGCTGCTGGACAAGCCGGTCCCCAATCATCGCGATGGCATGCTGGCCGGGTTGCAGGCACATCGCATGATTGAACCGATGGGTGGGGGCCATTGGCGCATCTTCAACTTGGGGGCATTGCTATTTGCCAAGCGGTTAGCTGACTTTCCGCGCCTGCAACGCAAGGCCGTGCGCGTGGTGGTTTACGAAGGGACCGGGCGCGTCAAAACCCTGCGCGAGCAAGAAGGCATGCGCGGCTACGCGGCGGGCTTTGAAGGGTTGGTGGGATTCGTGAACAATCTGCTGCCCATCAATGAGGTGATTGGGCAGGCATTGCGCAGATCGGTGCGCATGTACCCCGAATTGGCCATTCGTGAACTGGTGGCCAACGCACTGATCCATCAAGACCTGAGCGTGACAGGCAGCGGCCCCATGGTCGAAATCTTTGATGACCGGATGGAAATCACCAACCCCGGCAAGCCGCTCATGGAGCCCCACCGCATGCTGGATCACCCGCCCCGGTCGCGCAATGAGAGCCTGGCCTCCATCATGCGATTGGTGGGTATTTGTGAGGAGCGTGGCAGTGGTGTTGACAAGGTGGTGGCCGAAGCCGAGCTGTACCAGCTCCCAGCCCCTGCGTTTGACGTGGTGGGCGAATCCACCCGCGCCACCCTGTTTGCCCCGCGCCCCCTGGCGGGCATGGATCGCGAGGACCGGGTGCGCGCTGTGTACCTGCACGCTTGCCTGCGCTACGTGCAGCGCGAGTACATGAACAACACCACGCTGCGTCAGCGCTTTGGTATTGACCCCAAAAACAGCGCCATAGCCTCTCGGCTGCTCAAGGATGCGCTGGCGGCTGGTGTTATCCGCCTGGAGGATGAAGCTGCGGCGCCCAAGCTGCGCCGCTATGTGCCGCACTGGGCCTGATTTGTTTGATGGGTACTTGATGGAAAGGCGCTTCTGAAGCGCTGGTTTCAAAAATTCCCTTTATTGACAACAAGTTAGCAAAGTTTGCTTGTTTGACGGGTACTTGATGGAGGTGCCGATTGCTCGTCCGGAGCGCTGGGCGTGTTTCGCCTGCTGCTGTCCCCGCCCAACACTAAAAAGGCCAAGCTTTGGTGCCCTCACGGATGAGGGCACCACCGGCTAAGTCATTGAATCCATTGGGAAATTCAGGGATTTTCTCTTTACCCCAGGTCGTGGTCGTTCTTCACAACCGCCCCGCAAATGCCCGCTGCTGCAGCGAGGCAAACAGCGCATCCAGCGCGGCCAGGGCGCGGCGGTGGGGGCTTCGATGGAGGCTCTGCGGCCGGTGACAAAAATCATGTTGCGGCACCGTCCGTCAGCAGTGCACCCACCAGCGCACGCAACTCCGGCAAATCCGCGTGAATCGTGTTCCACACCAGCGCGTAGTCCACCTTGAAGTACCCATGCGCCACGCGGTTGCGCATGGTGTACATCAGCGCCCATGGCACCTGGGCGTGGCGTGCTGCAAAGGCGGGGTGCAGCTTCTCGATGTTGTGGGCGGCTTCGCCCAGGATCTCGAAGTTGCGCACCACGGCGTCTTGCGTTTTTTCGTCGGCCAGGAAGGTGGCCTCGGCCATGCCGCCTACATACCGGTGAATGCGGTCGATGGCCTCCACGATGTGGGCCAGGTAGTCGGGCACCCGCAGTGCGTCTGCCTTGCTCACAGCGCCTGCGCCTGGGCGATGACCTGGTCGCGGAACTTGGCGGGCAGGCCTTTGGGGGTGAGCACGTCTACGGGGATGCCCAGCAGCTGCCCCAGTTCGAGCTGGATCTTGGCAATGTCCATGAGCGTGGTTTCGGGCGTGGGCTCCACCAGAATGTCCAGGTCGCTTTCGTCCGTGTCATCGCCGTGCACCACCGAGCCGAACACGCGCACGTTGGTCACGCGGTGGCTCAGGGCAATGGCGCGAATGGCGTCGCGGTGGGTGTGCAGAGCAGTGGATGGGCGCATGGCGGGGGCTCCTGGGTGCAAGGGGAAACTTGTATCACAACGCCCCTGTAAACGCCCGCTGCTGCAGCGAGACAAACAGCGCATCCAGCGCGGCCAGGGCGTGGCGGTGGGTGGCTTTGAGGGCTTCGATGGAGGCGATGCGGGTGGCGAAGGTTTGTTGGAGGGGAGCGGGGGGACGAGAAGCGATATGGGAGCAATTCGAGCGCCAGAAATAAGCGGCTGACCAGATTGGCTCGCGTACTGATTCAACCGAGCCTCGTTGAGAGCAAATGCCAGATATTCCGGCTGGAGTGAGTCACTCACGGTGTCTAAATAAAGCGCGTTGTCAGTTATCCAGCTGCATGGTTTTGTCACATGAACACAGCCACAGTAGGCACCAACACGTCCAATCACAATTTTTGGTTCTTCAAACATGAAAGCATCGTGTGATCCATTGATGCCATTGCCCCCATAAACGGGGAACACTCCATCGACAGCCATTTGTGAAGCGGGCAAAAAATTGCCGCTTCTCAATTTCATCAAACTTCCCAAGGGTGCCTTGGGCAAATTCAAGTGATTCGCCACCGGGTCCCCAAACATATCGAGAAAGAGAGACTGGGTGAGGCTGTCGAGCAGGGCCAGGGCGGTGCGGCGTTGGGTTCGGAGGGTTTCGGCTTGGTCGAGGATGGCGGCGATGCGGCGTTGTTCATCGGCTTTGGGAAGCGGAATGCGAATTTTTTCAAGCTCACTTTTTCGCATAGCGGGCACGGTTGTTGCCGGTGCTAAAGCGTAGAAGTCAACTGTTTTTAGGTAGTGGTACAGAAAGCGGCTGTCAATTCGGTCACTTGGGATCGCTGCCATTGCGTTGTTGTCGATGAGTAAAGGACAGCCCGCAACTACGCGATGGTTCTGCCGAATCGCTTCGCCAATTTTTGCAAATAAGACACTACCTATGGGCACAAGCTTGGCACGAAGCTGTTCAACGTCGCTTTGATTTACATAGTGATCTGCGGTGGAAAGAACTGAACTGTCGGATCTCCCGCAGCGTGAGATATCTCCAACTTTGGCAAAAGGGAAGTCTCCACTGCTGCGCCCCTGTAGCGCTGGCGGAAATCCAATACCCGCCTGCAAGATGGTGACGTCTCCAAGAAGGGCTGTTACGGCATTCACTTCAACATCCCCTCCAACACCCCCATCCCCCGCGCAATCTCATCTTCCAACTCTCGCAACTCCGCCAAGATCTCCCCCGGCGCCCGGTGCTGCACCTGCTCATGCACCACCTCCTTGTACCGGTTGATGCTCAGGTCATACCCATTGGCCTCGATGTCGGCCTTAGGCACGCAGAAGCTCTGGGCGGTGCGGGGGCGGTCGCGTTCGGTGCCGCTTCGCTGGCCCCAGCGCTCCAGCACATCGGGTAGGTTGTTCTTGGAATGCTCTGATTCTGATAGCTGGTTGCGCCCGTCCACAAAGCGCTGCAGACCTAAAAGGCTTGCATCCAGCAGGGGCTGGCGTTTGTCGTCCAGGCTCCAGCCATCCTGCTGCATGTCGTAGAACCAGACGTTGTCTGTGCCGCCGCTCATGGTTTTGGTGAAGAGCAGGATGGCGGTGCTGACGCCCGCGTAGGGCTTGAACACACCGCCGGGCAGGCTGATGACGGCGTCGAGCTTTTGCTCTTCCACCAGCTTGCGGCGCAGTTCTTTGTGCGCCTTGCTGCTGCCAAAGAGCACGCCGTCGGGCACGATCACCGCCGCCCGGCCGCCGGTTTTGAGCAGGCGCAGGAACAGGGCGAGGAAGAGTAGCTCGGTCTTTTTGGTTTTGACGATGCTTTGCAAATCTTTGGCCGTGCTCTCGTGGTCGAGGCTGCCAGCAAACGGTGGGTTGGCCAGGATGAGGCTGTAGGCACCAGCGTCGCCTGCGGCGCCTTCGGAGAGCGAGTCGCGGTATTCGATGGCGGGGTGCTCTACGCCGTGCAGCACCATGTTCATGCTGCCGATGCGCAGCATGGTGTTGTCAAAGTCGTACCCGTGGAACATGCCGTTGTGGAAGTGCGCGTTTTGCGCGGGCACGCGCAGCATGTCGGGGTAGGTGCGGCGCAGGTATTCGCCTGCGGCCACCAAGAAGCCGCAGGTGCCGCTGGCGGGGTCGCAAATGGTGTCTTGCGGTGTGGGGGCCGTCAGGGCCACCATCAAATCGATGAGGTGGCGGGGCGTTCTGAATTGCCCGTTTTGCCCGGCGGATGCGATCTTGCCGAGCATGTATTCGTACAGGTCGCCCTTGGTGTCGCGGTCGTCCAGGGGGATGGTGTCGAGCAAATCGACCACCTTGGCGAGCAGGCCAGGCGTGGGGATGGTGAAACGCGCATCGCGCATGTGGCGGGCGAAGGCGGTCTCTGCCGCAGGGCCGCCCGACATTTGCAGGCCGCGCAGGAAGGGGAAGACCTGGTTGCTGAGCACGTCGAACATGTCGGCGGGCGCCATGTTCTTGAAGCGGGACCAGCGCATGTCGTCGTGCGGGCGGCCTTGCGCGTCCTGGCCGGTGGGGATGAGGTGCACCGGCTGGGTCTTTAGGCGCAGGGCCTTGTTGTCTTCGCGGGTCTGGTCGCTGTCGAGCGCGCGCAGAAAGAGCAGGTAGGTGATCTGCTCGATGACTTCAATGGGGTTGGCGATGCCGCCGGACCAGAAGGCGTTCCAGACTTGATCGACTTTGTTGCGCAGGTCACCGGTGAGCATGGGGGCAGTCTGTAGGGGGCTGTAAGGGAGCCTGAGAGTCTGCCATGGGGCGCCGCCGGGGGTCGGGTTGCGAAAGTTCCTGGTATTTTTGGCATCTAGCGCTTTTTGGATAAGCGCTGGCAGCTATTTATTTGGTAGCGTTTTCCTTTTTGGGCTGCTGCTGCCCGGTTCACCATGTCCCGCCGCCAGGTCGTCCAGGATGGGGCAGTCCGGCCGGTCATTGCCCTGGCAGCAGGACACCAGGGTTTGCAGCGTGCGCTGCATGGCCTGCATGGAAGCGATGCGTTCGCTCAGGTCGTCGATGTGCTGCTGCGCGATGCGTTTGACCTGGCTGCTGGCGCGGCTGCGGTCGTGCCACAGGCCCAGCAGGTCGGCGATTTCTTCCATCGAAAAACCGAGGTCGCGGCTGCGGCGGATGAATTGCAGGGCGTGCACATCGGCCTCGGTGTACTGGCGGTAACCGCTGTCGGTGCGGCCCACGCCTTTGACAAGGCCCAGCGATTCGTAGTGCCGCACCATGCGCGCCGAGATGCCCGCGCGCTGGGCGGCGATGCCGATGGGCACGGGCCAGGAGACGGCGCGGGGCACTGCTGGTTTGCCAGGTGTGGGGGCGGGGTGCGTACGTGCTGGGGCGTTGGCGTGGTCATGGTGGGGGCAGTGTCTGTTCGCGTTCATCCATCACAACCGTTCGGGCTGAGCTTGTCGCAGCCTCGCGCGGCGCTTCGACGGGCTCAGCGTGAACGGGTTGAGATTTTTGAATGCATACCCGCATCAAGCCGCGACGGTGTAGCCTTCTTCGGCGATGGCGGCGGCCAAGTCCTCGCGCGGTGCGGTGCTGTCCACGTCCACCTTGCCACTGGCGCGGTCGATGCGCACCTGGGCGTTGGGGTCGATCTGTTGCACGGCCTGGGTGACGGCGCGTTCGCAGTGGCCGCAAGTCATGCCTTGAACTTGGAATGTGGTGGTGGTTGTCATCGAGTGTCCTTGGGTTGGTTTTCAAGAGGGCCGTTGTATTGACCGAAACGAATGATGAAGCTTGACATCGTGGCAGAGTCAAATGGGCTCCAAGGCACTCATGATGTGAGGGTTGATCAATATCAATGCTTGACCTTGCCATCACGTCAAGGATCACTATCCCCGCCATGAACACCACCACCACCCCAACCCCCATCACTGCGCCAGAGACAGCCCACTCGCTGGACCTGGGTATTTCCGGCATGACCTGCGCAAGCTGTGTGGGCCGTGTGGAGCGTGCGCTGCGCAAGGTGCCAGGTGTGCAGGAGGCCTCGGTCAACCTAGCGACTGAGTCTGCGCGCATTGCCTTTGCCACCAGCGTGGGCGCGGATGCCGCCGCCATGGAGGCGCTGCTGCGCCGTGCGGTGCGCAACGCGGGCTACGAGCCGCGAGCGGCGGGGCAGGAGGATGCGCCGGAGGATCTGTCGCCCTGGGCGGGCTTTTGGCCCGTGGGCATTGGCCTGCTGCTGTCGGCGCCGCTGGTGTTGCCCATGGTGGGTGACCTGTTCGGCCAGCACTGGATGCTGCCCGCCTGGGTGCAGTTTGTGCTGGCCACGCCGGTGCAGTTCATTCTGGGCGCGCGGTTTTACAAGGCAGGATGGCATGCGGCCAAGGCGCTGTCGGGCAACATGGATTTGCTGGTGTCCATGGGCACCAGCGCGGGCTGGGGCTTGTCGATGTGGCTGTGGCTCACGGCCCCCACCGACCATCCGGGCCATGTGCCGCATCTGTACTTCGAGGCGTCGGCCGTGGTCGTCACGCTGGTGTTGTTGGGCAAGTGGCTGGAGGCGCGCGCCAAGCGGCAAACCACGGCGGCCATTCGTGCGCTGCACGCGCTGCGGCCGGATGTGGTGCACCTGCTGGGCAAAGACGGCGAGGTGGATGTGCCCGTGGCTGAGGTGCTGGTGGGCGACCAACTGGTGGTACGGCCCGGCGAGCGCATTCCCGTGGATGGCACGGTGCACGAGGGCCACACGCAAGTGGATGAATCCATGCTGACCGGTGAGCCGCTGCCGGTGGCCCGTGATGTGGGCGCGGCCCTGACGGGTGGCTCGATCAATGGCGACGGCCGCATCGTGATGGCGGTGACGGCCGTGGGGGCCGAGACGGTGCTGGCCCAGATCATCCGGCTGGTGGAGGACGCCCAGGCGGCCAAGGCGCCCATCCAGCGGCTGGTGGATCAGGTATCGGCCATTTTTGTGCCGGTGGTGCTGGTGGTGGCGGTGGTGACGCTGTTGGGCTGGTTGTGGGCGGGCGTGGGCATAGAGGCTGCGCTGATCCACGCCGTGGCCGTGATGGTGATTGCCTGCCCCTGTGCGCTGGGGCTGGCGACACCCGCTGCCATCATGGCGGGCACCGGGGTGGCTGCGAAAAACGGCATTTTGATCAAGGATGTGCAGGCGCTGGAGCTGGCCCACAAGGTGGATGTGGTGGCCTTTGACAAGACTGGCACGCTGACCGTGGGACAGCCCCGCCTGACTGCGTTTGATGTGGTGCCCGGCCTGGACGAGGCGGCCGTGATGGCTGCGGTGGCTGCGGTGCAAAGCGGCAGCGAACATCCGCTGGCGCGTGCCGTGGTGGCGGCTGCGGGTGAGCGGCAGATCAGCGTGGTCACTGCACAGGATGTGCGCGCCGTACCCGGGCGCGGCACCGAGGGCGAGGTGGATGGCCAGAGCTATCTGGTGGGCAGCCTGCGCTGGATGCAGGAGCTGGGGGTGGACCTGGGGGCGCTGGCGGCGCGGGCACAACAGTTGCAGAACGAGGGAGCCACCGTGTCGGCGGTGGCCCAGCGCGTGACCGAAGGGTTGTTGAGCGGCGCACGGCCGCCCGAAGCCGCGAACGCCCCCTTGGGGGGCAGCGAGGACACGCTAGTGCCGAGCGTGGGGGCTCACCATGTCTTGCGGGCCTTGATGGCCTTTGGGGACGAACCCAAGCCCGGCGCACGCGAGGCGCTGGCGGCGCTGAAGGCGCGTGGCATTCGCACCGTGATGATCTCGGGCGACAACCGGGGCGCGGCCGAGGCCATGGCCCGGCGCCTGGGATTGGACCCGGACGCGGGCGAGGTGATGGCCGAGGTGTTGCCAGGCGACAAGGCCGCCAAGGTGGTGGCGTTGCAACAGGGTGCGGATGGAAAGCGCCATCATGTGGCGATGGTGGGCGACGGCGTTAACGATGCCCCGGCGCTGGCCGCCGCTGATGTGGGCATGGCCATGGGCAATGGCACGGATGTGGCCATGCACGCTGCCGGCATCACGCTGATGCGCGGCGACCCGATGCTGGTGGCGGCAGCGCTGGATATTTCGCGGCGCACGGTGATGAAGATCCGCCAGAACCTGTTCTGGGCCTTTGCGTACAACGTGGCGGGTATCCCGCTGGCGGCGCTGGGCTACCTGAGCCCGGTGGTGGCAGGCGGGGCCATGGCGCTCAGCTCGGTCAGCGTGATGGCGAATGCCCTGCTACTCAAGCGGTGGCGCATGTGATAAACACGTACGACCGTGTTACGTATGTCTGGCAAACTGCAACGTTTTGTTGCAGATCGTGGACCCCAGCGGACTGAAGGTCCGGCGCGTACCACCCCCATATCAAGGACGACAGATCATGAATCTTTTCTCGCTCATGCGGCAGTTCACCATACGTTTTCGAATGCTGGGCGCCATTGCGGTGGTTCTGGGCCTGTTGGGCCTGCTGGGCGGTGCAGGCATGCTGGGCATGTTCCGCATTCACGACATGAGCCAGAACTTCATGGACAACTCGTTCGCCAAGGTGAGCAACATGGCCGAGTTGCGGGGCGAGATGGGGGCCATCCGCCAGTATGAGAAGGACATGATCATCGGCTACGAAAAGCCCGAGGCCGTGAAAGCGGCCTACGGCAAGTGGCTGGCCAGCCACGAGAAAGCCAAGAAGATTGCGGGCAAATTTCTGGAAGGCGCCGAGGACGGAGACAACGTGGTGGTGCGCAAAATCATCACCAAGCTCGATAGCTACAAGGACCTTTTCGCCCATGTGGCACGCCAGCTGGAGGCCAGCGGCTATGACACCGCCACCATTGCCAACCGCATGAGCGGCAAGGCCGTGGCCGAGTTCGACCAGGCCGACAAATTGATGGGCGAACTCGATGTGGTGCTGCGCAATGAGGTCACGCAGTCTGTCGCCGACCAAGGCGAAGTGTCGAGCCAGACCAAGTGGCTGTTTGTGCTGGCCGTGCTGATCACGGTGGTGGTGGTGGTGCCCACCACGCTGATGAACATGAACTCTATTTGCCGTCCGCTGGAAGATGCCCGCAAGATGGCGCAGGCCATTGCGGGGGGCGACCTGTCGCAGCATATTTCGGCCGAGGGCAAAGATGAAGTGGCCGACCTGCAGCGCGCATTGCGCGACATGCAGCAGGGCCTGGGTGCGCTGGTGGCGCAGGTGCGTGATGCCAGCGGCAACATTGCCACGGCCAGCCAGGAGATCGCCACTGGCAACCAGGATTTGTCGCAGCGCACCGAGCAGACTGCCAGCAATGCCCAGGAGGCCGTGTCCTCGCTGACCCAGCTCACCTCCACCGTGCAGCAGACCGCGTCGTCGTCGCAGATGGCGAACCAGCTCGCTGCGTCGGCCTCCAGCACCGCCACCCGCGGGGGGTCGGTGGTGGAGCAGGCTGTGGCCAGCATGCACGAGATCTCGACCTCCAGCCGCAAGATCGGCGACATCATCGGCCTGATCGATTCCATTGCCTTCCAGACCAACATCCTGGCACTCAACGCGGCGGTGGAAGCCGCCCGCGCTGGCGAGCAAGGCCGTGGTTTTGCCGTGGTGGCCAGTGAAGTGCGCAGCCTGGCGCAACGCTCGGCCGCAGCGGCCAGCGACATCAAGGGGCTGATCCAGAGCAGTGTGACGGCGGTGGACGGCGGCGTGCGCCATGTGGAAGACGCGGGCACGGCCATGAAGGACATCGTGAGCAGCGTGCAACGCGTGGGTGACATCATTGGCGAGATCACGGCTGCGGCGTCCGAGCAGTCGGCCGGCATTGGCCAGGTGAACCAGTCGGTGGGCGAGATCGACCGCATGACGCAGCAGAACGCGGCGCTGGTGGAAGAGTCCGCCGCCGCGGCCGATTCGCTGCGCGAGCAGGCGGCGCGCCTGTCGCAGGTGGTGCAGCAGTTTCGCCTGGCGGATGCCATGGGGCATGGCCACGACCAAAGCCATGGCAGCGGCGTGGCTGCGCCTCGCCATGCGCCGCAGGTGCTGGCCTCGGGCCCTGCACAGGCCCGGCTGGCCCGCTGATTTCGCCCGCACGCTACCCGCCGCCGCCCTGTGTGGCTTCTGCGGGAGTGGCGCCCCTCCGATGCCCTGCAAGTTTGGCTTGCAGGGCCTTTTTTTTGGGGGGCGGTGCGCGCCTGCGCGCAGGCCACCCTTCGGTGGTGTTTATTGACCTGCGTCATGGGCCGGCCTGGGCCTGCGTGGCACCCTTGAGCCCTGTCTAACCTGGGGAGAGCGCCATGCCGTCGATCAGTCTGCGAACCATTCGCGAGGAGCATGCGTCGCTGGCAGCGGTGTTGCACTCGCTGCGCCTGATGCTTGATCAGGGCCCGGGCGATGAACCTGCCGCGTTTTTCGACGTGATGCGGGCGATGTTGTTCTACATCGATGAGTTCCCGGAACGGCAGCACCATCCCAAGGAGTCTCAGTGGCTCTTTCCCAAGGTGGCGGCGCGCTCACCCGAGGCGGCCGAGGCCATTGCGCAACTGGAGCGTGACCACGAAGGCGGCGAAGCCGCCGTGCGCGAGTTGCAGCACCTGCTGTTGGGCTGGGAGCTGATGGGGGATGCACGCCGTGAGGCGTTTGCGCAGGCGCTGGAGCGCTATATCCGCTTTTACCTGGAGCACATGCGCGTGGAAGAAACCGTGGTGATTCCGGCTGCCCAGCAGCACCTGGAGGAGGGCGACTGGGCGGCCATGGACGCAGCTTTTGCCAGCAATACCAATCCGCTGGCCCAAGGCAAGCCACGCGATGCCGCCTATGACCGCTTGTTTACCCGCATCGTGATGCGGGCACCCAGCCCCATCGGTTTGGGGTAACAACCCCCAGCGCGACGGCCCTGGTCAGGGCCGCGCCGGTATCCGCATCAGCCGCTGTGGCGCGGCTTTGAGGCGGGTGGACAGGGGTTTTGTTCAGCCCGCTTTGTTTAGCCCGCTGTCAGGGCGGGGTAGTCCGTGTAGCCCTCGGCACCACCGCCGTACAGCGTTGCCCGGTTCACTTCGTTGAGCGTTGCGTTGGCTTTCAGGCGCGCCACCAGGTCGGGGTTGGCGATGAACGGGCGGCCAAAGGCCACGATGTCGGCGCCGTTCGCCAGGGCGGCGTCGGCCAGTTCGCGCGTGTAGGCGTTGTTGACCATCCAGGCACCTTGTCCGCCTGCTGCGCGGTACGCAGCCTTGAGCGCAGCGTAGTCAAACGGGCGTCCCTCCACTTCGCGCGGGCCGCCGGTAGCGCCTTCGATGATGTGCACGTAGGCCAGGCCCAATGCGCCGAGTTCGCGGGCCACGTAGTCAAACAGCGGTTGGGGCGCTGCGTCCACGATGTCGTTGGCGGGCGTGACGGGTGACAGGCGGATGCCGGTGCGGCCACCACCTATTTCTTCCACGATGGCGCGGGTCACCTCCAGCAGCAGGCGGGCGCGGTTGGTGATGCTGCCGCCGTAATCGTCGGTGCGCTGGTTGGCGCCGGTCTTGAGGAATTGGTCGATCAGATAGCCATTGGCGGCGTGGATCTCGACGCCGTCAAAGCCCGCTGCAATGGCGTTGCGGGCCGCGTGGCGGTAGTCCTGCACGATGCCGGGGATTTCTTCGGCATCGAGTGCGCGGGGCTGTGAGGTCTCGGTGAACGTGGGCACGCCGTCTTTGATCAGCACGGTCTTGGTGTGGGCGCGGATGGCCGAGGGAGCCACGGGGTGGGCATTGCCCGGCTGCAAGTCGGTGTGCGACACACGGCCCACATGCCACAGCTGCACCACGATCTTGCCACCCGCCGCGTGCACGGCGTGGGTCACTTTTTTCCAGCCGTCGAGTTGCTCGGTGCCGTACAGGCCGGGCACATCGGCATAACCCTGGCCCTGGGGGCTGATGGCGGTGGCCTCGGAGATGATGAGCCCGGCGCTGGCGCGCTGCGCGTAGTAGGTGGCGACGAGATCGGTGGGGATGGCCTCGGGCGAGCGGTTGCGCGTGAGCGGCGCCATGGCAATGCGGTTGGTCAGCTGGAGGTCGCCCGCGCGGGTGGGTTCAAACAATGAGGTCATGGGGAACATCCTGAAAAGGTTCGTGCAATAAAAGCAGCCCCAAAGCTTAATGCTGCAACGCAAAACGTGCAGCACACTGGCGTCAACAAGGGCTCCGGTTTTGTGCTACCCCGGCTGCCTGGTGGTTTGCCCGCAGGCGGTCTGCAGCCATGGCGTGGCTGTATGAGAATGATCCGCTTATGTCTGTGCCAAGCCAACCCGCCCCTTCCTCCGTTCCCTCTCCCTTCCGCAGTGTATGGCTGGCGGTGGCTTTGTCGATGGGCGCCGCCCTGTCGCTGGGCATCACCCGTTTTGCCTATGCCTTGCTGTTGCCGCCCATGCGCGAAGACCTGGGTTGGTCGTACACGCTGGCGGGTGCCATGAACACGGTGAATGCGCTGGGCTATCTGCTGGGCGCGCTGGCCACGCCGCTGCTGCTGCGGCGCATGGCGCCGGGTGCGGTGCTGATGACTGGGGCCGTGATGGCTACGGTGTTCATGGCCTTGAGCGGCTTCTTCGCGCAGGCGGCACCGCTGCTGGTGCAGCGCCTGCTGGCCGGTGGTGCCAGCGCACTCGTGTTCGTTGCCGGGGGCTTGCTGGCGGCGCGGCTGGGGGCCCAGGTGCCGGGCCGCAGCGGGCTGTTGCTCGGCCTGTATTACGGGGGCACGGGGTGGGGCATCAGCCTGTCGGCCTTGCTGGTGCCGGCGGTGCTGGCGGCCGCCCCTGAACCCCACAGCTGGACCTGGGCCTGGTGGGCACTGGCGCTGGCGTGCGTGTGCGCAACGGCGGCATTGGTGTGGCCTGCGCGGGTGTTGAGCGGTTTGGCGCTAGCACCCGTGGCCGCCGGAGCAGGGGCCACACCTGCCGCCACATCGCCCGAGCGGGTGCGTTGGCGAGCCTTGGCCCCGGCGTTGCTGGGTTATGGCTTGTTTGGCGTGGGCTACATCGGCTACATGACGTTTGTGGTGGCGCTGTTGCGCGAGCAGGGCCGGGGCGCAGGTGAGGTGACGCTGTTTTATGCGCTCTTGGGGCTGGCTGTGGTGGCGTCGTCGCGGGTGTGGGCCGGGTTGCTGGACCGCAGCCGGGGTGGCGAGGCGCTGGCGCGGCTGAACGCCCTGCTGGGTGTGGCCACCCTGCTGCCGGCGCTCACCGGGGCCTGGCCGGTGGTGCTGGCCTCGGGCCTGCTGTTTGGCGGGGTGTTTTTGTCGGTGGTCGCATCGACCACCGCGTTGGTGCGCCACAACCTGCCGCAGGTGTTGTGGGCCAGCGGCATCAGCGCGTTCACCATCGTGTTTGCGGCGGGGCAGATCGTGGGGCCCACCGTGGTGGGCTGGATCGCCGATGGCCCCGGGGGCCTGGCGCGGGGGCTGGTGTTCTCGGCCTGCGCACTGTGGCTGGGGGCGCTGGTGGCATGGCGCCAGCGCCCGCTGTAGCCCCTGTCTGCCGTTACTTCAGCAATCCCTCGGCCTTCATGGCGGCCTGCACGGCAGGGCGGGCTCCCACGCGGCCACGGTAGGCGGCCAGATTCGCCAGGCCCGAAATGTCGAGGTTGGTGGGCTGGGTCCAGTTGGTCACGGTGAACAGGTAGCCATCGGCCACAGTGAATGAATCGCCCATCAGGTACGGCTTGTTGGCGAGCTGGCCGTCTACCCACTGCAGCCGCTGCAGCAACCGCTCGCGGGCCATTGCCTTGTATTCCTCGGGGGTGGCGGGGTTGAACAGGGGGCTGAAGCCTTTGTGCAGCTCGGTGCCGATGAAGGTCAGCCATTCCTGCAGGCGGTAGCGTGCCAGGGTGCCGTTGGCGGGCGCCAGTTGTTTGTCGGGCACCTGGTCGGCGATGTACTGCACGATGGCCGGGCCTTCGCGCAGGCGCTCGCCGCTGTCCAGCTCCAGCACGGGTACGTAGCCCAGCGCATTGATGGTGTAGTAGTCGGTGCCATCCTGCAGCTTGTGGCTTTTGGTGCTGGCCAGCACCGGGGTGTAGGCCAGGCCGGCCTCGTGCAGGGCGATGTGGGGGGACAGGGAGCAGGCGCCGGGGGAGTAGTAAAGCTTCATGGATCGGTCCTTGAAAACGGGCGGAAACCGCTGATGCTATGCGCTGTGCCGGATTCTTGCAGGCGCCGGAGTGCAACCCCGGCCCCCGTTGCGTTGTGCAGCGGGGATGTGCCGCGTCAGCTGTCGTACCCGGGCAGGTCGCGCTGCACCTTGCGCAACAGCGCAGGCCAGGCAAATGCCCCGCCCAAGCCGCCCGTCTGCACGCGCATGGCCTGGGCCACGCCGCTCACGATCTTCGGGTTGACCTGGGTCAGTTCGCCACCCGCCTGCGCGTCGATCTGGATGCGGCAGGTGTTCTCAAACGTGTACATCGACAAGAACGCATCGGCAATGGTCTTGCCCACGGTGAGCAGCCCGTGGTTGCGCAGCATCAGGAAGTTGGCCTCGCCCAGGTCGGCCTGCAGGCGCGGCTTTTCTTCGTCACGGAAGGCCACGCCTTCGTACTCGTGGTACGCCAGCGAGCCCAGCACGAAGGTGCTTTGCTGGCTGATGGGCAACACGCCGCCCTTTTGCGCGCTCACGGCCACACCGGCGCGCGTGTGGGTGTGCAGCACGCAGCCCGCCTCGTGCCGGGCCTCGTGCACCGCGCTGTGGATCACAAAACCAGCTGGGTTCACGGGGAAGGGCGAGTCGTGCAGCTTGTTGCACGCCATGTCTACCTTGATCAGGCTCGATGCTGTGATCTCATCGAACATGAGGCCATAGGGGTTGATGAGGAAATGGTGGTCGGGCCCCGATACCGATTCGGGCAGCTTGGCACTGATGTGGGTGAAGACCAGGTCGCTCCAGCCGTACAGCGCAACGAGCCGGTAGCACGCCGCCAGGTCGCAGCGCAGTTGCCATTCTTCGGCCGTGACGCTGCCTTGCAGCGAAGGGATGTTGAGCATGGGGTGGTGTCTCCGTGGGTGTGTGGGGGTGAGAGACACCACTGTAGGCCGGAGCGGCGCTGGCGACTGTCAGGCAGGCTACACAGGCGGCGCTCGGCTGCGTGGTCCATTGCAATCAAAATGATAGCTGCTAGCGCTTTATGCATAAGCACTAGAAGCCGATTTGACTCAAAAATGGATCACACCATCGGTGTTTCTGGAATCGGCGCGCGCATGCCCGCGTTGAGCAGGTTCCAGGCGTTGATCACCGCAATCGCAAAGCCCAGGTCGCTGATCTCGGCGTCAGAGAACAACGCCTGCAGCTTGGCGTATTCCTCGTCGCTGGCATCGCTGTGCGGCGTGGCGGTGATGATCTCGGCCCAGCGTAGTGCGGCGCGGTCGCGCTCGCTGAAGAAAGGCGCCTCGCGCCAGCCCGCCACGGCGTTCAGGTGGCGCGGCTCCACGCCTTCCTTGACGAGCGCATGCCAGTGCATGTCCATGCAATAGGCGCAGCCGTTGATTTGCGACACGCGCAAAAACACCAGCTCGGCCAGGCGCGTGCCCAGCGGCCCTTTCTTGATCGTTTCGGACAGGCTGACCAAGCCCATGAAGGCCTTGGACGACAGCTTGTGATAGGGCAGGCGGGCGGTGTGTTGGTTAGATGACATGGCAAGGCTCCTTGAAATGAAGGGGTGTGGGGTGAAAGGTCGGTCATGGGCGTCGGCAACGTGTTGCAACCGCCCATGTCCACAAGACGTTCCCCAGCAAGCGCCTGTGACAGCGCGGCTGAAAAATAGCCCGCACCAACGCTCAACCCAGCGTGGCTGGAACGCCCGCCAGCTTGTCCGGGTTGCGCACCGCATAGATCGCCACGATCCGCTCGCCGTCCGTCACAAACGCCTGCGCCGATTCGATCTGGCCGTCTACAAAGCGCAGCAGCCCTGGCTCGCCATTGATAAATGCCATGCGGTAGGCCACCTTCTCGCCCAGGCGGCGGAACTGCGCCCAGTACAGGTTGGCAATGCGAAACGGGCCCACCAGCGGCTTGGGGAACGAGGGCACTTTGCCGCCGCCATCGCCGATCAGCTGCGCGTCCTCGCTCAGCAGGGCTTCGACGGCTTTGCGGTCGCCGCTTTGGGCTGCCAGCATGAAGCGCTGCAGCAGCTGGTGGTGCACGGCCTGTGGCACCTCAAAACGGGTGCGCGCCTGCTGCACGCGCTCGCTTGCGCGGTGCACCATCTGGCGGCAGGTGGCCTCGCTTTTGCCCAGCTGTGCGGCGATCTCGGGGTAGTCGTAGTCAAACACCTGGCGCAGCAAAAAGGCTGCGCGCTCTTCGGGGCCCAGGCGCTCCAGCACGTACATGAAGGCCACCGACAGCTCGCCGGCCAGCTCGGCGGTCGACTCGGGTGTTTGGTGATGGTGCCCCTCGCCTTGCAAATCGACCAACGGCTCGGGCAACCACCAGCCGACATACGCCTCGCGCTCGGCCTTTAGCGCCCGCAGCCTGTCGATGGCCAGCCGCGTGACCACCGTCACGAGCCAGGCCTCGGCCGATTGCAGCGCGGTAGCATCCTGGCGGCTCCAGCGCAGCCAGGCATCCTGCAGCACGTCTTCGGCATCGGCCCGCACGCCCAGCATGCGGTAGGCAATGCCGAAGAGGCGCGGGCGCAGGGTGGTGAAGGGGTCGGTGGAGGTCGGTGTGGTCATGTCAGCGTGGGTTGCTATGCGGCGGGGCTTCCGTGGCGGAAGGTCGTCTTGTCCAGACGTTGGAGCCTCCCGTTTTGTGACATGGTTGCCGTCGATGCTCTTTATTCAATAGCTGCCCGTGCTTGATGCGTAAGCGCTGGAGCTACTTTTAAACCCATTCACCTGAAAAAGCTGTGGCGTTGTGTCGAGTGCATGGACCAGGAACCCCCAGGGCCTGGAACCCTTTGCCCGGTAAAGTGGGCACAGAACATTCCCGCTCCGCCATGTGGACCTTGCAGGTTTTACGGGACAGGGGATAGATTACACAGGCCACGCTGCCAGAGCGCTTACCCCGTTCACCAACTACCTATGTCTGCTGCGCTGATCACGGCCCTGATCTTCACGGTGATTCTGCTGGTGATCACGGCGTACTTCTTCATGGGCTCTTTGCCGTTGCTGATTCTCAAGCACGACACGCCCCTGGATTCGCGTTTCGTTCGCGGCTTCTTCGATACCTATTACCTGGCCGTGATGTGCACAGCAGGCGTAGCTGCTCTGAGCTACGCGGTGGCAGACCGGCTGATCTTTGCCACTGGCGCCACCAGCCTCGTGCTCCTGGCCACGGTGCTGCGCCGCACGATCATTCCAAAAATGGACTCGCTTCGGACCCAAATTCAGGCCAGTGAGATGAGCGCCATCGCCGGGTTTCGCCGTGTCCACGTGGTTGCAATACTGGCCAACTTGGCCCAGCTGGTGGCCATTGTCTGGAGCCTCATCGCCGTCTCGGTACAAATGAAGTGATGCCTTCATTTCTGCCTAGGGAGGGCCTGTTTCAGCCAAAGGGGCGATTTTCCCAGTGTTTCAGGCACTGGTGCTGTCAGCCCCGGGGCCGTGCAATGGCTAGGGTCGCACCCACGCCATTTCTACTTTTTCCGGTTCGCCTGCACTTCCCGGCTGCGTCAGCCGCTCCAGCCGTGTCAGATACGCCAGCGCCTGCCCATTGCTAGCGCCGCACATTTCCACCGACGGCATCAGCCCCCCGCACACCACTGGTCGCTCAGGCTGCCCAAAAATGAGGCAGCGCGCATCGTCCCCCAGTTGAATACACCGCACCCCCGCAGGCTTGCCGTGCGGCATGCCGGGGATGGGCGAGCTGATGGAGGGCGCAGTGCAACAGGCACCACAGCCGGGGCGGCAATTCATGGAGAGGTGCTACTGTTTGCATAGCTGCTAGCGCTTGTGGATAAAGCGCTAGAGCTTGTTTTGATAAAAATTACGGCGCTCACTGGCCATTAGGAGCATCGCCATGCAGGCGGCTGGATGCCCACAGCACCTGGTCCACCACAGCGCGCACGCGGTCTTGGTGGGCAGCCTGGATGAGTGCGCCGCTGTCGTCGAACGCGCTGCCCGCTGAGCCCAGCGCAAACGCCTTGGGCGCCAGCCAGCATTCGGCGTTGATGAGCAGGGGGGCCAGGTGGCTTTGCGAGCGCAGGCCGCCCAGGGCGCCGGGTGAGGCGCTGAGCATGCCCACGACCTTGCCGCGAAAGCTCTTGCCGCCGTCCTGCCAGTCGGGGTTGCCTTTGACGGGGCTGGACGCCCAGTCGATGGTGTTCTTGAGCAAGGCGGTGTAGCTGCCGTTGTATTCGGGCGAGCAGATGACCCAGGCCGGGTGCTGCCACAAAATCTCTTTGAGCCGGATCACATCGGCGGGCGTGCCCCGGGCTTCGAGGTCGGCGTTGTACAGCGGGATGTCGAAGTCTGACAGCTCCAGCAGCGTGACGGTGGCACCCGCGTCGCGCGCGATGGCGGCGGTGGCGTGGGCCAGTTTGCGGTTGAAGGATTGCTGGCGGGTGCTGCCCGCGAAGATGAGGAGTTGCGTCATGCCAAGCATTGGAGCACAAGGCCTGAGCAGGAATGCTGCAAGCTAAGCCCCTGTGATCGCAGCTTCAGACTGTGGGTGTTTCACGTGAAACCACGACCGTGCTTTGGTGTGGTGCACAAGGTTTGCACAAAAAGCATGCAAAGGTGGGAAAATCGCGGGTTTCCCCTTGCGCCACTCCAGACGATGGACCCGTGGCGCGTCTGCCGCAGCGACCCGCGATTTGGGCGCATGTGGGCGGGCTGTTTTGAATGTCGGGCCACCAGGCCCCGGAGCACTTCCATGTTGTACCCCCAGGAATTTGATGTGATCGTTGTCGGCGGTGGCCATGCAGGCACCGAAGCCGCGCTGGCCGCTGCGCGCATGGGCAGCAAAACGCTGCTGCTGACGCACAACATCGAGACGCTGGGGCAGATGAGCTGCAACCCCAGCATTGGCGGCATCGGCAAGGGCCACCTTGTCAAAGAGGTGGATGCGCTGGGCGGTGCGATGGCGCTGGCCACGGACGAGGGCGGTATTCAGTTCCGCATTCTCAACAGCTCCAAAGGCCCCGCCGTGCGCGCCACGCGGGCGCAGGCCGACCGCATTCTGTACAAGGCGGCCATCCGCCGCATGATCGAAAACCAGCCCAACCTGTGGCTCTTCCAGCAGGCGGTGGACGACCTGATGGTCGAGGGCGACCGCGTGGTGGGCGCCGTGACACAGGTGGGCATTCAGTTTCGCAGCCGCACCGTGGTGCTGACGGCGGGCACCTTCCTCGACGGCAAAATCCATGTGGGCTTGAACAACTACGCCGCGGGCCGGGCAGGGGACCCGCCCGCCGTGTCGCTGTCGGCGCGCCTCAAGGAGCTGAAGCTGCCCCAGGGGCGCTTGAAAACCGGCACGCCTCCCCGGCTGGACGGGCGCAGCATTGATTTCTCGAAGTGTGGCGAACAGCCCGGCGACGGCATGCCCGGGGGTGTGAACGAAGGCACGGTGCCGGTGTTCAGCTTCATGGCGCACGCCCATGGCGGTGCGGCGATGCACCCGCGCCAGATGCCGTGCTGGGTCACGCACACCAACGAGCGCACCCACGAGATCATCCGCAGCGGCTTTGACCGCAGCCCCATGTTCACCGGCAAGATTGAAGGCGTCGGCCCGCGCTATTGCCCCAGCGTGGAAGACAAGATCAACCGCTTTGCCGACAAAGACAGTCACCAGATCTTTCTGGAGCCCGAGGGGCTAACCACGCACGAGTTCTACCCCAACGGCATCAGCACCAGCCTGCCGTTCGACATCCAGTATGAATTGGTGCGCAGCATGAAGGGGCTGGAGAACGCCCACATCCTGCGCCCCGGCTACGCCATCGAGTACGACTACTTTGACCCGCGCTCGCTCAAGAGCAGCTTTGAGACGCGGCAGATTCAGGGTCTGTTCTTTGCTGGTCAGATCAATGGCACCACGGGTTATGAAGAGGCGGCGGCCCAGGGCTTGTTCGCCGGGATCAACGCCGCGCTGCAATGCCGGGGCGAAGCCGCGTGGCTGCCCGGCCGCGACGAGGCCTACCTGGGCGTGCTGGTGGACGACCTGATCACCAAGGGCGTGACCGAGCCCTACCGAATGTTCACCAGCCGGGCGGAGTTCCGCCTGCAGCTGCGGGAGGACAACGCCGACCTGCGCCTGACCGAAGCAGGACGGCGCATGGGCTTGGTGGATGACGCGCGCTGGGACTCTTTCAGCCGCAAGCGCGATGCTGTTTCACGTGAAACAGAACGCTTGAAAGCCACCTGGGTGAACCCGCGCAACCTGCCCGCCGCCGAGTCGGAGCGCGTGCTGGGCAAAAGCATCGAGCATGAGTACAACCTGTTTGAGCTGCTGCGCCGCCCGGATGTGAACTACGCCAACCTGATGTCCATGGATGGCGGCAAGTATGCATCCGGCGATGTTTCACGTGAAACTTTGGGTACGCTGAGTGAGCCGGTGCTGGAGCAGGTGGAGATTGCAGCCAAGTACTCCGGCTACATCGACCGCCAGAAGGATGAGGTGGAGCGCGCCGCGCATTTTGAAAAGCTGCGCCTGCCTACCGATCTGGACTACCTGCAGGTCAGCGCCCTGAGCATCGAGGCGCGTCAGGCGCTCAGCCGCCACCGGCCTGAAACGCTGGGCCACGCCTCGCGCATCACGGGCATCACGCCCGCCACGATCTCGCTGCTGTTGGTGCATTTGAAGAAGGGGGGGCTGAAGGACTTTGCAGCGGCTCCTGCATCATCTGTCAGAGCAGAAGGCGAAGTGGCGGCATGACGGTAGCGACCACCAACGAAGCGCTGCGCGTGCAGTTGCAGGCAGGCGCTGAGGCCCTCGCGCTGGGGTTGAGCGATGCGCAGATCACCCAGTTGATGGAGTTCCTGGCCCTGCTGCAGAAATGGAACAAGGTCTACAACCTGACGGCCGTGCGGGATCCGCAGGAGATGATGACGCACCACCTGCTCGACAGTCTGACGGCGGTGGCACCGCTGAGGCGCCATGCCGCTGTGCTGGCGAGCGAGGGGAGGGATCCATTGGTGCGTCTGCTGGACGTGGGCTCGGGCGGCGGCTTGCCTGGCGTGGTGTTTGCGATCTGCTGCCCCGAGGTGGACGTGAGTTGTGTGGACACCGTGGGCAAAAAGGCGGCATTCATCCAGCAGGCGGCGGTGGCGCTCAAGCTGCGCAATCTGCATGGCCTGCACGCGCGCGTGGAGACCCTGAGCACGCCGTTCGACATCATCAGCTGCCGCGCCTTTGCTTCGCTGCCCGACTTTGTGACCTGGTCGCGCGCTGCCCTGGTGGCACCGCACGGAGTCTGGCTGGCCATGAAGGGCAAGCACCCCGAGGATGAAATTGCGGCCTTGCCCGCCGATGTGTCGGTGTTTCACGTGGAACAACTCGTTGTGCCTGGTCTCGACGCCGAGCGCTGCATCATCTGGATGAAGCCTGTCTGACCACTGGGTACTGACTTTTCAGCGGCCGGTGCAGGGTGGTCGCGTAAACTCGGCTGCTCATCGTGGGTGCCTTCTGTGCATCCACCCCACGCAGTGCACCGGGAGAAATCATGTTTGGCATCGCAGACTACGGCGCTTTTGTTGCCGCCATTGTGTTGTTTCTGGCCATTCCCGGCCCCGGTAATCTGGCGCTCATCACCTCGACCAGCAAGGGCGGCGTGCGTGGCGGCTTGGCGGCCACGATGGGCGTGATTGCGGGCGACCAGGTGCTGATGTGGGCGGCCGTGGCCGGTGTGGCGGCCTTGCTGGCCACGTACCCCACAGCCTTCAATGCCGTGCAGTGGCTGGGCGCGGCCTACCTGGCGTGGTTGGGCTTCAAGATGCTCACGGCCAAGCCCGGCGCCCAGCCGATTCTCAACATCGAGCCTCGCCATTACTTCAAGCAGGCTGGGCTGATCACTTTGCTCAACCCCAAGGCCATCGTGTTTTATATGGCCTTTTTCCCGCTCTTTGTGGACCCGGCCCGTCACCAGGGTTTGTTGACCTTTGGTGTGATGGCGGCCACCGTCGCAGTGCTGACCTTCATCTACGGGCTGGTCGCCACGTTGCTCACGCACCACCTGGCTGAGCGCATGCGCGCCAACCCCCGCATCGGCCGCGTGCTGGAGAAAGTGGCGGGCGTCTTTCTGATCGGCTTTGGCATCAAGCTGGCGATCTCCAAGTAAAACAACCACCACCACCACACGGACTGCATCACCCACATGGCCAAAATTTTCTGCGTTGCCAATCAGAAGGGTGGCGTTGGCAAGACCACCACCACCGTCAACCTGGCTGCGGGCCTGGCCAAGATCGGCCAGCGCGTGCTGATGGTCGATCTGGACCCGCAAGGCAATGCCACCATGGGTTCGGGCGTGGACAAGCGCAGCCTGGAGCTGTCGGTGTACGACGTGCTGCTCGAATCCGCCTCGGTCAAAGAGGCGGCCGTATTGTCGGAAAAATGTGGCTACTGGGTGCTGGGTGCCAACCGCGAACTGGCGGGTGCCGAGGTGGAACTGGTGGCGCTGGACAACCGCGACAAGCGCCTGAAGGCCGCGCTGGTCGAGGTGGATGCCGACTACGACTTTGTGCTCATTGACTGCCCCCCGTCGCTGTCGATGCTCACACTCAACGGCCTGTGCAGCGCGCATGGCGTGATCGTGCCCATGCAGTGCGAATACTTCGCGCTCGAAGGCCTGACCGATCTGGTCAACACCATCAAGCAGGTGCACGCCAACCTCAATGCCGACCTGCAGATCATCGGCCTGCTGCGCGTGATGTTCGACCCGCGCATCACCTTGCAGCAGCAGGTGAGCGACCAGCTCAAGGGCCACTTTGGCGAGAAGGTGTTCAACAGCGTGATCCCGCGCAATGTGCGTCTGGCCGAGGCGCCCAGCTACGGGCTGCCCGGTGTGGTGTTTGATCCGGCGGCCAAGGGCAGCCAGGCCTTTGTCGAATTTGCGCAAGAGATGGTCGAGCGGGTGCAAACCATGCCTGCGGCAGCATCTTCTATGGCAAAAATGGCACCTAGCGCTTGATAGACAAGCGCTAGCAGCTATTAAATTGATAGTGATGAAAGCTTCCAACATCTTGCTGCTGCCCGGCTGGCAGAACTCTGGCCCCGACCACTGGCAAAGCCTCTGGGAGGCCGCGCACGGCTACCACCGCGTAGAGCAACACGACTGGATGCGTCCGCTGCGAGGCGACTGGTCGGCGCGATTGGAAGAGACTGTGGTGGATGCTGACGGCCCCGTGGTGCTGGTAGCGCACAGCCTGGGCTGCGTCCTCACCGCATGGTGGGCTGCCCACACCCGCCACGCGGCCAAGGTGCGCGGCGCGCTGCTGGTGGCCCCGGGCGATGTGGAGCGGCCCGACCTGGCCGCGCAGATCCACGGCTGGGCGCCCATTGCGCGCCAGCCCCTGCCGTTCCCGGCTGTGCTGGTGGGCAGCCGCAGTGATCCGTATTGCAGTTTTGAGCGTGCCGAGGGGATGGCGCAGGCTTGGGGCGCCCGGTTTGTCGACTATGGCGACCGGGGCCATATCAACGCCGAGTCGGGCCTGGGCGATTGGCCGGAGGGCCAGGCGCTGCTGCACACCTTTTTGAAAGATTGAATAAAAACATGGTCACCAAAAAACCCAAGGGCCTGGGGCGCGGTCTTGAAGCTTTGCTGGGCCCCAAGGTCGAAGAAAAAGTGGAGCAGGCCCAGGCGGCCGAGGCCGGGCTGCCCAACAGCCTGCCACTGTCCGAACTGGTCCCTGGCGTGTACCAGCCCCGCACGCGCATGGACGAGGGGGCGCTGTACGAGCTGGCCGAATCCATCAAGGCCCAGGGCGTCATGCAGCCGATTCTTGTGCGTCGCCTGACGGGCGGGGACAACGCGGGCAAGTACGAAATCATCGCGGGCGAGCGGCGCTTTCGGGCCTCGCGCCTGGCGGGCCTGGCCGAGGTGCCGGTGCTGGTGCGCGATGTGCCCGACGAGTCGGCGGCGGCCATGGCGCTGATTGAGAACATCCAGCGCGAAGACCTCAACCCGCTGGAAGAGGCCCAGGGCCTGCAGCGCCTGGTCAAGGAGTTTGGCCTGACGCACGAGCTGGCAGCACAGGCCGTGGGCCGCTCGCGCAGCGCCGCCAGCAACCTGCTGCGCCTGTTGAACCTGGCCGAGCCCGTGCAGACCATGCTGATGGCGGGTGACATTGACATGGGCCACGCGCGCGCGCTGCTGTCGCTCGACCGCGCCGCGCAGATCACGGCGGGCAACCAGATCGCGGCCAAGAAGCTGTCGGTGCGCGAGGCCGAAGCGCTGGTCAAGAAGATCGGCGCCGAGTTCAGCCTGGTGCCGCAAAAGCCCCAGAAGGAAAAGTCGCGCGACATGAAGCGCGTGGAAGAAGAACTCTCGGACCTGCTCATGGCCGAGGTCGAGGTGCGTGTGAAAAAACGCGTCAAACGCCATGGCCGGGTGGAAGACATGGGCGAGCTGGCGATCCAGTTTGGCTCGCTGGAGGCCTTGAACGGGCTGATCGACCGGCTGCGCGGCTGACCAGGCCCCCTGGTTCGCCTTCGGCGCCTCGGTGCGACCCGCCAGAGGTGCCTGCCCTTCGGGCACGTCCAAGCCTGCGCAGCCAGGCTTGGAGCTGTGGCCCTCCCTCCGCCTCAAAGGGGACGGCGCCCTCACTGCGGGGCGGGGCGGGGCGGCGGCCTTTGCTCGGTATCTCTGGCTTGGGCCGCGCCGGTTTCACGCGCTACCTGCGATGCATAGAGGGCGTCGTCTGTATCTCTTGCCTGCCGACCCTGTGCGTGAAATAGCGCACAGAATCAGTTTCCATCGGTAACTCGTACAGGCAAAATGCGTCTGTGCGAGGCCTACACTGCGCTGCGTTCAACACACCCGGGTTGACCGCAAGGCCTCTCCAGCACAGCGACGCTGTACTGTGGTCCACGATGGTTTGCCGGGTGATCCATGTGTATCTCCTGGAGCAGACCCCATGACCCCCTTGCGCTTTCTCCTGACCCCTGCGTGCGTTGCCGTAGGCCTGTGCGCCGCCAGCCTGGGCGCCCACGCCCAAACCACCAAAACTCCCAAGGTCCAGCTGTGGATGGATGTGTCCACCGGCACCATGGCGGGCATGCCCGAGATGGACAGCCTGCCCGGTGGTGGCGGAATGCTCGGGGGTCTCATGGGCGGCGGCGCTGCACAGGGCAGGGGGGGCTCCAGCAACACCTCTTATGGCCACGCCCGCGCCATGTCGATCATGCCGCCGCGGGTCATCGACATCGCACTGCACAACGCGCTGCGCCCCGGCGTCGAGGCCAGCCAGGCCATTCCGGCGGGCATGCGCATGGGCGAATCCCTGCCGCTGATCCCGCCGCGCGCGCAGCCCACCCAGACCGAACCCGGCGAGGTGCCCCAGGAATACCAGCAGCACCAGCCCAAGGGCCGCATCCTGCTGTACTGGGGCTGTGGCGCTATGGTGCGTGCGGGCCAGCCGCGCGTCATCGACCTGGCGCGTGCCAAGCCCTCCGACTACGCCCAGGCTTTTGCCGGCCGCGCCGTGCCCGACCGCGGCCCGCGTGTGGGCCCGGCCTATGCGCTGTACCCCAACGAACGCAACGCGGTGAACCTGTCGCGCGACAGCTCGCTGGTGGGGGAGCACCAGGTGCGTGGCGATGGGGTTCCAGCGTCCATGAAGTTCACGCTGGGCGCCTCACAAGATCTGATGCCCGCCATCGACCTGCGCACCACCGGCAAGCCGCAAGACAGCATGGGCACCAGCTGGCAGCCTGTGCGCAACGCGCGCGCCTACTACCTGCATGCGATGTCGCAGAACGGGGATGACCTGGTGATGTGGTCCAGCGCAGAGACACCGGACACGGGCATGGGCCTGTTCGACTACCTGTCGCCCGCCACCATCGACCGCTGGCTCAAGGAGCGCGTGCTGCTGCAGCCCGAAACCACACAGTGCGCCGTCCCGCAGGGCATCTTTGCAGGCGGTGGGCGCGATGCAACACCCATGCTGCGCATGATGGCCTACGGTGGCGAGAGCCATATCGTGTACCCACCCCGCCCGGCCGACCCCAAGGCAGCGTGGGAGCCCGAATGGGCTGTGCGCGTGCGCGTGAAGTCGCACACCATGGCCATGCTGGGCGAGGAGATGCAGGGGCGGCGCAGCGGCATGGGCGCTGCGCCCGGCGCGCCATCCGGGGGCGCCTATTCGAGCGGTATGTCGGGCGGGCAAGCTGCGGGTGATTCGCCGTCCGAAGGTAGTTCCCCCGCCAATGTAGTGAACCCCGCCAACCTGTTGCGCGGCCTCTTCGGGCGCTGAACCCATGGCAGCCCTGCGCATGCTCTGGCCCCTGCCCGCGCTGATGGCGTGGGCGTGCGCATGGCTGATTTTTGTGACGCTGCAGCGTGCGGTGCCACCAGTGGCGGCCTTGCTGGCGGCGTGCCTGCTGGGCACGGCCGCCAGTGTGCTCGGGGGCAGCTGGTGGCGGCGCGGGCTGATTGCCGCAGGCTTTCCCTTGTCACTGGCGCTGCTGGGCGCCGCCAGCCTGCCCACTTGGGCGTGGCTGGTGCCGCTGTCCTTGCTTTTGCTGGTGTACCCGCTGAATGCCTGGCGCGATGCCCCGCTTTTCCCGACGCCCCGCCACGCGTTGCAATCCCTGGCTGTGCAGGCCCCGTTGCCGCTGGGTGCGCGGGTGCTTGATGCCGGCTGTGGCCTGGGCGATGGCCTCAAGGCGCTGCGCCACGCCTATCCCGCCGCCCAGCTGGAAGGGTTGGAATGGAGCTGGCCTTTGCGTCTGCTGTGCGCTGCACGGTGCCCCTGGGCCCAGGTGCGCCGTGCCGACATGTGGAAGGCCGACTGGAGCCCTTACCGCTTGGTTTACCTGTTCCAGCGCCCCGAAAGCATGGCCCGTGCCGCCGCCAAGGCCCAGGCCGAGTTGGCCCCGGGCGCCTGGCTGGTGAGCCTGGAGTTTGCGGTGCCTGGCGTGCTGCCTTGCGCACAGCTGCGTGCCCCAGGGGGGCGTGTCGTGTGGCTCTATCGCATGCCGTTGACGCATGTGGAGTCTTGAAATGCGCAGCTTCCCGACAGACCCTGGCCACCTGCGGGTGCCACTGCACGCGGTTACAGAAAAGATACAAGCTTTTGCTACATTGCGTCCCTGGCTACAAACCCATACAAAACAACCAAGAAACTCACAGCCAGAGGGGGACGCACAAGGCACAGCTACGCACCGGGAGGGGGCGTACGGGCCATCGGCAACTTCCTTGTCCGGTTTTTCCAAGCGCAAGCAGCACCTGCATCCACTGTGGGCCTTTGTCACAGGGCTCGCCGGGAAGGGGGTGCCGTTGCCGCGTGGACAACGCCGGGGTTTTCTGGTGAGCAACCGACCGATTTGCAAGGAGTATTCATGACCCATCACCAGCCCCGTTTCCGTCCACGCCTTCTGTGGGTACTGGCACTGAGCGCTGCCCTCACAGGCTGCGCGACCATGCAGAGCCACGACAAGCTGGCTACGGACATGCAAACCGCCGGCCGCAGCGGCGGCATTCCTGCGGCTATCGCCCAGCTCGAAAGCACTGCAAAAACCGAGGAAGAGAAAACTGCACTGTTGTTCAACATGGAGCGTGGCGAGCTGCTGCGCATGGACCGCCGCTATCCCGACAGCACCAACGCCTTTTTGCTGGCCGACAACAAGGTCAAGGAATGGGAAGAGACCGCCAAGACCAATCCGAGCAAGCTCATGGGCACCGTGGGCGCTGCGCTGATCAGCGAACGCCTGAAGGTCTACGAAGGCCAGGACTATGAAAAAGTGTGGGTGACCACGCGCCTGGCGCTCAACCGCATGGCCGTGGGCGACTTTGAAAACGCCCGCGTGGACATCAAGCGCACGCACGAGCGCGAAGCCATCATTGCCGAGTTCCGTTCCAAGGAAACGCTGGCCGCCGAAGAGGAGGCCAAGTCCAAGGGCGCCGCATCCGGTGGCAAGGAACTCAATGGCTACCCCGTCGAGACGCTCAACGACCCCGAGGTGCTGGCCCTCAAGAACGGCTACCAGAACGCCCTGTCCCATTACCTGGCCGGCTTCCTGTACGAAATGCTCAACGAGCCCGGCCTGGCTGCGCCCGGCTACCGCAAGGCCATCGAACTCAAGCCCGAAACCGGGGTGCTCGAAGAAGGCCTGCGCGGCCTGGACAACCGCACCGGCTTCACCTGGAAGCGCCGCCAGCGCATGACCGACGTGCTCTTCATCGTCGAAGCCGGTGATGCCCCTGCGCGCAAGCCCAAGGCCTTCACGATCCCGGTGCCCACGGGCCGGGGGCTGGTCACGGCCAGCATTTCCTATCCTGTGATCGAGCCTTCCAAAGATGCCTTGCTGACCACGATCTCTGCCGCCGGCACCGACCTCAAGCTCGAAAAGGTAGTGGACGTGAACGTGATGGCACGCCGCGCACTCAAGGACGAAATGCCCGGCATGGTGCTGCGTGGCTTCACCCGCGCCGTGGCCAAGGGCGTGCTGCAGAACGAGCTGCAAAAGCGCGGCGGTTTGATCGGCGGCCTCATTGGTGCTGCGGCCTCGGTGGCCACTGAGCAGGCCGACGACCGCATGTGGCGCATGCTGCCAGGCCGCGTTTATGTGGCCCGTGGCTATCTGCCCCCAGGCGAACACATGGTCACCGTCAACGGCCGCCAGCTGCCCCAGCCGATCAAGATCGATGGCCAGTACGCCCTGGTGCCGCTGCGCATGTATGACAACAGCGTGCTGATGGGCGATGTGGCCATGTTGGGCCAGCTGCCTGCTGTGGCTGCTGCGCAGCCCGTCCCTGCGGCAACAGCACCGGCGGCCGCCCCGGTGCGCACAACCAACAACAGCCGCAACCGCACGGTGCCCCAGTCGGCCGTCAAGCCTACGGCCACAGCCCCTGCCGCTGCGGCCAAGAACTGAAACCGCACATGTCCCATTTTCAAGGAGCCTCTGGCATGAGAACCCGTTTTGTCCTTGCTGCCGCACCCGCCATCGCGTGCGCGGCGCTCACTCTGGCCACCGGTGCCAGTGCCCAACTGCACGACCCTGCCACCCCGCTGGCCGTGGCCTCCAAGGTCGCCTTGCGCGGCGAAGCCAACAGCATCGCCGTGCGCGAGATGCGCATCGTGCGCAAGAACGACATCCTGGTGGTGCAGGCCGACATGTCCAACATGGGCCGCACCGATCGCACCGTGTTCTACCGCTTCAAGTGGCTGGACAACGTGGGCAACCAGGTGGGCGACGGTGAGTCCTGGAAGCAAATGAGCGTGCTCGGCCTGGGCCAGCAGACGGTCAAGAGCGTGGCGCCCACCAGCGCTGCCGTGGACCTGCGCCTGGAAATGAATGTAGAGCCGCGCTGAGGTCGGCGCCCGAATCACAAAGATTGAGTGAGGAGTTAACACCATGACAAAACACACCATCCAGCGCAGCGCGCTGATCCTGGCCTTTGCGGCCAGCACCCTGGCCCTCACGGCCTGCCAGAACCTGTCTTCGCCTACCGTGCGTTTTGACCGCCAGGTCAACTACGGCGACGCCAAGGCCGTCGAGCTGGTGACCAACGAGTTCGGCTCGACTGACCTGCAGATGATTGCCGAGAAGATGACCGGTGGCCTGCTCGAAACCGGCATTTTCCAGGGCCGCCCCACGGTGACCATCTCCACGGTGAAGAACAAGACCAGCGAGTACATCGACACCACCAACGTCATGAGCTCCATCCAGACGGCGCTGGTCAAGTCGGGCAAGGTGCGCTTCGTGCGCTCCATCAACGAAATGCAGCAAGGCGTGGATGAATTGCAGCGCCAGAACCAAAGCGGCCTGTACAAACAGGGCACCACCGCCAAGGTCGGCCAGATGACGGCCGCCAAATACACCATGGAAGGCGAGCTGACCAGCATCGTCAAGCAGAACAATGCCACCAAGGACGTGTACTACAAGTTCACGCTCAAGCTGTTTGATGTGCAGGAAGGCACGATCGAATGGCAGGACGAAAAAGAGATTCGCAAGACCAGCAAGCGCTGAAGCAGGACACCCCCCTGAGGCGCTGCGCGCCTTCCCCCCGCTCTCGCTGCGGGGCGGCCCTTGCTTGGCGTCCCGCGCGTGGGGCGCGCCAGTATCGACGTTGGTGTGCAGTACCTTCGTCGGTTGATTGATCCATGAATTCCCGTTAGCTCACAAGGAGCACACCATGCAACGCAGAACCACTCTCCACACGGCCCTGGCCGTGATCGCCGCCACCACGCTGGCCTGGGGCACCGCTGCTCAGGCGCAGCAGCCCGGCGCCGCGCCCAAGATCGCCGTGACCGACCTGGCCTATGCCCAGCGCGTGTCCGAATACTTCATGGCGGGCACCTACCAGCGCAGCAGCCAGATGAGCGCGCAAGGCAGCCAGGGCGGTGGCTACAGCCAAGGTATGTATGGCGGCGGGGGCTCGTATTCGGGCCAGCAGTCCATGCAGGCGTCCGAACAGGCCAGCGGCACCTATGTGGCCGGCCGCTACAGCTACATCGAGCAGCGCGAGCTGGGTGGCTACACCAACGACATCAAGGGCGCCATCCTGCAGGGCACGTATTTCCGTCTGGTGCAGGGCAGAGGCTTTGACGCGGGCAAGCCCCAGCCCAGCAAGGCCGAACAGGTGCTCAACCAGGTGCAAGGCGGCAAGATGGCGACGCCCCAGGCGCAGCCCCAGGTCAACAATGTGATCGCGCGCATCAAGAAGGGCGAGTTTGCGGGCGCCGATTACGTGTTGTTTGGTGTGGTGTCGACCATTGATTTCACCGACGCGCTGTCACCGTTACAGGGCACCACCAGCGCCACGCGCCAGTACGGCCTGCAGCTCTTGGCCGACTTCTCGCTCATCAATACCAAGACCTACGAGATCAAGGCAGCGTTCTCCGCCCAGGGCGAAGGCAACGACACCAAGATTCTGTCGGTCCGTGGCGACATTGCCCCCCCAACCGGGCGAAGGTGATGCGTGAAACCTCGCTCTCGCTCGCGCAGGACGTGTACCAGCAGATGGCGGTGCAGCTGGGCTACACCGACGCGAACCTCGCACGCGGCGTGCGCCCGCCGGTGGTGTACCAACAAGGTGGCCAGCCCATGCCGGTGCCGCAGCCTCAGCAGCCCGAACAGGTGCTGATCCTCAAGTAAGCCGTGGTGCACACCACCGTGCACGGCAGGCGGTTGAAAACAACCACCCGTTCCCTGGCGACAGCCCTGGCTGCTGCCCGACGGAGCCCCGAGGCCAGCCCCGTGCTGGCCTTTTTTGCGTCTGCCACCGTGGCTTTGGTGCTGAGTGGTTGCGCAGCCGCACGCCCGGCTGACGGTGTGGTGGCACCTCATTCTTCAATGGCCGCATCGGTGGATCCGCAGGCGCCCGCCCCCGTGCAAGACGCGGGGTTTGCCCTGCGGGCCTTGCCCGGCGTCGGCGGCGCCATGCTCCAGACCCTGCAGCGCGGTGAGCGAACGACGCCCCTGCGCTACCGCGTGATCGTCATCCCCGGCTCGGGCTGCACGGGCATGGGGCCCATCGCGGATCGCTACTTTGCGGGCCTGCTGCACGCCCAGGTGCTGGTGCTGCACAAGCCCGGGGTGGACCCCCAGGCGCGCACAGCCCCCGCCGATTGCACGCACCCCTTTGTGCTGCGAGACCGGCACTCCACCTGGCTGGCACACGCACGTGCGGCCTTGCGCGCCGATGCGGCTTTGCGCCAGGGGCAGCCCGCGTTGCCGCAGCTGCTGATCGGCATCTCGGAAGGGGCAGAACTGTTGCCCGCACTGGCCCCTGAGGTGCCGCACCTGGCGGGCCTGGTGCTCATCGGCGCCAGCGGGCTCGACCCGCAGGAGGCCGGCGCGCTGCAGGCCCGTCGCCTGGGCGTGGAGGCCGACTGGGCCGCGCTGTCGCAGATCGTGGCGGGCGCGCCTGCCGACACCGTGGTGGTGCAGGGGCGCAGCCTGGGCTACTGGCGCGACCTTCGGAACTGGCCGTTGACCCTGCCGCTGCTGCGAAGCCCCTGGCCGCTGTTGCAGGTGTGGGGCGCCAACGATGCGCTGGTGCCTGCCGTGGCCTACGCGCGTTTTGCCGAACGGGCCTCTTTGCGCACAGCGCTCTACTGTGCACGGCGCATGGATGGTGCCGACCATGGCCTGCAGCGCCGCATGGCCGATGGGGAGGCCGTGGACGGCATGCAGCAGGTGTGGGCCTGGACCGAACAATGGGCGCGCAACCCGGCCGCCGGGCTGTGCGCGCCGCTGCGGCAGTGACCGCCACAGCCGCTTAGCGCGGCCGGTACATCTTGAACAGCTGCTCCGGCCCCACGGTGAAATAGTCGGCCGGCCCACCGCCGCGCAGGATGTGGCCCGCGTTTGCCGTGTCGTACACCCCGTCTTTGAGCAGCGCCTTGTCGATGTGCACCGCCACCACCTCGCCCAGCACCAGCCAGGTGTCCACCTGGGCCCCATCCACGCCCTGCAGCTGAAGGATCTGCGTGCTGCGGCATTCAAAGGTGACGGGGCTCTCCAGCACGCGCGGCGGGCGCACGCGGGTGGAGGGCAGGGGGTTCAGGCCCGTCAGCGCGAACTCGCTCACCTCGGGCGGCACGGCGGCGCAGCTCTGGTTCATTACCTCGGCCAGGTCGCGGGTGGCCAGGTTCCACACAAATTCGCCCGTCTCCTGTACGTTGCGCACCGTGTCCTTGTAGCCAATGCTGGCAAAGCCGACGATGGGCGGCACGTAGTTGAAGGCGTTGAAGAAGCTGTAGGGCGCCAAGTTGGTCGCGCCCGTGGCGCTTTGCGTGGAAATCCAGCCGATCGGCCGTGGCCCCACGATGGCGTTGAACGGGTCGTGCGGCAGGCCGTGGCCGTTGCGAGGTTCGTAGCTGTGGAGGTTGCGAAGGGGGGGGTCATGGTGTGTGCGGCGCTGGGGATGTGCCGCCACCTTAGCGGTACTGGGAGGGGGCTGCTGGCACCTAGGCATCAGGTTGCTATTATTTGTATAGCTGCTTGCGAGAGACTGTTAAACGCTAGACCTCAATTTGTCACAAATTTCACGAGACAGCTCACTAGGCGGGCGTGGGGTGCTTGGCATCGACACCCATGGCACTCTTCGCTGGCATCTCGCGCAATACTGTGCCCCGGTTGGCTTCATTCCCGCCGCAAACGGACGTCAGGATGGGATGTAAATAAAGTTACATTTCTTTTCTGATGGCATATTCGCGCCGCGGCACAACCTGTCGGGGTGTGTGCCTACATTCGCTGAGTCGCACCAACCGGCCACCGTCGATGAATACCTGTGAACTCCGCCAGACCAGCGCCAAAGCAGCAAAGCTGGCGCAACGTTTGTCCCACATCTTGGCGCAGTTGCACCAGGGGGGCGCTATCGACAAGCATCGGCTGGCACAGGATTTTCAGGTGAATGTGCGAACCATCGAGCGCGACCTTGGCGAACGCCTATACGGAATCGCCGAGCGCACCGTCGAAGGACGGTTGCAAATGACTCTTGCTGCACGCGCCACGATCCCGGTGAGCCACCTTGACACTTATGCTCGGCTTGTAGGCGCCGAGCACTTGTTCCCTGACAGCAGCGTGCACTATCTGCTGGAGCAATTGGAAGCGCAGCAGTCAGCCCAGTACCCTTTGCTGATCCAGTCCATGCCGAATGAAGATCTGCAGGGGCATGGGTCGCAGTTTGCCCTGCTGCAAAGGGCCATTGAGCAGCAGTACGAATGTTGTTTCACCTACAAGGCCAAACATCGTCAAGTCCAGCCATATCGACTGATTCACAAGAACGGTGTGTGGTATCTGGCCGCCGTGGAAGGGCTGCAGCTCAAGACCTTCAGCGTGGCGCTGATTCAGTCCCTGCAACCGGACGAGGCCCGCCATTTCACCCCTGACCCGCAGCACCACGGCTACATCAATCGCAAGGACGATGTGTGGTTCACCGCCAGCACCACCGAGGTGCTGCTGCGCGTTGATTCTGAGACAGCGCACTACTTTGTGCGCCGCGCCATCCTCCCTGAGCAGCAGCACAGGAAGGATGCGGATGGTTCATTGCTCGTCACTACCCATGTCAGTCATCTGAGTCAGCTATTGCCCGTGGTGCGCTACTGGTTGCCGCATGTGCGCATTCTGCAGCCTTTGGCGTGGCACCAGACCCTGGTGCACGGCTTGGAGCAAGCGCTGGCGCGATGGAATCTGGGTTCGCAAAGCTCGCTAAAAACAGCGCCCCGTGATTTTCCGTCTGTTGCCACGCTCGCTCGAAAACATTCCGTGCAGTGGTTCGAACAACTTTTCAGCGGAGGAACGCAATGCGTGCCCTGTCGAAATCCAAGCTGATCGCCTTCAGGCAATGCCCCAAGCGACTCTGGCTGGAAATCCACCAACCTGATGCGCGTGAAGATTCCTGCGCCACACAAGCCGTTTTCCAGACAGGCCATGAGGTCGGGGCCGTGGCGCAGCAAATCTATGACCCGGCGGGCGAAGGTGCAACCATTGATTTGCGGGCAGAGGGCGTGGCTGCAGCGGTGGAGAGCACCCGCGCGCTTCTCCAGACCCGCAAACCATTGTTTGAAGCCGGTTTTGAGGCCGCAGGTGGACTCGCATTCGCCGATGTGATGCTGCCGATCACTGAGAGTGAAACGCCTGCCTGGAAGATGGTGGAGGTCAAATCATCGACGTCTGTCAAAACCTACCAGGAAGACGACGCAGCCATTCAAAGCTATATCGCTCGGGCTGCCGACGTTGATGTGCGCAGTGTGTCCATCGCGCACATCGACGCGGCCTGGATTTACCCGGGTGGTGGCGACTACAAGGGTCTGCTCGTCGAGAAAGATGTGACCGAAGCTGCCTTTGCACGCTACGCAGAAGTGGCGGCGTGGATTGCCCGCGCGCAGCAAGTGGCCGCGCAGGCCGCGCCTCCAGATGTGCAGACGGGGGCACAGTGCGGATCCCCCTTTCCCTGTGGGTTTCAGAAGTATTGCCAAGAGAACGAGCCTCCCGCGGAGTTTCCTATCGCCTGGCTTCCGCGCATCTCGTCCAACGCGCTCAAGGATTTTCTGATTCAAAGCGGTGCGCAAGACATGCGGGATGTCCCTGAGGCATTGCTGACCCCCCTGCAACGCCGTGTGCGTGATGCAACCCTTTTGGGACAAGCGTACTTTGATGCGGAAGGGGCCAAGAAAGACTTGCTCAAGTACCCATTGCCTGCCTACTTCTTGGATTTCGAAACTATCCAGTTCGGTGTACCTCGGTGGGCAGGGACTCGGCCATTTCAGATGCTGCCTTTTCAGTTCAGTCTGCACAGGATGGACACGCAGGGGCAACTGAGCCATCAGGATTTTCTAGACCTTTCCGGTAACGATCCTTCGGAGGCGTTTGCGGTGCAGCTGGCCCTCGCTTGCGCAGAGCCAATTCCCGTCTTCGTCTACCACGCTGGATTCGAGGGCCGCCGTCTGAGGGAACTCGCCCAGCGCTTTCCTGCTGTTCGCGCCCAACTCGACGAGATTCGTGGCCGACTGGTGGATTTGCTGCCGATTGCACAGGCACGTTATTACCATCCGCGCCAGCACGGAAGCTGGAGCATCAAGAAAGTGCTGCCCACCATCACACCCGACCGTGGATATGACGGACTGCTTGGTGTGCAGGACGGGAGTATGGCAATAGCGGCCTACCTAGAAGCCGTTGCTCCGGCCACTTCGTCACAGCGCAAGGCCTTGATTCGCGATGAACTCTTGGCCTATTGCGCGCTTGACACACGGGCGATGGTGGAGATCTGGGAAAAATTTTCGCAAAACCTTTCGATACCCCAACCCACAGGCAATACCCAAGGAGAAAAGCCATGTTGATGCAATCCCCAGCGCATTCCGAAGCCGCAATTCGTACTACGTTCTTCACGGCCCTTATGCAGCACCTGATGCAAGGCACGATGATTCCCAAGGTGCAGGTGGAGCGCTCTATCGGCCCGATCATCGGATTCTTCTTGGCAGATGCGCTCGCGACTGCGCCAGACGATGACATCGTGATGCTGTGCCCTGAATTTCCTATCCAAAAAGCTGGTAACAATCAGTCCACCAATATCGACTGGCTGATGCTCAACCTTGCTACGCAAGAACTGCTTTTGGTGGAACTGAAGACCACGGACACCACCTTTCGCCCAGAGCAGGCCGCGATCTATCGGGAGTTTCAGAGCAAGATTGCCCGCGAGGGGTCGGCGGCGTTCCTTCTGGATGATCTGGCCGCCATCGGAGCCGCCTCCCAGGAGCGGGGCAAATACCAGAACGTTCGCAACCTGCTGGCACAAGGGTTTGGTTGCTCTGACGGCAATGGACTGCGCGAGGCGCTGGGCCACTGCAAGCACGCCAGGGTCATTTATCTGGCCCCGCAGGTGAGCAAGCCCGTGGATTGGCCAACCAGCGAGGAAGGTTGGGCATGGCTGTCGTTCGCAGACCTGCCGGAGTCGCTCGATGCGCACGGCTATGCCGATCAGTGGCCCGCTGTGCGAAGCAGTCTGCTGTCGCTGGATGCGCTCACGCGCCGGTTGCGCAATGGCGATGTGCCCTCCGCCTCTGGGGCCAGGAACTACCGGGACGTGCTCGATTTCGATGCGCTCCTGAATCGGTGCCGCACGGAGGGGGGCTCTTGGGTTGTGGGGCTGAAAAACTGGCGTTCAGTGCTCCCGTCCATGACCCTTGAACAATTGCGCTCCAAGGCCTACAAGTGTGACCTTGCAGAAGGTGGCGTGGGCAAGAAGCTTAGAAGCAACTGGATTGCGGGTGACGAGTTCCTGTCGCACGTCGATACGTTGCTCAACGGTGGATAACCCGGCTCCTTCGGAGCAAAGGCTGTTTAGGTTCATGTTTGGTGCGAAGGTTGATTTGGAGGCTATTCCCATTGATGACGTGCATGCAAATTCCCAAAGACGCCTTGATCGTTGGCCACTGGTACGTGGGTCGGGGGCGTAACGCAAATATCGGGATGTGGACCGGTCAGGATTTTCTTGTCCTTGCAGAAAGTGGTCAGAAGGTCGGGCCGGGCTCCCGCGACTGGGTAAGGGATTGGGGCGTGAAAAGAGAGCCTTATTTCCAGCCCGACGGTGGGTGTTTTCAGCCGTTCAAGGTGGTGGACATGGGCACCGTCAACGCTGCGCTGGGGGAGAGGGACTACGCTTTGACGATGACTTTTGACTGATTGCCCAAGCGGGGCCGCAGGGTGTGAAGGCTTATTCGGTGGCGGCACCTTGGTGCTGCCCGATGCCGTTACTGAACAGGCCTGCCACCCGCAGATCCATTGAAATCCTGCTGTCCCAGAAACCGCCCCGGCGGCTGCCCCACCGACTTGCGCACCATGGCGCTGAAGGCGCTGGCGCTGTAGCCCAGCTCGGCGGCGATCTGGCCCATGGGCATGCGCCCGGCGGCCAGCGACACGGCCTTGGCCAGGATCACCTGCTGGCGCCACTGGGTGAAGGTGCTGCCCAGCTCGGAGCGGAACAGGCGTGCCACGGTGCGGGGGCTGGCGCCGGTGTCCTGCGCCCAGTCGGCCAGGGTTTCGTGGCGGGTGGGGTCGGCCAGCACGGCTTCGCACAGGTGGCGCAGGCGTTTGTCCTGCGGCAGGTCCACGCCCAGTTTCACGGCGGCGGCGCGTGCCAGTTCGTCGCGCACCAGGGCACTCAGGTGCTGCTCGCGCCGCAGCGCGGCGGGGCTGATCGTGGGGCCGCCGTCGGGGGTGGTGGGCATCTCGCGCACCAGCGAGCGCAGCAGGTCGGACACCTCCAGCACACGGCACTGGCGCCAGGCGTCTTCCTGGTCGCGCGGCACGCCGGGGCCGCAACGCCCCCGGGGCTGGTGAAAGTACAGCGTGCGCAGGTCGGCGTCTTCCACCATGGTCACGGCATGTTCCACACCGGGCGGAATCCACAGCGCGCGCGAGGGCGGCACGATGTAGGTGCCGTGGTTCACCGTGAGCCGGATCACGCCCGTGGTCGATATCGCCACCTGCGCCCAGGGGTGGCTGTGGGGCATCACCTGTGTGTCGGCGGCCAGCCAGCGCAGCTTGGCGCGCACGGGGCGGGCGGCGGTGGGCACAAACAGCTCGGGCGTGAGCGAGTCCACATACGACATCCCGCGCGGCTTGCCGGCCTGGGGGCGCGGCACGACCTGGGCGGCAAAGTGTTCCACCATCGGTTCGGTCGGTGTGGGGTGTCCGGTGGGCGGTTTTGGCATGTTTGCGATAGAAATTGGCCGTCTATCGTAAACCTGCCGAGTGCATGCTGCCTAAGATCAACCCCATGACTGCTTCCACCTCCGGCGCCACCGCCACCAATGCCAACCCCGTCCCCTTGCGGCAGGACGCCCGCACCATCGGCCTCATCGGTCTGGCCCATGGCAGCTCGCATTTTTTTCACATGCTGCTGCCGCCGCTGTTCCCGTGGCTGATCGGCGAGTTTGGCTTCAGCTACTCCGAGCTGGGCCTGCTGGTGTCGGTGTTCTTTGTGATTTCGGGCGTGGGCCAGGCGTTGTCGGGCTTCCTGGTGGACCGCGTGGGCGCGCGGCCGGTGATGTTTTTTGCGCTGTCGAGTTTTGCCGCCGCAGGCCTGGCGGCGGGCACGGCCCAGGGGTACCCGGGGCTCTTGCTGGCAGCGGCACTGGCCGGGCTGGGCAATGCGCCGTTCCACCCGGTGGACTTCACGATCCTGAACAAGCGCGTGTCGCCGCAGCGCCTGGGGCATGGTTTTTCGGTGCATGGCATCAGTGGCAACCTGGGCTGGGCCACGGCGCCAGTGTTCATGGCGGGCATTGCCACGGCCACGGGCTCGTGGCGCACGGCCTGCCTGTGCGGGGCCCTGTTTGCCCTCGTGGTGCTGGCCATCATGGTGTGGAACCGTGATGCCATTGACGACCGCCAGGGTGCCTGGGCGCACCAAGCCAAGGGCGGGGCAGGGGCTGCCAAGCCCGAGCACCCCATGGCCTTCCTCAAGCTGCCCTCGGTGTGGCTGTGTTTCTCGTTCTTCTTCTGGAGCACCTGTGCGCTGAGCGCTATCCAGAGTTTTGCCAGCCCGGCGTTGCAGTCCCTGTACGGCCTGCCGCTCAGCGTGACGGCCATGGTGGTCACGGGCTACATGCTGTGCGGCGCGGCCGGCATGCTGGTGGGCGGCTTCCTGGTGGGGCGTGTGCAGCGGCTGGAGAAGATCATCTCCGTGTGTCTGCTGGGCTCCGCCGCGCTGCTGGTGGTGGTCGCATCCGGGGTGTTGCCCGGCATGGCCGCGCTGGTGGTGGCGTCGGTGGCCGGGCTGGGCACTGGCCTCGCAGGCCCCTCGCGCGACATGCTGATCAAGCGGGCAGCGCCCCCTGGCGCCACAGGCCGTGTGTATGGCACGGTGTACTCGGGCCTCGATCTGGGTTTTTGCCTGGCGGCCCCGGTGTTTGGCGCCATGCTTGACCACGGCATGACCTCGGGCATTTTCTACGGCTCGGCCGTGACCTTGGCGCTGAGTGTGGTGTCGGCGGCGCTGGTGGGCGTGGGGGTGGCTGCACGGGCGGCGCGGCCGCTGGCGGCGGCCGCCTGAGCGTGTGAAACAGAGGCAGCGCACCCGCCAGAGCCAGATAGGCCTGTCGTACCAGGGGCTCTGTGTGCCGGTCAGCGCGCAGCTTGGGCTTGTGTTGCAATCGCTCTCGTCTGCGCGGAGCGCCTGTTCTAACGGGCTGCTGCGCGGCCTTCCACATCACACCCAGGACACCCCATGACCTACCCCATCTACAACGCCAGCATCCCGGTTTTTCGCCAGATGCTGGGCTCCTTGAAAGACGTGCTGGCCAAGACCGAGGCCCACGCCACGGCCCGCAAGATTGAGCCAGACGCCTTGCTGCAAGCCCGGTTGTTCCCCGACATGTTCCCCATGGCGCGCCAGGTGCTGATTGCCTGCGACTTTGCCAAAGGCGTGGCCGCGCGCCTGGCCGGGGTGGAGGTGCCTTCGTTCCCCGATGCGGAACACCCCGGGTTTGCCGACCTGAACACACGCATCGACACCGTGCTGGCATTTGTCGAAGGCCTGCCTGAGGCTGCGTTTGCCGATGCCGCCACGCGCCAGATCACCATCCAGCCCGGCACGCCGCGCGAAAAGCAGTTTGTGGGCGAGCATTACCTGCTGCACTACGGTCTGCCGCAGTTCTTCTTCCATGTGAACGCAACCTACGCCATCGCCCGCCACAACGGCGTGGAGCTGGGCAAGCGCGACTACATGGGGCAATATTGATCGCGCCCTGACCGTCGTCAGGGGCATGGTGGGGCCTGTCCACTGTATGACTTTGGCTCCAAAAGCGGTGGATGCGCCGGAAGAACATGCCTGAGCTGCTATCAATATGGGAGTCAATGGCGTCGTCGTCCGGAGCGCGCGATGCCCTCGCCCATCCCTGAGCCTTTCTGAGGAGACCCCTGCCATGAGCCCTGATTCCCGCACGCCGCTGCTTTCACGCTGGGCGCTGGCCGGTCTGGCCAGCCTGGGGGCTGCCTGCTCTCCGTTGCCGCTCCAGCCTTCTGCGGCTCCGCAGCAGGTCGCGGCCGCAGCCGAGGCAGCGCCCACGGCCACCCCATGCCCCCAGAACCTTGCGCCCATTGCCCGCTGCCTGTCGGGCCAGGATTCCGCCGGGGCTTACTACCTGATCGCCATGCCGCAGCAATGGAACGGCCGCCTCGTGCTGCATGCCCACGGCGGTCCGGCGCTGGGCGCGCCCAAGCCCGAGCGATCGGTGGAAGACCTGGAGCGTTGGGCCATCATGGTGCGTGCAGGGTATGCGTGGGCGGGCAGCACCTTCCGTCAGGGGGGCGTGGAGGTGCGTGCAGCGGCCGAGGACACCGAGCGCTTGCGGCAGATTTTCGTGCAGCATGTGGCCCTGCCGCAGCGCACCATCCTGCACGGTCAGTCATGGGGTGCCAGTGTGGCGGCCAAAGGCGCCGAGATGTTCCAGACCACGGCCGGTGGCAAACGCCCTTACGACGCCGTGCTGCTCACCAGCGGCGTGCTGGCGGGAGGCACACGCTCGTACGACTTCCGCACGGATCTGCGTGTGGTCTACCAATATCTGTGCAACAACCACCCTCGCCCCACCGAGACGGCCTACCCCCTCAATATCGGGTTGCCGCGCGATGCGGCCATGACGCAGGCCGACCTGCAGGCGCGGTTGACTGAGTGCCTCGCACTGAACAAACCCGTTGCAGAACGCACGCCTGAGCAGCAGCGCAGGGTCAAGACGCTTGTGGATGTGATCCGCATTCCCGCCAGTTCGCTCCAGGGCCATATGAACTGGGCCACGTTCCATTACCGCGATGTGGTGCAGCACCGCACAGGCGGTGCGAGCCCCTTTGGCAACCGGGGCGTTGTGTACAAAGGCTCGCCCGACGATGCGGCCCTGAACGCTTCTGTGCTGCGCTACCGTGCAGACGCGGATGCCGTGGCCCGGTTTGCGCAGGACACGGACCTGAGTGGCCGCATCCCCGTGCCTGTGCTGACCGTCAAGGGGGTAGACGACCCGACGGCTTTTGTAGAACTGGACGCGGCCTTCAAGACCACCATGGAGCGCGGTGGGAGTGCAGAGCGGCTGGTCCAGACCTTCACCCAGCACAACACCCACAGTTACCTGAGCGACCCCACCTATCCCACGCTGCTGTCCGCCTTGCTGCGCTGGGTGGATGACGGCGTGAAGCCCACCCCCGAAAACATCGCCCGCCAGTGCGCGGACCGGGAGGCGGAGTTTGGCAAGGGTTGCGCGTTTGTGCCGGGCTATGTGCCTGCGGCGCTGAACATGCGCGTGGCGGATCGCGACCGGCCCTGATCACCGCCGGATAGACAGGGTCAGTGTTCTCAGGCCACCTCGACGTGGCCATAAAAAAAGGCCCCGACTCGCGGGGCCTTGTCTGAAGCGCAAACGCGCGTCGCTTACGCGGCAACCGCCTTCAGTGCCTTGTTCAGCGTCTGGCTGGGGCGCATCACGGCGTCCAGCTTGGCGGTGTCGGGCAGGTAGTAGCCGCCGATGTCGGCGGGCGCGCCCTGCACGGCGGCCAGTTCAGCCACGATGGTCTGCTCGTCGGCCGCCAGCTGTTTGGCCAGCGGTGCAAACAGCTTCGCCAGGTCTGCGTCGTCGGTCTGTGCGACCAGCTCCTGGGCCCAGTACAGGGCCAGATAGAACTGGCTGCCACGGTTGTCGAGCTGGCCGGTTTTGGGCGAGGGGTTCTTGTTGTTGTCCAAGAGCTTGCCGGTCGCGGCATCCAGCGTCTTGGCCAGCACCTTGGCCTTGGCGTTGCCAGTCTTCAGGCCCAGGTCTTCCAGCGACACCGCCAGCGCCAGGAACTCGCCCAGCGAATCCCAGCGCAGGTGGTTCTCTTCGACCAGTTGCTGCACATGCTTGGGGGCCGAGCCCCCCGCGCCGGTTTCATACATGCCGCCACCGGCCATCAAAGGCACGATGGACAGCATCTTGGCCGAGGTGCCCAGTTCCATGATGGGGAACAGGTCGGTGAGGTAGTCGCGCAGGATGTTGCCAGTGGCACTGATGGTGTCTTGCCCACGGATCACGCGCTCCAGCGTGTAGCGCATGGCGCGCACCTGGCTCATGATCTGGATATCGAGGCCCACAGTGTTGTGCTCGTGCAGGTACATCTTGACCTTGGTGATCAGCTGCGCTTCGTGCGGGCGGTACGAGTCCAGCCAGAACACCACGGGCATGCCCGAGTTGCGGGCGCGGTTCACGGCCAGCTTCACCCAGTCGCGGATGGCGGCGTCCTTGACCTGGCACATGCGCCAGATGTCGCCCGCTTCCACGTTCTGGCTCAGCAGCACTTCGCCGGTGGCCAGATCGGTGATGTTGGCCACGCCGTCTTCGGTGATCTCGAACGTCTTGTCGTGCGAGCCGTACTCTTCGGCCTGCTGGGCCATCAGGCCCACGTTGGGCACCGTGCCCATGGTCTTGGGATCGAACGCGCCGTGCCACTTGCAGAAGTTGATGATCTCCTGGTAGATGCGGGCAAAGGTCGATTCGGGCATGACAGCCTTCACGTCCTTCAGGCGGCCATCGGCGCCCCACATCTTGCCGCCATTGCGGATCATCGCGGGCATGGATGCGTCCACGATGATGTCGTTGGGCGAATGGAAGTTGGTGATGCCCTTGGCCGAGTCGACCATGGCCAGCTCGGGGCGGCCTTCGTGGCAGGCGTGCAGGTCTTTCAGCACCTCTTCGCGCTGGGCCGTGGGCAGCGTGGCGACCTTTTCGTACAGGTTGGCCATGCCGTTGTTCACGTTAACGCCCAGCTCTTCAAACAGCTTGCCGTGCTTGGCGAACGCGTCCTTGTAGAAGATCTTCACGCAGTGGCCGAACACGATGGGGTGGGACACCTTCATCATCGTGGCCTTGACGTGCAGCGAGAACATCACGCCGGTCTTGCGGGCGTCTTCGATTTCTTTTTCGTAGAACTCGACCAGCGCCTTCTTGCTCATGAACATGCTGTCGATGATTTCGCGGTCCAGCAGCGACACCTTGGCCTTGAGCACCACGGTCTTGCCGCTCTTGGTCAGCAGCTCCATCTTCACGTCGCGGGCGCGGTCCAGCGTGATGGACTTTTCACCATGGTAGAAGTCGCCAGCATGCATGTGCGAGACATGTGAGCGCGAGGCCTGGCTCCATTCGGCCATGCTGTGGGGGTTCTTGCGTGCGTATTCTTTGACAGCGTTGGGCGCGCGGCGGTCCGAGTTGCCTTCGCGCAGCACGGGGTTCACGGCACTGCCGATGCACTTGGCATACCGGGTGCGGATCGATTTCTCTTCGTCCGTCTTCGGATCTTCCGGGTAGTCGGGCAGCGCATAACCCTTGCCCTGCAGTTCCTTGATACAGGCGATCAACTGGCCTACCGACGCGCTGATGTTAGGCAGCTTGATGATGTTGGCGTCGGCCTGCAGCGTCTTCTTGCCCAGCTCGGCCAGGGTGTTGGGAGCGCGCTGGTCTTCCTTCAGAAACTCGGGGAACTCGCCCAGCACGCGGGCGGCCACGGAGATATCGCTCTCCGTCACATGGATACCCGCCGGTGCCGCGAACGTGCGGATGATGGGCAGGAAGGACGCCGTGGCCAGACGGGGAGCCTCGTCGGTCAGGGTGTAGATGATGGTGGGTTGCTGGGTCGTCATGGCTTGTCTCACGAAACAGAGTATGTAAATGCCCCCGGCTGCGTTGCAGCGGGGCCAAACGCGGATGCTCTCTGATTCTCCTTGCTCGGGGCTGTCTGCGCCCAGTGTTTTTGCAATCGAATCTCATAATGCAAAATTTACCGAGGGGTAAAGCAGTTTTTTTCGATGCGGGGCCCTCCGCAGGGGCCTGCAGTGCAGGAGCCGACCGGAGTTCGCGGTGCCCGGTCCTGCCCTGTGAGGCCCCGGCGCCCGCGCTTGCGGCGGTGGCTAAGGTTGCCGCCGCATGCGCATCGCGCGCCATGGCCGGTGTCGCGGATGTGCCCAGCGCAGCGCTTTACCATGGGGCATCTCCGGCGTGCATGAAAGATGTTCTGGATGCTGTTGACCCCTATATCGTGGCGATGGACCCGTGCGGTGTGCCTGCTGGTCGGACTCGCAGACATGTTTGGACGGGTGGCAGCCCAGGACCAAGAGACGGTGCCTGGCCGCACCAACGCGTTCAACGACCCGTTTGTGCAAGTGACTTCGGCCATCGCACCATGCCCTGTGCCTGAGGGGCCGCTCTACAGCGAGGCGGAGGTGCGTGCGCTGGCGCATGTGCGCGCCCAGCACGGTGGCAGCTGTCATAGGGTGGGGCGCTGCAGGCTGCCCAACTCGTATCTGTACGACGCTGAAATCATCCCGCGCGTACACCGCTATCTTCGCGAAGACGGCCGTTTTGACAACACCAGTGTGTGGGTGTTGGGTGAGCGGCGGCTGGTCACGCTGATGGGCTGTGTGCAGACGCAGGAAGAAGCCGAAGCGATGGAGAAGGCTGTGTGGCTGGTGGACGATGTGATGGGGGTCGTCAACTTGCTGCAGGTGGGTACGGAGCGCAGTGCGGCGCGCTATCCGCTGGCGGGGCGGTGACACCTGCTCTTTCGCAACGGGTGTCACCTGTCTGTGCCTTGCGGGGTATCCCAAAGACCTTGAGCGGGTTTCCCTGCGAACCGAGTCAATGGCAGGTGCGCGGGGACGGCCAGGGCAGGCACTGCATCGCCAGTCTCGCAATATCTCCATGCTGAGCGGAGCGGCGTGATGGGCGTCAGGGACTCAGCGATTGGGCTGAAACATGATCAGTGCCATGCCCGCCAACGCCACCAACACCCCGGCCCAATCCCATGGAGTGGGCCTGATGCCATCGACCGCCCACAGCCAGGCCAGCGCCATGCCGATGTAGACGCCGCCATAGGCCGCATACACGCGGCCTGCGCCAGCGGTGTCGTGCAGCGTGAGCAGCCAGGCAAACAGCGCCAGGCTTGCGGCTGCGGGCAGCAGCAGCCACATGGGTTTGCCTTGCCGCAGCCAAAGCCAGGGCAGGTAGCAGCCCACGATCTCGGCCAATGCGGTGGCCACGAAGAGCAGCAGAGTTTTCACGTGCTGACCTGCGTCTGCGTCCGCTTCGCGTGCAACGCGTCGTTGTTGCACGCGGGTTCGCCCGCCGCGGGCGCTGTCCAGGCGCGCAGGGCCAGCTCTCCCTGTGCGGAGAAATGCACCACGCGCGACCCCTTGTCGCACCGCGCCCAGCCACGCTCCAGCAGCCGCTGCAACAGCGCCGCGCCCAGTGCGCCACCCAGGTGGTGACGGCGCTCGCTCCAGTCCAGGCAAGGGCGGCACAACATGCGCCGCTGGCGTGCCACCACGGCGGTGTCGATGCCTTGGTGCGCAAACCAATCGGCCCCGGCTTTGGTCAGCACCAGGCCGTCATCGGTGGATTGCAGGTAACCCTGGTGCAACAGAGCTTCGTGCAGCTGCACCCCGACCTCGCCCGCCAGGTGGTCATAGCACCGCCGTGCGCGCCGCAGCGCCGGTTCGCGCGGGCTGGTACGCAGGCGCACGGCCCCCGCGCGGAAGGCCACGTTCATCAGCGACTCCAAAAGGTGTGCCACGTCCTGGTCGGCAAGCCGAAAGTAGCGATGGCGGCCCTGGTGTTCGACGGCCAGCAGGCCGGCGTCCAGCATCTTGGCGAGGTGGGCGCTGATGGTCTGCTTGGTGACACCGGCGATGTCGGCCAGCTCCGTGGCCGTGAGGGCGCGGTCGGCCATCAGCGCGGTCAGGACTTCGGCGCGCGCGCTGTCGCCAATGAGCGCGGCGATGCGCGCGATGTGGGGGCCGTCTTTCATGGTTCGATCTTGGGCGAACCATTCATGGGCGTCAACGGCCTATCGTGAAGCCCTTGCCAACGACAGACCTTAGAACGCTTTTTTCACACCATGATCACCTGCTTCATCCGCTATGAAATCGATCCTTTCCAGCGCGATCTGTTCGCCGAATACGCGCGCCGTTGGGGCCAGATCATCCCGCGCTGCGGCGGCCACCTGCTGGGTTACTTCTTGCCGCACGAGGGAAGCAACTACGAAGCCTGGGGGCTGATCGGCTTTGATTCGTTGGCCGCCTACGAGGCCTACCGCGCCCGCTTGCGCACAGACCCCGAAGGCCGTACCAACTTCGCATGGGCGCAGGAGAAGCGCTTCATCCTGCGCGAGGAGCGTACCTTTGCCCAGGGCGTGGAAGGCACCCTGGGCCTGCCAGCGCACGCCCAGGGGGCGGGCGCATGATGGCTGTGATCTTTGAAGTGTTTCCCGCGGCAGGCCAGAAGGGCACCTACCTGGGCGCGGCCGCTGCGCTGCGGCCCTTGCTGGAGCAGGTGGATGGATTTGTCTCCATCGAGCGTTTTGAGAGCCTCAGCGAGCCGGGCAAGCTGCTGTCCCTCTCGTTCTGGCGGGACGAGGACTCTGTGGCCCGCTGGCGGCAGCAGGAAGCCCACCGTGCCACCCAGCAGGCCGGGCGGGCTGGCATCTTCGACAGCTACCGCCTGCGCGTGGCCACCGTGGTGCGGGACTATGGGATGGACGACCGGGACCAGACGCCCGCGGATTCCCTTCGGTGGCATCCACCATCGGCAAACCACAGGGCACGCTGAGCCTCTGCGGTTCCATGCAGATTTATGCGGAAAATGCCTCTTGCGCTTGTTGGATAAGCGCTTGCAGCTATCAAAAAAGAAGCGCCGCAAGCGGCGCTTCGTCTGTGGATTCAGCCGCGTCGTCGTGCGGTCACAGTGCGAAAATTTTGCCCGGGTTCAGGATGTTCTTTGGGTCCAGTGCCCGTTTGATGGCGCGCATCATGTCCACGGCGCCGGCGCCGGTTTCGTCCAGCAAGAAGCCCATCTTGTGGATGCCTATGCCGTGCTCGCCCGTGCAGGTGCCGCCCATGCTCAAGGCGCGGGCCACCAGGGTGTTGTTCATGGCTTCGGCCTTGGCGCGTTCTTCGGCACTGTGGGGGTCGATGAGGTAGCCAAAGTGGAAGTTGCCGTCGCCCACATGGCCGACGAGGAAGTAGGGGATGCCGCTGGCTTCCACCTCGTCGACCGATTCGAGCAGGCAGTCGGCCAGGCGGCTGATGGGCACGCAGGTGTCGGTGCTGATGGCGCGGCAACCAGGGCGGCTTTGCACGGCGGCAAAGTAGGCGTTGTGCCGCGCGGTCCACAGGCGCGTGCGCTCTTCCGGCGTGCTGGCCCATTCAAAGGCCTGGCCGCCAAATTCGCTGGCAATGTCTTGCACCAACTCGGCCTGCTCTTTCACGCTGGCGGGTGAGCCGTGGAACTCCATCAGCAGCATGGCTTCTTCGCGCAAACCCAGCTTGCTGTGGGCGTTGACCATGCGCACCGTGTGATGGTCGATCAGCTCCACACGCGCAATCGGTACGCCCAACTGGATGGTCTGGATGGTGGTGCGCACGGCAGCCTCAATGCTCGGGAAGGAGCAGATCGCGGCCGATACGGCTTCGGGCAACGGGTACAGGCGCACGGTGATCTGCGTCATGATGCCCAGCGTGCCCTCGCTGCCCACCATCAGGCGCGTGAGGTCGTAGCCCGCGCTGCTTTTCTTGGCGCGGGTGCCGGTGTGGATGACTTCGCCGCTGGCCGTGACCACCTCCAGCGCCAGCACGTTCTCGCGCATGGTGCCGTAGCGCACGGCGTTGGTGCCACTGGCGCGCGTGGCGCTCATGCCGCCGATGCTGGCGTCTGCACCGGGGTCGATGGGGAAGAACAGGCCCGTGTCCTTGACGGCCTCGTTGAGCTGTTTGCGCGTGATGCCAGGCTGTACCGTCACGGTGAGGTCTTCAGCGTCGATGCTGAGCACCTGGTTCATGCGGCTCACGTCGATGCTGATGCCGCCCTGCACGGCCAGCAGGTGGCCTTCCAGCGACGACCCAGCACCGTAGGGGATCACAGGCACGTCGTACTGGCTGGCCAGTCGGACGGCGTCGGCCACGTCCTGCGTGCTCTCGGCAAACACCACGGCCGATGGGGGCGGTGCCTGCAACGAGCCTTCATCACGCCCATGCTGCTCGCGCACGGCCTGGGCCAGTGAGCACCGCGCACCAAAGCGTGCCTGCAGCGCTTCGATGAGTGCCTGTGGCACATCGCGCAGGTGGATTGCGGGGAGCAGATGGGCGGCGGCGGTGGGGGCGTTCATGCGGTGTCTCCGGTGGGCGGCTGGTGGTGAAAGATTTTAGGTGGAAGGGGGCGCAAGCGCTGAAAGCGTGCGGTCGAGCCTTCCACATCCTTCCCCGGGTATGCCCTGATGGGCGGGTGGGATCTGGTTATTTACATTACGTTTGAAATGTATATTGTTATCACGCCATGAGCCTCCGTGTTTCCCCTCAGGTGCGTGCGCCGCGCCGCACGCACGCAGAGCGCAGCGCCGCCACGCAGCAGCACCTGATCGCCACCGCCATTGAGGTCATTCAGAGCCGCAGCCTGGAGGAGATGTCCATCCATGAGTTGGCCAAATCGGCTGGCATGACCTCTGGGGCGGTGCAACACCACTTTGAGTCCAAGGCCGTGCTCATGATGCGCGTGCTCAGCGAACTCATCGAATCGGGCGTGCAGGGCGGGCAGCTGTGGCCTGCCGCAACGCTCAACGCCCGCGATCGCGCGCACCAGTTTGTGCAGGCGGCCTGGGCCTTGGTCTATGCGCAGCCCCGCTTCATCGTGGCGTGGAACATCTACCTGGGGTGCCGCAACCAGCCCGATGTGCTGGCCCACATTGCCCAGCTGCGTCAGGCGTTGCACGCGCGCATGCAGGAGGGTTTTTTTGAGGCCTTTCCTGAGTTGGCGGATGCCCCCGACCGTACCGGGTTCCTGGGACTGGTGTTTTCTTCGCTGCGGGGCATGGGCATGTTGCAGCTTTTTTCGCCCGCGGCCGAAAGGGCCGTGCAAGCCGCGCAAGAGGCCCAGCTGGCGTGCCTTGCCGATCTCATCGCCTCGCGCTGCGAGCGCGCATCGGCAGCCCCCACGGCCCGGGTCGGCCGGCGCCGGGCAGGCGTTTGACCCCACACACCGCTGCCGCTTTGGCCTTATCTACCCTCAAATAAACAGGAGACAGTCAGCATGAATATTTTCTCTCGCGGCACTTTGCGGCCTTCGTCCACCGCCTGGTTCGCGGGCGCCTGTGTGTTGCTGGCGGGTGCGGCGGGCGCACAGCCGGCGGCTTATCCGGCCAAGCCCATCCAGCTCATTGCGCAGCAGCCGCCTGGCAGCGGCTCGGACGCCATGACACGCGTGTGGGCAGATTGCGCCGCCCGCGAGTTGGGCCAGGCCGTGGTGGTGCAAAACAAGCCGGGCGCGAATGGCATTTTGGCGGTCAACTACCTCAAAAGCCAACCTGCCGATGGCTATAACCTGCTGAGCATCGGCATGTCGCAGATGAGCATCACGCCCTACGTGTACAAGCAGCAGCCCTACGACCCGCTGCGCGACTTCGACGGCGTCGCTGTGTTGGGCACGTCGCCTTTGGTGCTGGCCGTTCCGGCCGGGCTGGGCATTGCGAAACTGGCGGATCTGGAGAAAGTGGCCCGCGCCACACCGGGTGGAATCAACTTTGGATCACCGGGCAAGGGCAGCCCCGCCCACTTGCTCACCTCGGCGCTGGTGGAGCGCCTGGGCATACCCGGCACGCATGTTCCCTTTGTGGGCGAAGGGGCGGGTCTGACTGCGCTGATGGGGCAGCAGATCCATGCAATGACCTTGGTCATCGGTACGGCGGCTGCGCAGGTCAAGGCAGGCAAGTTGGTGCCGCTGGCTTTGTTTGGTGCGCAGCGCTCGCCATTGCTGCCGGATGTACCCACGATTGCCGAAGCCCTGCCCGCTGCCAGCGATCTCGCGCGGCCCGCCTGGATCGCGGTGGTGGCCAAGACGGGCACCCCCCCAGAGCTCGTGCAAAAACTCAACGCCGTCACAGAAAAATGCCGCGCCGACGCGCAGTACAAATCGCGCCTGGAAGCCATGAACGTGACCCTCACCGGCTCGGCCCCTGCCGATGCACGTGCCTGGGCTGCGCGTGACGCGGCAGTGTGGCGCCCGCTGATCGACAAACTGGGTTTGGCGACGGAGTGACATCAACACCCCCTTGGCCCGAGGTGGTGCTGCCCCATGGCGGCCGGCTGCGCGGTGCGTGGGCCGCCGACGGGGTGCGCGTGTTCCGCGGCGTGCCCTATGCCCAGGCACCCTTCGGCGCGTTGCGGTTTGCTGCGCCCGTGCCGGTGCCGCCGTGGTCGGGCGTTCGGGATGCGTGCGACTTTGCCCCCATGGCCCCGCAACTGGCCCGCCACGCCAGGCCAGACGCTCTGCCGCTGGGGGGCGAGGACTGCCTGGCGGTGAATGTGTGGGCCCCTGCCTGCGAGCCCGGTTCGCGGCTGCCGGTGATGGTGTGGGTCCATGGCGGTGGTTTTTTTCGGGGGGCCGCGAGCGACCCTTTGTACGACGGCACTTCGTTTGCGCGCCAAGGTGTTGTGTGGGTGTCGTTGCAGTACAGGCTGGGAGTCGACGGATTTGTGCAACTGGACGGTGCGCCTGCCAATCGGGGGCTGCTGGACCAGTTGGCTGCGCTGCAATGGGTGCAGCAAAGCATCGCCGCCTGGGGTGGCGACCCCGCGCGGGTCACGGTGTGTGGCCAGTCTGCAGGGGCCGGGGCGCTGGCCTGTCTGCTTGGCATGCCCGCATCGCGGGGGTTGTTTTCGCAGGCCATTCTGCAAAGCCCCAGTGTGGCCTGCCAGACCATGGACGAGGCCGCTGCCGCGCGCGACGCGGTGGCCCAGCTGGCGGGCGTTGCGCCCACGCGGGCAGGGCTGCAGCAGGCACCCCTGAAGGCCCTGCTGCATGCCGTGCACCGCCTGGCCGCCGAGCCCGCACTGCGTGCCCAGCATGGGTTGGGGGGGCGCAATTTCTTCCCCTTGCGCCCGGTGGTGGATGGACAGGTGCTGCAGGCACCTCCGCTGCAGGCCATGCGTACGGTGTGGATGGAACACCCTGCGCTGCTGCGGGTGCTTGTGGGGAGCAATGCCGATGAAATGCACCTGTATCACGTACCCGGCGGTGCCATCGACCGCGTGACCGACGCGCAAGTACAGGCCTTCGCGCAGGACGTGGGCCTGCCCTTGCAGGCATTGCAGACCTATCGCGCGCACTGGCCGGCTGAGCGCGAACCCTCGCCGGGCGAGCTGCTTTCCGCGCTGCAGTCCGACTACTACTATCGCGTGCCCGCGATGCGCATTGCCAGTTTGGCCAGCGACGCCGCAATGGCCACCTACCGGTACTCGTTCGAGTGGGCCTCACCCCAGTGGCGCGGGCGACTGGGCGCTGCACACGCTGTCGAGCTGCCGTTTGTTCTGGGCAACCTGACCAGTGCCCAAGGCCTGGAATTCACCGGCCCTTCCCCCCGGAGGATCTGCGCGACGCCATGCACGGTGCGTGGGTGCAGTTCGCATGCCAGGGTTCACCGGGCTGGCCGCCGCACGTGCCTGACCATCCCGCAGCCCAGGTATTCAACGCGCCCGGTCGCTGTGTAGCGGGCCCCGCAACGGCCCGTGACGCGGCCTGTTTTGCCGTGTGGGATGAACTGTTGTAGGCCGATGCGGGCTATGCCAGCACGTTGGCCAGCAGTGCCGAGTCGCCCTTTTCTTGCAGCGCGCTCACGTTGGGGTACGAGCCGTTGGCGCGTGGCACTACCACCAGCGTGTGCACCGAGGTGCTCGACAGGCTGATTTGCGTGGTGTAGTCGAACAGCACGTTGCTCTGGTCGTTTTTGGTCGTGATGCGGATGCGGTAGGTGCCTGAAGTCACGGTGCTGAAGTCGCTCAGCTCGCCGTAGGCCGTGACGGTGGCTGTAGGGCTCAGTCCGCTGAGGCTGGTGGTGTTGGTGATGTAGAGGTCCAGGCCGCCAAGGTTCTCTGCGGCGTGGAACAGGCGCACCTTGACCTTGCCGCTGTCGGCACTGGCGTTGGATTCGGCAAAGAAGCGGAACCGCAGGCTGTTGGCCAGGGAGCCGTAGGCCAGCACGCTGGTGTAGGTGTCTTCTTCCAGTGCGCGCGTTTCGGTGAGCTGGGCCGACGAGCCACCGCCGTTGTACAGCGCAAACTGCGTGGATTCGGCATCCACCGTGCGCCAGCTGGTGACGGCGCCACCGTTGGAGAGTTTGGAGACCTCCTGCGTACTGCCCAGGTAGAAGTCGGCCTGGGTGTCATCCACCGTGGCGTTGATGAAGCGCACGCTGGCCTCGCTCGCAAAGGCGCCGCCGCAGCCCGTCAGTGCCAGCAAGCTGCTGCCCCCCACCAAACCCAGTGCAGATATCAGCAGATGGCGGCGGCCGGGGGCCTGTAGATGTGCCGCAGGGGCTGCTTGCTTGGAATGGGACACGGCGTGCTTCCTTGTAGGGTTGTGGGTGCAGGGGGCAAAACTGGTGCAGAGCCTACGGAGGGATTGGGGAGATCGCGTATGGCTTTGGTAAAGAAGCACCAAAGCCGGGTAAAGCCAGGGCGGGAATGGCGCGCCACCTATCTGTGTTGCACCGGTTGGAGGCGTGTGGCGTTGGGTGACGCGCCACTGTGGTGCATCTGGCTTGTATACCAGTTGGCACGGAACCTGCGTTGCTGCAGGCAATGACCACCGCCACCGACATCAGCAATCGCATCATCGAAGCCGTGATGGCCCAGAAGCTGGCCCCCGGTTCGCGCTTGGGCGAGCAGCAGCTGGCCATGTTGTTCGACTGCAGCCGCACCATCGTGCGCGAGGCGCTCACGCGGCTGTCCACGCGCGGCATCGTCACCGTGAGTGCCCGGCGCGGCTGGTATGTGATCGAGCCCTCGGAAGACGAGGCGCGCGAGGCCTTCGAGGCGCGCCGCGTGATCGAGCTGGGCCTGCTGCACCAGCTCAAGACGGTGGACAAGGCGGCTGTGCGCCAACTTAAAAACCACTTGCAGCGCGAGAAGGCGGCCTTGGCGGGCAGCGACGTGGGTGCCCGCAGCTTCCTGCTGGGCGACTTCCACGTGTGCCTGGCCGAATGCCTGGGCAACAGCCTGCTGGCCGACACGCTGCGCGACTTCACCGCGCGCACCACGCTGATCGCCATGCTCTACCAGTCGTCGCACGATGCGGCGCAGTCTTGTGCCGACCATGTGCGCATCGTCGAGGCCCTGGAGGCCGGCGACATTGCCCGCGCCGAGGCGCTCATGTCTGAACACATCGGCACGGTGCAGTCGGCCCTGCGCCTGCAGGCCAGCACCGACCCACTGGCCGAACTGCGCGACGCCCTGGCACCCGTGCGCAAGAGCACCGGGGCCACGCCTGCCGACGCACCGGTACCCACCGCACCGGCCAAGGCCCGCGCCACACGCAAGGCGGCCGCCAAGCAACCCGTTCCCCCACCGTCAGACGACGCATCCACCTACCTAGGAGCCCTGCTATGACCCCCCGCGCATCCACCCACCGCCGTTCCACCCTGGGCCTGCTGGCCGCCGCTGGCCTGTGGGCCGCACTGATGGCGCCCACTGCCCACGCGCAGAACGCGCTGGACAACATCCTCAAGGCCAAGGAAATCAAGATCGCCATCCCCACCGACTACCCGCCCTACGGCTTTGTTGGCACCGACCTCAAGCCCCAGGGCCTGGACGTGGAGATGGCCAACTACATCGCCGCCAAGATGGGCGTGAAGGTCGAGCTGATCCCCGTGACCAGTGCCAACCGCATCCCCTACCTGCAGACGCAGAAGGCCGACCTGGTGATCTCCACCCTGGGCAAGAACCCCGAGCGCGAGAAGGTGATCGATTTCACGGCCGCCTATGCACCGTTCTTCCAGGCGGTGTTTGCGAGCAAGAGCCTGTCGATCAAGAGTTTTGCCGACCTGGCGGGCAAGTCGGTGGCCGTGACACGCGGCGCCATGGAAGACCAGGAGCTGGCCAAGGTCGCGCCCGCCGGCGTGGACGTCAAGCGCTTCGAGGACCATGCCGCCAGCATCTCGGCCTTTGTGTCGGGCCAGACGCAGGCGATTGCCACCAGCGCATCAACGGCCGGCACCATCATGGTCAAGAACCCCAACCTGGCCACCGAGTACAAGCTGCTGCTCAAGGACAGCCCCAACTTCATCGGCGTAGCCAAGGGCGAGGACAAGCTGCGCCTGCGCGTGAATGAAATCATTGCCGAAGCGCGCAAGTCTGGCGACATCGACAAGCTGTCGAGCAAGTGGCTGGGCCGTCCGGCAGGCGATCTGCCCCTGTGACCGCACAGGCTGGGCCTTGGCCGAATCGATGAACGAACGAACAGGCCTGCGGCGCGACAAGTGCTGCAGGGCAACCGCATGCTGATTGCGCTGGATTTCTCTGCCGTGCTGTCGTCCTGGCCGTTGCTGGTGCGCGGCGTGTTGTGGACCATCGGACTCACCCTGGTGGGCACGGTGCTGGGCCTGCTGTTGGGAACGGCCTGTGCCTGGGCGCGCGCCCGCAACCTGGGCCCGCGTTCCGCAACCCTGCGTGGCGTCGTGGCCAGCTATGTGGAACTGGTGCGCAATACACCCTTCATCGTGCAGCTGTTTTTTCTGTTCTTCGGCCTGCCGGCGCTGGGGCTCAAGCTGTCGCCCGAGCTGGCATCGGTGCTGGCCATGGTGATCAACCTTGGCGCGTACTCGTCCGAGATCATTCGCGCCGGCATCGAGGCCACACCGCGCGGTCAGATCGAGGCGGCACACAGTCTGGCGCTCACGCCAGGCCAGACCTTTCGCCGCGTGGTGCTGCCCCCTGCGCTCATGAAGGTGTGGCCCGCGATGGTGAGCCAGATCATCATTGTGATGCTGGGCTCTGCCGTGTGTGGGCAAATCTCTACGCCGGAGCTGAGCTACGCCGCCAACCTGATCTCCAGCAACACCTTCCGTGCGTTCGAGGCCTTCATCCTGGCCACGGTGGTGTACCTGGCGCTGTCCATACTGACCCGCCGCCTGCTGATGTGGGTGGGCGCGCGATTTCTGGTGGGGAGGTAACACGCCATGGTTGATTTTTCGTTGTGGGACATCCTGCGCAACCTGCTGATGGCAGCGCGCTGGACGGTGTCTCTCTCCCTCATCGCCTTCATTGGCGGCGGCCTGGTGGGCCTGCTGTTGCTGGTGCTGCGTCTGTCCAAACTGCGTGGTGCGCAGCGCGTGGTCAGCGTCTATGTGCAGGTGTTCCAGGGCACGCCGCTGCTGATGCAGCTGTTCCTGGCCTACTTCGGGATTGCGCTGTTTGGCATCAAGACCTCGCCGTGGACGGCGGCGGCCTTGGCCCTCACGCTGTACACCAGCGCTTACCTCACCGAGATCTGGCGTGGCTGCGTGGCGTCCATCCCCAAGGGGCAGTGGGAGGCCGCGCAGAGTCTGGCGCTGAACTTTGGTGAGCAGCTGCGCCATGTGGTGCTGCCACAGGCGCTGCGCATTGCGGTGCCGCCCACCGTGGGGTTTTTGGTGCAGGTGATCAAGGGCACGGCGCTGGCGTCGGTGATCGGCTTTGTCGAGCTGACCAAGGCCGGCAGCATGATCTCCAACGCCACGTACAAACCCTTCCTGGTCTATGCCTGCGTTGCGCTTTTGTATTTTGTGTTGTGCTTCCCGGTGAGCCTGGTCGCGCAGTCTCTTGAAAGGAAACTCCATGGCAATCGCCGTTGAAACCCCGACCCCCGCGCACGACGGCATTGTGGTGGGCGAGCCACCCATCGTGGACATCACGGCGCTGCGCAAGTCCTACGGCAGCAACGAAGTGCTCAAGGGCATCGATCTCAAGGTGCAGCGCGGCGAGGTGATCGCCATCATCGGCAAAAGTGGCTCGGGCAAGAGCACCCTACTGCGCTGCGTGAACGGGCTGGAAGAGTTCCAGGAGGGCGCTCTCAGCGTTCATGGCAAGAAGCTGCTGCATGACAACCCGGCCGCCATGCGCGCGTTGCGCCAGCAGGTGGGCATGATCTTTCAGAGCTTCAATCTTTTCCCGCACCTCTCGGTAGGCCGCAACATCATGCTGGCGCCTACCTTGGTCAAGGCGCGGGATGCCGCTACGGCGGCGGCGCAGGCGCACAAGCTGCTTGAACGTGTGGGCCTGGCCGAAAAATTTGACGCCATGCCCGACCAGCTCTCGGGTGGCCAGCAGCAGCGCGTGGCCATTGCCCGCGCGCTGGCCATGGAGCCGCAGGTGCTGCTGTGCGACGAGATCACCTCGGCGCTCGACCCCGAACTGGTGGGCGAGGTGCTGCGCGTGGTGGAGTCGCTGGCGCAGGAGGGTATGACGCTGATGATGGTCACGCACGAAATGGCGTTTGCCCGCAAGGTGAGTGACCGCGTGATCTTCATGCACCAGGGACGGGTGCATGAGCAGGGCACACCCGCCCAGCTGTTTGGCAGTCCGCAGACGCCTGAACTGCAGCAGTTTCTGTCGTCGCTGCACGATTGACGGAGCGACTAAGCACGCAAAAGGGCCTGCCCACGCCCTGGAGTTCCAGCGCGGGCAGGCCCTTTTATTCTTTCTTCCTTCTTTGATCCCAGGCGTGGTGGACGCCGCGCGGTTACGCTCCGTGCGGTGTCAGGACTGAACCCCCTTGTCGAATTCGGCACGTGACAGTGAGCCATCCTTGTCGGTGTCCAACTCCTTGAAGCGCTGGCTGATGGCTGGCAGGGCGATGGCTTCCTGCGCGCTCAGCTGGCCGTCCTTGTTGGCGTCCGCGCGGTCAAAGGCTGCGGTCGCAGCGGTGGACACATTGCCGGGGCCCACGGAGAAGCCGGATCCCGCCTGGGCTGCGCCCTTGCCTTGCGGGCCGAACAAAGGGGCTGTGGAAGACGAAGTGGTCTGTGCTTGCAATGCACCCACGCCGCCCAGTGAGAGGGCCGCGAAAAGCATCACGCTGCGGGTGTCGAACGAATAAGTGCGTCGTTGCAGTGCTTTCATGGGAAGCGAAGCTCCTTCGAAGTTGAACAGGGATTCATTCCACCGCAGCAGGCCCTTGTGCGCCAGCATTCTTGCCGACTGTTGCCCTGACCAACATTTGCCTGCGTGATGTAACCGTGAGGGCCCCGTTTGTGTCGCTGTGTGGCGGTGATGTTCCAAGACGTACGTCGTCCAAGGCGCCCAGCCGTGCGGACCGGCCTGCCGTACTGGCGGAAAATCACGCATTTCCATTTCTCCCCGTGGGTGGTATCCCTGCTGCCCGCGCCCTCACTTTTTTACCAAGGCACCGCCATGGGCAACCGACTCACACAAATCGCCACGCGCACCGGCGACGCCGGCACCACCGGCCTGGGCAACAACGAACGTGTTTCCAAGGACAGCCTGCGCATCCATGCGCTGGGTGATGTGGACGAACTCAATTCCCATATCGGTCTGCTGTTGTGCGAACCACTGCCCGAAGCGGTGCGCACGCTGCTGGTGGAGGTGCAGCACCAGCTGTTCAACCTGGGGGGCGAGTTGTCGATCCCGGGGTTTGAGCTGCTCAAGCCCGCCGCCGTCCTGGAACTCGATGAGGCCCTGGCCCACCACAATGCGGCGCTGCCCCGCCTGCAGGAATTCATCCTGCCCGCAGGCACCCGCGCTGCCGCGCAGGCCCATGTGTGCCGCACGGTGGCGCGCAGGGCAGAAAGAGTGGTGGTGGCATTGGGCAGCGCAGAACCCATCAACGACGCCCCACGCCAATACCTCAACCGCCTTTCCGACCTGATGTTTGTGCTCGCCCGTGTGCTCAACCGCATGGACGGAGGCGACGATGTGTACTGGAAAAGCGAGCGTCTGGCGCAGCAGAATGCTACTGAATAGATAGCTGTTAGCGCTTGATGGGCATGCGTTAGTGCCCAATTCTTCTTAAACTCCCACTGGCATCCCAAACTGGCGCGGTCCAGGCCAGGTCCGCCGCACTGGCGGTGCTCCCGTTCCTGGAGTGCGCAGTGCGCCGAGAGAAGAGGGAAGGGGGGAAGCCGCTCAGGGGCACGTACCTTATCGCGGTGCCAGGATCGCCATCGTCAGCCGCGACACACAGGTCAGCTCGCCGTCCTCGTTCACCATCTCGATCTGCCACACATGGGTGGTGCGCCCCAGGTGCACCGGTCGCGCCGTGCCTGTGACCCAGCCGCTGGTGGCTGAGCGCAGGTGGTTGGCGTTGATGTCCAGGCCCACCGCGTTGTGGCCCACAGGGCTGGCGTAATAGGCGCCAATCGATCCCAGTGACTCTGCCAGCACCACGCTCACCCCGCCGTGCAGCAGGCCAAACGGTTGTTTGGTGCGATGGTCCACCGGCACCCGGCCGCGCACGAAGTCATCACCCAGCTCGGTGATTTCGATGCCCAGGTGCTGGGCGGCGGTGTTGTGGTTGGCGGCGTTGAATTCAGCGAGGTTGGCGGGTTTTTTCCAGATGGGCATGGCGGTCTCAAAATGGGGCGGGGATAGAGGCAGCACACTACCGCGTAGCGAGCGGTCTCCATAGAATGCTGGGTTCCCCCGGGGGTCGGCGGCTTGCCGGGTCAGCATGCAGGTTCTCCCTGCATGTCCGGGTTGTGCATTGTGCGTTTTTCCCGGAGTCGGTTTCTCATGCAGCGTCGCCAGTTTGTCACCCTTGCCTCCCACACCACCGCCGTTCTGGCTGCCCCCGTGTTCATGCGCAACGCATGGGCGCAAGAGGGGGGTATCACGGGCAAGACGCTCACCATCGGCTGCTCGGCCGCTCTCAGCGGCCCCTTGGCGGGCTTTGGGCAGGATATCAAGCAGGGCGCCGAGGCGGCTCTGGCACACATCAACGGCCGGGGTGGCGTACACGGCCGCACACTGCAGTTCAACATGGTGGACGACGGCTACGTGCCCCAGCGCACCACCGACAACATCAAGCAGATCATCGGGCAGGGCAGCGCCTTTGCCCTGCTGTCTTGTGTGGGCACACCCAACAACACGGCCATCCTGCCGTTGATCGAAGAGGCAGGCATCCCTTATGTGGCTCCGCTCACCGGCGCTTCGTCGCTGCGCAAGGGCGGGCGCAACGTGTTCCATGTGCGCGCCAGCTACACCGACGAGGTGCGCCGCCTGGTGCAGCGCCTGGCGGGCATGGGGCTCAAGGGCATCGGTGTGGTGTACCTCGACAACGGCTATGGTCGCGAGATGCTGGAAGACGCCACCCGCTCGTTGGCCGAGCAAAACATCAAGCCTTCTGTCCAGGCCGCTCTGGCCACCGATGGCAAGAACCTCGCAGACGTGTTGGCCAAGGTGGCCGAGGCCCGACCCGCTGCGGTGTTGCTGGCCACGGCAGGTTCGGCATCCATCGAGCTGGTGCGTGGCATCAAAAAGACGGTGCCGGGTGTGCTCATGGCCGGCGTGAGCGTGACGCTGACCAGCGATGGCCTCAAGCAACTGGGCGACGCAGGCAGCGGCATTGCCGTGACCATGGTCATGCCCGACCCCAACCGCGCCAAGACCCAATTGGTGCGCGATTACCAGGCCGCCATGCGCGCCAAGGGACAGCCGGATTTCACGCTGGGGAGCCTGGAGGCCTACGTCAACATGCGCGTGTTGGCCGAGGGCCTGGAGCGTGCTGGGTCAGACCCCAGCCGCGCCAAGCTGCGCACGGCATTGGCCGGCATCCGCAACTGGGACATGGGTGGTTTTGTGGTCGATTACAGCGGCCAGTCGCCCTATGTGGGCTCGCGCTTCATTGACCTCGGTGTGCTCAATGGCGCGGGCCGTTTTCTGGGGTGATCGGGGGGGTGTCCGGCGCGTTGCCGCTGCCGGGCATCCCGATGAGAACGTGACGACGTTCTCAGATAACGCTCAGCCCACGAACCGGCCGTTGGCCCCCATCACGCCCAGGTCCAGGAAGCGCGACCCCACGTACGGCGCGCCGCCTGCGTAGTCGATCGACAGGCCACCCAGGTCGTTGCTGCGAATACCGGCCAATGCCGTGCGCAGCTTGGCACGGCTCAGGTCGCGGCCCGCGCGCTCCAGGCCTTCTGCGAGCACACGGGCGTTCACATAGCCTTCAAAGCTGCGGGCCGAGAATTCCTGGAAACCGAGCGCCCGCATGGCTTTTTGGTAATCGCGCACTACGGCCACGCTGGTGCGGCCCGCGTCGGGCAACACCATCGACAGCGCAATGCCCGATGCCTTGCCACCCAGTTGGCGCAGGTTGTCGCCCGAGAGTGCCACGCTGGTGGCCGCCAGCGGGGTGCTGGGCGAGACTTTCTTGAACTCATTGACCAGCGTGGCGGTGATGTCACCCGCTGTGCCCAGCAGCACGGCGGTGGGCTTGGCGGCCACGGCCTTGCCCACCACGTCGGCCACCTGCGCACCTTGCGCATCGAGCTTGAAAGCCTTGGGCGCCGGCTGTTTGGCCGCAGCCATCGCCTTGTTCACATCGGCCAGAAACTCACGGCCAAACGCCGTGTCCTGGTACACGATGGCCAGGTCGGTGATGCCCATCGAGACCAGTTTTTGGGCCAGGCGCTGGGCTTCGTCGGTGTAGCTGGCACGCACGTGGAACACCGATCGGTACTCGGCCTTGCGCAGCGACGTGGCGCCGCTTTGGGGGGCCACGTAGGGGATCTGGGCTTCGTCCACCAGCGGCAGGATGCGCTGGTTGTTGGCCGTGCCCATGCACGAGATCAGCGACACCACGTTGGCATCGGCAATGAGCTTGCGCACGTTGTCTTCAGAGCGCGCGGCGTCGTAGCCGTCGTCCATGGCCAGCAGCTTGATCTCGCGGCCGTGGATGCCGCGCGCATTGGCCTGTGCAAAACCGGCGTCCAGGCCCTGCTTGAGTTCTTTGCCCAGGCTGGCCAGCGCACCACTGGTGCCGAGCGAGCAGCCAATGGTCACGCTCTTGGCGTCCATGGGGTCTTGCACGCCCACGGCGCGGGACAGGTCAGAAAGGAGCAGGCCCGCACTGGCGGCCACGATGGATTGGGTGAACTGACGGCGTTGCATGGTGAAGAAAAACTCGCAGACAAAAAGCCACCAGCCCCGGGTGGGGGCTGGTGGAGGTGAATAAGAGCAGGTCGATAGACCTAGGGATAACCCTTATTTTACCGAGTGTGTGTGACAAATGCCTGTCGCCTATGTTGACTGCCTCCCTCATGGTGAGAGGCTTTCCGCGCCACTGGCGGTGTTGCCCCCTCCGGGAACGTGCACGCAGAGCCACAGGGGGCTTCAGCCCTTCCTCATGGACCCTGTCTCCACATACCGCTGGTGCCACGACAGCGCCTCGCCCAGCAGGTGCGGGGTGTGCTGGCCCACGGCGCTGCGTTTCGCGCGCGCTACGTAGTCATGCAATGCCGGGCGGAAGTCCGGGTGGGCACAGCGGTCGATGATGATCTCGGCGCGCTGCGTGGGCGAGTGGCCACGCAGGTCGGCCAGGCCCTGTTCGGTGACGAGGATCTGCACATCGTGCTCGGTGTGGTCCACATGCGACGCCATGGGCACGATGCACGAGATGCTGCCGTTCTTGGCCAGCGAGGGCGTCATGAAGATCGACAGGTACGCATTGCGCGCAAAGTCGCCCGAGCCACCGATGCCGTTCATGATGGCCGAGCCCATGATGTGCGTGCTGTTGACGTTGCCGTAGATGTCGGCCTCGATCATGCCGTTCATGGCGATCAGCCCCATGCGGCGGATCAGCTCGGGGTGGTTGCTGATCTCCTGCGGGCGCAGCACGATGCGCTGCTTGTAGTAGTCGATGCGGTCGTTGAAGTCCTGCATGGCCGCAGGGCTCAGCGACAGCGCCGTGGCCGAAGCGCTCGCCAGCTTGCCCGAGCGCAGCATGTCCAGCATGCCGTCCTGCAGCACCTCGGTGTAGGCCGTGAGGTTCTCGAACGGGCCGTTGTTTAGCCCCGCCAGCACCGCGTTGGCGATGTTGCCCACACCCGATTGCAGCGGCAACAGGTCTTGGGGCAGGCGGCCTTTTTTCACCTCGTGCTGCAAGAAATCAATGATGTGGCCCGCGATGCGGTTGGAAGTGTCGTCCGGCGCTGCATACACGCTGTTGCGGTCGGGCTGGTCGGTCATCACGACCGCAATCACTTTGGACGGGTCGCAGCGCAGATAAGGCTCGCCAATGCGCTCATCGGGCCGCGTCATCGGGATGGGCTTGCGGTGCGGCGGCACATCGGTGCCATAGTAAATATCATGCATGCCCTCCAGGGCCGGGTTGTGCCAGGCATTCACTTCCAGGATGATCTTGTCGGCCTGGTCCAGCCAGGTTTTGTTGTTGCCCACCGAAGACGACGGGATCAGCCGGCCATCGGGCAGCACGCCCGCCACCTCGACCACCGCCACATCGAGCTTGCCCAGAAAACCGAACCACACGAACTGCGCCACGTGTGACAGGTGGATGTCCACATACTGCATTTGCCCGGCGTTGATCTGACGGCGCACCGTGGGGTCGGACTGGTAGGGAAGGCGCATCTCGATGCCGTCCACCTGCGCCAGGGCACCGTCGAGTTCCGGCGCGGTGGAGGCTCCCGTCCACAAGCCAATCCGAAAGCCCTTGCCCTGTGCGTTGAGGCTCTGGATGCGCCTTGCCAGTGCACCGGGAACTGCCTTGGGGTAGCCGGCGCCGGTAAAGCCGCTCATGCCCACATGGGCGCCCGCCGGGATCAAGGCGGCGGCCTCGTCGGCGGACATGGTGCGGGAGAGAAAATCGGGGTAGAGCACCCGGTGGGCCAGTGACATGTGAAAAGCTCCGCTCAAGAGAGTTGGGCCGCCTGCCCCGCAGGGAAAAGAAGGGCGACCCCAGGCAAAGCCAAAGATGTTAGCAAGCGTTCCTTACAGAACAAGGGTTAACCCTTACAAGAACATCCCCCCCTTTTTGCGGAGCAATGGTCTCATCCTTTGCGCTGCAGCAGCGCGTACAGCAGGATTGCCCCGAACGTGGCCGTCCCGATACCGCCCAGCGCAAACTGGCCGAACTTGAGCGTGAAGTCGCCCGTGCCCAGGATCAGCGTGATGGCCGCCACGATGAGGTTCTTGTTCTGCGAGAAATCCACCTTGTTGTCCACCCAGATCTTGGCGCCCGCCACCGCGATCAGGCCGAACACTACGATGGAGACGCCGCCCATCACCGGCAGCGGAATGGTCTGGATGAGCGCGCCGAACTTGGGGGAGAAACCCAACACCAGCGCAAACACACCCGCCAGCAAAAACACGGCGGTGGAATAGATCTTGGTGGCCGCCATCACGCCAATGTTCTCGGCATAGGTGGTCACGCCCGTGCCGCCCGCGCTGCCGCTGACCATGGTGGCAATGCCGTCGCCGATAAAGGCGCGGCCCATGTAGCGGTCCAGGTTCTGGCCGGTCATGGCTGTCACGGCCTTCACGTGGCCCAGGTTCTCGGCCACCAGGATGATGGCCACCGGCGCAATCAGCAGCATGGCGTTGCCATCGAACACCGGGGCCGCAAAATTGGGCAGCCCAAACCAGGCCGCATGGGCCAGCGCGGACAGGTCCATCGGTTTGCCCAGGCCCAGGCCATTGGTCAGCACCGCGTAGATGATGCTCGCCACGATCAGCCCCACCAATATCAGCAGACGCTGCACCATGCCGCGCGTGAGCACGGCCACCAGGCCCACGCTCACAAAGGTCACCACCTGCATCCAGCTGTCAAAGTTGCTGGCCGCCATGTTCTTGATGGGGATGCCCGCCAGGTTCAGGCCGATCACCGCCACCACCGAGCCCGTGACCACGGGCGGCATGAAGCGCTCGATCCAGCCCGTGCCCACGGCCTGCACCAGCACGCCGATCAGCGTGTACAGCAGGCCACACGCGATGATGCCGCCCAGTGCCACGGCCATGTTGGCGTTGGGCCCCTGGCCCGCATAGCCCGTGGCCGCAATCACCACGCCGATGAAAGCGAAGCTCGAACCCAGGTAGCTGGGCACCTTGCCGCCCGTGATGAGAAAGAAGATCAGCGTGCCAAGGCCGCTCATCAAGATCGCGACGTTCGGGTCAAAGCCCATCAGGATGGGCGCCAGCACCGTGGCGCCAAACATCGCAATCACATGCTGCACGCCCATCACCGCAGTCTGCGGCCAGGGCAGCCGCTCGTCGGGGGCAATGACACCGCCTTGTTGCAACACCTCAGCGCTTTTCACGCGCCAGTTCATGAATCCCATGTTGTCGGTTCCTTGTTGTAGAGGCGTGGATGCTAGTCGCTGAATGCGTGCGCTGCAGCCAACCGGTGGGTCGGCAGTGGCCCCGCGAAGGGTTAGGATTTGGTCCACCCCGTGTTTCGCACTGCACCGTAGAGCCGCCATGTCACCCCTGCCGTCCTGTCCTTCCTGCCGCCAGCCCATGCAGCAACACCGATTTGCCAGCAACCTGGGTGACACACTGGAGCTGGACATCTGCTTTGCCTGCCAGGGCCTGTGGTTTGACAAACACGAAAACCTCAAGCTCACACCCACCTCGGTGGTCGAGCTGTTCCGCCTGCTGCATGAGCACCGTGTGGACCAGCACCAGCCGCTTTCTGACGGCATGGCATGCCCGCGTTGTGTGCGCCCGCTGGAGAAGGGCTTCGATGTGGTCCGCAGCGGCCGCTACATGATCTACCGCTGCACGCGCCAGCATGGCCGCTTCAGCACCTTCTCATCGTTCATGATCGAAAAGGGTTTCGTGCGCCACATGACGCGCCCTGAGATCGACAACCTGGCCAAGCGCGTCGGGGCTATCTATTGCACCAGCTGCGGCGCCCCGGTGGACATCCGCAAGGACCACGCCTGCCCCCACTGCCGTGCGGCGTTCTCCCTCATCGACCCCGAGGCCGTGGTGCGTGCCATGGAAGGCTACGCCCAGGCCGGTGCACGCGCCAAGGCCCTGGCGGCAGCGCCTGCATCACCGGTGGACATCGGCGACGCACTGGTGGCCCTGGAGCGCGACCGCACTCAGGCTGAGCGCGCACGTCAGAAGCGGGCATTCACCGGCACCAGCGATGCGGATGACAGCTCCTTCACGGGGGATTTGCTGGCGGCGGGGGTGGCGCTGGTGTGGGCGTTGGTGAAAGACTAGCGGGAGTTTGTGGCTCTGTGATGGTGTGTTCCAAGCCCCGTGACTCAGGAGCTCCGTGCGCTTTGCTGAGTGGATAGACCGCAGGTCCCGTGAGTGCTGGGATGTGTGTGAGGCCCGTGTGGTGATAACGCCCTGGCTGATAGGCGCGCCCATGCAGAGATGTGGCCATGGCGCTGTGCCATCCCGGAAAGCAAAGGAGTGTGACGACGAGCCTGCAGAGACCCGGGACATGGCTGCGCAATAAGTCCTTCATCTTCTGCATATCCCGTTCACAATGAACGCCGCAGGCCTGTGCCGTGGGCCTCCCGCACCCCACACAACCGTGGCGCACTCCGCCACAGGAGGAGAGCCCCGTGCAGCAGCCCCGAAGCCGACGCCGTGTTCGATCCACCGACACCCCCACCGCCGCACCCTGCCATGACCTTGCACCCGATCGTCAGGCCTGCCTGCTGGAGCGCGCTCAACTGCAGCCCGTGCCCAGCACCTTGTTGATTCCCTTGGCGGCGCGTGCCCATGGCGGGCGCTACTTTCCCTGGCTCGATTGCCACGATGGGGTGGCAAAGGCGTTGCTGGCCCAGCTGGGCGCCGACGTCACGGCAACCCTGGATGACCTGCCCACGGTGCTCAGTGTGCTGTGGCGCACCCGGGCCATCAAGGACGCAGGGCGGGCCTTTTTTGCCGAGCACCCGCAGGCCCTGGGCGTCAACCTGGGGTGTGGGCTGACCCACCATTTTCAGTGGCTGGACACGGGGGCCAACCAGTGGCTGGATGCCGACTTGCCCGAGGTGATGGCGTTGCGCCAGCCGTTGCTGCCCCCGCGTGCGCCACGTGCGCGCCATGCTGAGGTAGACCTCGCGCAGCCGGGCTGGTGGAAACGGCTGGGGTTGCCTTCGCGCAGCAGCGCGCAGCCGGTCTTGCTGGTGTGTGAAGGCGTGTTGATGTACCTGCAGCCCACACAGGTGCATGCCGTGTTGGCCGAGTTTGCGCAGTGCGCACCGCCGGGTTCGCGCATCGTGCTGGATGTGCTGACGCGCCAGGCCGTGGGCCATGCTGCCCGGCACCCCAGCGTGGGGCCTACGGGGGCGGAGTTTTGCTGGGGCGTGGGCCGCATGGTGGAGCTGACCACTGCGCACCCGCGCCTGCGGCTGCTGCGCGAACAGAGTGCGGCGGAAGGCTATGGCTGGGCGGGCATCACGCTGGATGCGCTGTGGCGGCCCTGGCTGGGGGCGCCGGTGTATGGGGTGGCCACTTTGGCGGTGAAAGACTGATGCACCGTGAGCTGATGCTGCCGCTGCAATGGCTGCTGAGTCGGCGTCAAGGCACCTGAAGCCGTTCACGCTGCGCCTGTGTGAGCCCCGCGCGAGGCTTCGACAGGTTCAGCCCGAACCGGTGTGGACGTCCAATGATGCCGACCCGATGGAGGAAGAGACAGACCCGCCTGAGCCGCAATGGCCAGGGACCCTCTGCACGAATCAGCGTGCCGTGTGCATCTGCGGCCCCGGGCGGTCTGCCGTGTTGCAAATACTCGCAATGGCTACCGCTATTGCTACGTTTTGCGTTTTGCGTTCTGCGCCTTGCAGCCCGTCCCGATCCGCAGCGCACCCTGACCACTTGATTCGTGCACAGGATCCCTAGGTCTTGTGCAGCGCTGTCGCCTGTCTGGGCGACAGCACCCGCATCCACCGGGGCGCCTGGCCCGTGAGCTGCCCCACGATGGCCGCCTGCAGCGGAGGCAGGTGCCGGGCGCCCTGCAGCACCAGTTGCCGCAGCAGGCGTGGCACGGGGCGTGCGTCGGTGTACAGCCGCACGATGGCGTTGGTGCCCTGGTAAATGGGCCAGGCGTGGCGGTGGTGGCCCTGGGCATAGGGTGCGAGTGCGTCGGCGCTGCCCGTGTCCTGCCCCCGCTGGCGCGCGCTGACCAGTGCGGCGGTCAGCCTCTCCACCCCGGCCAGGCCCAGGTTGTAGCCATGGGCCGTGACGGGGTGCATGCCCACGGCGGCGTCGCCCAGCAGCGCGCAGCGGTGGGCTGCAAAACGCTGCGCATACACGGCCACCAGCGGGTAGGCGTGGCGATCGCCCACCAGCACCATGGCCCCCAGTTGGTCGTTGAACTGGGCCTGCACCTGGGCGGCGAATGCGTCCGGGCTCTGTGCCATCAGCGCGGCGGCGTCGGCCGCTCCTGCCGTGACCACGACCGAGCACAGGGGGAACCCATACTGCGGGTCGTCGGGCAGGGGCAGCACGGCCAGCGTGCGCTCGTAGCCAAAACACTCGTGCGCCACGCCGCCGTGCGGCAGGGCGTGGCGCATGCGGCAGACGATGACGGTGCGGCCAAAATCGGTCATCTGCGCGCCCATGCCCAACTGGCGGCGCGTGGCCGAGAAGCGGCTGTCGGCCGCCACCAGCAGCGGGGCTGTCAGGCGATGGGGCGGAGCGCCCACCGCAGAGTGCGCGCCTGCAGGGCTGGCGGGGACATGGTCCAGTTCTGCATGGCTGGCCAGCGTGGCCACGCGCGTGACCTGGGCGCTGGTGATCAGCTGTACACCCGGCGTGCGCACCGCCACGGCATAGGCGGTGCGGCGCAGCGCATGGTTGGGCACGATGAAGCCCAGCGCGCCGGGCGCGGCGCCTGCGGGGCGCCCCTGGGTGTTCAGTTGCAGCGCGCCGTGGTGGCCCAGCGGGCCGTCATGCACCTGGGCTTCGCGGATGGTGCCCACCTCATGGTCGGCCAGCAGGGCCCAGGAGCTCAGGCGTTGCAAGGTGTCGCGGCTGGGGTGGGTGAGGGCGATCTCGCGGCCGTCGGGCGCCGGTGCGGCCAGCGCGCGGTCGCTCTGCTGCTCCACCACGGTGGCGGTGAACCCGGCCTGTGCCAGGGAGATGGCCAGCGACAGGCCCGCCGGGCCTGCGCCGACGATGAGCACGTCGCTGTGGTGGGTGGTCATGGCGTGAAAAAAAAAGCGCCTGCCCCGGTGCGGGGAGGCCACGCGCCATTGTGGGTGGGCGGGCCTGGGCGGGCTTTGCCTTGCGTCAAGCCATGGCGTGACGCTGCTACCTAATTAATAGCTGCAGGCGCTTATTCATCAAGCGCTAGAAGGTAGAAATACCCAAATTTCAGTCCTTGGCCGCCTTGCGCGGGGTTTTGGTGGACTTCTTCTTGGCGGGGCCCGACTTCTTGCCCCGCAGGTGCAGCACCCAGGCGACCAGCAGCCACAGATAGCCTGCCGGAATGCTGTACGCCGCAAACGCCGCCAGCGACAGCGGCGGCGCGGTGATGGAGCGCGGGTTGGCGATGGTCTCCAGCAACTGGCGCGTGCCGGTGCCCAACGCAGGGGTGGCTTGCGGGCTGCCCGAGCGGGCCATGAGGGCCCCCATGAAGGTGAAGAACTCCATCAGCAGCGCGCCGATCAGAAAGCAGGCCAGCAGGGCCATCAGCTGCGCAAACGCCCGCCGGTTGCCCTTGGCCAGAAACACGACGGCCGACACCAGCCACAGCACGGGCAACAGCAGGACCATGGCAGGCCAGGCGGACAGGAGCATTTGCATGGGAGGAGGAGATCGTGTGTCGGGTGCCGGTCGGCTGCGTCAGGGGGAGCGGTGCCGAACATGCCCGGACAGCCGCCGCACCACAGGTGTGGGTGCGGATGATAGACGCACCCTCACGCGCCCCGGCAGCGTCTTTTGTGTCACTCTGTTTTTCATAGCTGCCAGCTCATAACAGACGGGCGCTGGCAGCATCAAAGGCGCAAAACGTTACGGTGAGGCCGGTGGCGGGGCCTTGGTGGCAGCCGGTGGCTCCACCATCTCGCGCATGCGGCGGCGCAGTGCGCGGTCGCGGCGGTCGTCGGCCTCCCAGTCGGCCTTCACGCCGCGCCACAGCGCCCATGCCATCAGCAAGATGACCAGGGTGAACGGCAAGGCGAACACGATGGTGGCGGTCTGCACCGCCTTCACGCCGCCGGCCAGCAGCAGGCTGATGGCGATGCCCGAGACCAGCACGCCCCAGATGATCTTGACGCGCGCAGACGGGTTCTCTTGCCCGCCCGTGCTCATCATCCCCAGCACCAACGTGGCCGAGTCGCCCGAGGTGACAAAGAACACCAGCACCAGCAAGGTGGCCACGAACGACATCACCGCGCCC